>RFQY01000061.1 GCA_009924775.1 Paracoccaceae bacterium | reverse complement strand
CAACCCGATTGCCCGCGCCAGCCAGTTGATGGCCGAACTCAGCGCCGGGCAAAAGGCGCGCAGCCTGAAGGTAGCGGCCGAATAATGGGCAAACGGGTGATCATATCGCCCCTGGCGCTGGCGGTTGCCTGCGCGGTCGGTGGCTGCAGCCAGGCCGGTACTGGCCTGGGTGCGGGTGCCGATGCCCCCGTCTATGGGGGGGTGGAAACCCGCCTGTTGGATGGGGATTTGGTGAATTTTATCGTGCGCATAGAGCGCCCGCGTTCTGAACAAGATGCGGTGGCCTATGCAGAATGTGCGGCGGCGCAATATGCGCTGATCCGCGGCTACGGCTTTGCGCGCCATGTGCGCACGGGCGTGACCGAATCCGAAGGGGTATATGCGGCAGACGCGGTCTATTTGATCTCGGCTGCATTGCCTCGTGGGGCGCGCACCATCGACGCAGAAGTCGTGGTGGCATCCTGTCTCGAGAACAGAATACCGACGGTGTGAGGACAACAATGGCGGAATTCTTTACCAATACTTACCTAGGCATGTTGCTTGTCATCGTCGCACAGGTTTTGGCCGTAATCGTACCTCTGCTGGTGGCGCTGGCCTTCTTGATGTATGCCGACCGCAAAATCTGGGCGGCTGTGCAAATGCGCAAAGGCCCCAATGTGGTGGGCGCGTTTGGCCTGCTGCAAAGTTTCGCCGATTTCCTGAAATATATCGTCAAAGAAGTTGTCTTTCCTGCCGGGGCAGACCGGGCGGTGTTTTTGCTGGCGCCAATGATTAGCCTTGTGATGGCGCTAATCGCTTGGGCGGTGGTGCCGTTCAACGATGGCTGGGTTGTGGCCGATATCAATGTGGCCATCTTGTATATCTTCGCCATTTCCTCGCTTGAGGTCTATGGCGTGATCATGGGCGGGTGGGCCTCGAACTCGAAATACCCGTTCTTGGGTTCGCTGCGATCGGCGGCGCAGATGATTTCTTACGAGGTGTCGATCGGCTTGATCATCATCGGCGTGATCATTTCCACCGGGTCGATGAACCTGACCAATATCGTGCGGGCGCAAGATGGCGATATGGGGCTGTTTAGCTGGTATTGGTTGCCGCATTTGCCCATGCTGTTTTTGTTCTTTATCTCGGCATTGGCAGAAACCAACCGCCCGCCGTTCGATCTGCCCGAGGCGGAATCGGAATTGGTGGCGGGCTATCAGGTTGAATACAGCTCGACCCCGTTTTTGCTGTTCATGATCGGTGAATTGACCGCGGTTGTGCTGATGTGCGCGCTGGTGACGCTGCTGTTCTTTGGCGGCTGGCTGTCGCCCATTCCGGGGCTGCCTGATGGCATTTTGTGGATGGTCGCAAAGATGGTCTTTGTGTTCTTCCTCTTTGCCATGGTGAAGGCCATCACACCGCGCTACCGCTACGACCAATTGATGCGCTTGGGCTGGAAAGTGTTCCTGCCGATGTCGCTGTTTTGGGTGGTTTTCGTGGCGTTTGCCGCAAAATTTGACTGGTTCTGGGGCACATTTGCCCGCTGGACCGTGGGGGGCTAACGGATGACGCAGATCGATTACAAACGCGCCGCCGGGTATTTCCTGCTGGCTGATGTGTTCAAAGGGTTCAAGCTGGGGCTGAAATACATGTTCGCCCCCAAGGCCACGGTGAACTATCCGCATGAAAAAGGCCCGCTAAGCCCGCGCTTTCGGGGCGAGCACGCGCTGCGCCGCTACCCCAATGGCGAAGAGCGCTGCATCGCGTGCAAACTGTGCGAGGCCATCTGCCCCGCACAGGCCATCACCATCGATGCCGAGCCGCGCGAAGACGGCAGCCGCCGCACCACGCGCTATGATATCGACATGACGAAATGCATCTATTGCGGTTTCTGCCAAGAGGCTTGCCCGGTGGATGCCATTGTCGAGGGGCCGAATTTCGAATTCGCCACGGAAACCCGCGAAGAGCTGTTTTACGACAAGGACAAACTGTTGGCCAATGGCGAGCGCTGGGAAGCCGAGATTGCGCGCAATCTTGAACTGGATGCACCCTACCGATGAACGCCCCCAAAACCCCGCTAGAGCTGATGATGCAGCAGGCCCAAGAAATGGCCAAGGCGTTTAACCCCGCGCTCGAGTCGTTCTCGCCGCAGGGGTTTGAAAAGCTGTGGCCAACCATGCCCAAAGAGGTGATGGAAATGGCCTTTGGCCGCGGCATCAGCAAAGAAGGGCTGGATGCGAAAACCCGCCTGTTGCTGACGATTGCGGGAATGACAATGCAAGGCGCCCAAGCCGACAGCGCCCTACGCATGACCGTGCGCCACGCGCTAGAGGCGGGGGCCACAAAAGATGAAATTGCCGAAACCATCGCACAAATGTCGATGTTTGCCGGTATCCCTGCCATGACCCGCGCCATGTCGCTTGCGCGCGAGGCGATGGACGAAAAAGAGGACAAAACGAAATGAGCGTTGTTGCACTGGCTTTCTACCTCTTTGCAATCTGCGTGATTGCCGGCGGTCTGATGACCGTGATCAGCCGCAACCCGGTGCATTCGGTTTTGTGGCTTATTTTGGCTTTCCTATCCTCTGCAGGGCTGTTTGTGCTGCTTGGCGCCGAATTTGTGGCGATGCTGTTGATCATCGTCTATGTGGGCGCTGTGGCTGTGTTGTTCTTGTTTGTGGTGATGATGTTGGATGTCGATTTTGCCGAGCTAAAGGCAGAGATGGCCAAATACATGCCACTGGCGCTGCTGATCGGGCTGGTGCTGTTGATGCAATTTGGCATGGCCTATGGCAGCTGGGAAATTACCGACAGCGCCCGCGCGGCCCGTGGCGCTGTAACGCCTGACCAGCTGGAAAACACCGCTGCATTGGGCATGTTGCTCTATGATCAGTATTTTCTGGCCTTCCAGCTATCTGGCTTGATCTTGCTGGTTGCGATGATCGGGGCAATCGTGCTGACGCTGCGCCACCGCACCGATGTGAAACGCCAAGATATTCTGGCCCAGATCTACCGTGATCCGGCCAAGGCGATGGAACTGCGCGACGTGAAGCCGGGGCAGGGCCTGTGACGCCTGACAGTAAAACGATGGGCGGCCCGGGGTGCTGGCGCCGCACCAGACCTGCAAAGACGATGGGACAGAAGAATGATCGGACTTGAGCATTACCTAACCGTGGCGGCGATGTTGTTCGTCATCGGGATTTTCGGGCTCTTCCTGAACCGGAAGAACGTGATCATCTTGTTGATGAGCATCGAGCTGATCTTGCTATCGGTGAATATCAACTTGGTGGCGTTCTCAAGCTTTTTGGGCGATCTGGTGGGTCAGGTGTTCACGCTGTTCGTGCTGACCGTTGCCGCCGCCGAAGCGGCCATTGGCCTTGCCATCTTGGTCTGCTTCTTCCGCAATCGTGGCACAATTGACGTCGAAGACGTCAACGTGATGAAAGGCTAAGATCATGGCTCAGATCATTCTTTTCGCGCCCTTGATTGGCGCGCTTATCGCCGGTTTTGGCTGGCGTATGATCGGCGAAACCGCCGCGCAATGGGTGGCAACGGGGCTGTTGTTTTTGTCTTGCTTGCTGTCTTGGGTGGTGTTCTTGACGCTGGATGCCAGCGTTGTGCAGCAGATCCATATTCTAGATTTCATCCGCTCGGGCACGCTGGATACGGCTTGGGCCATCCGCCTAGACCGGCTTACCGCGATCATGCTGATCGTTGTGACCAGTGTTTCGGCCTTGGTGCATCTTTATAGCTTTGGCTACATGGCCCATGACGATAACTGGGGCCATCACGAGCATTATAAAGCGCGCTTTTTTGCGTATCTGTCGTTCTTCACCTTTGCCATGCTGATGCTGGTTACCTCTGATAACCTGGTGCAGATGTTCTTTGGCTGGGAGGGGGTTGGCGTGGCCTCGTACCTGCTGATTGGGTTTTATTACAAAAAGCCTTCGGCCAATGCGGCCGCGATCAAGGCGTTTGTGGTGAACCGGGTTGGCGATTTTGGCTTTGCCTTGGGTATCTTTGGCCTGTTTTACCTGACCGACTCGATCGATTTTGACACGGTATTTGCCGCAGGCCCGCAGTTGGCTGACACGCAACTGGCGTTTTTGTGGGGCGAATGGAACGCGGCAAACCTGCTGGCGGTTTTGCTGTTCATCGGCGCGATGGGCAAATCGGCGCAGCTGATTTTGCACACATGGTTGCCCGACGCGATGGAAGGCCCAACCCCGGTTTCGGCGCTTATTCACGCCGCAACCATGGTGACGGCGGGCGTGTTTTTGGTGTGCCGGATGTCGCCGCTTTATGAATACGCGCCCGAGGCGAAAACCTTTATCGTCTATCTGGGCGCCACAACGGCATTTTTTGCCGCCACCGTGGGCCTTGTGCAAAACGACATCAAACGCGTGATCGCCTATTCGACCTGCAGCCAGCTGGGCTATATGTTCGTGGCGGCGGGTGTTGGCGTCTATTCGGTGGCCATGTTCCACCTGCTGACGCATGCGTTTTTCAAAGCGATGCTGTTTTTGGGCGCAGGTTCGGTCATCCACGGGATGCATCACGAGCAAGATATGCGCAATTACGGCGGGCTGCGCAAAAAGCTGCCCTATACCTATTGGGCGATGATGATCGGCACGCTGGCCATTACCGGTGTGGGCATTCCGCTAACCTATATCGGGTTTGCTGGGTTCTTGTCGAAAGATGCCATCATCGAAAGCGCATGGGCGGGCACGCAAGGTGGCTATGCCTTCTGGATGTTGGTCATTGCTGCGCTCTTTACCAGTTTCTACAGCTGGCGCCTGATGTTCCTGACATTTTTTGGCACGCCGCGCGGCGACAAACATACCCATGAACATGCCCATGAAAGCCCCACCGTCATGCTGGTGCCTTTGGGTGTGCTGGCCATCGGGGCGGTTTTCGCAGGCATGGTGTGGAAGAAAGATTTCTTCGATCATGACGGCGCGACCAAATTTTTTGGCATGGCCCAGCGCCACGCCAGTGAAACCGCGCATACCACAGACGCGGGCGGCGATGCCGCGCATGGGGGCACCACCAAACACGCCGACACTGGCACAGCTGGCACCCCCGGCCACGACGCTGCGGCAATGGCCCATGGCCAAGCCCCCCAAGGCGCGATTTTCATGGCCCCCGGCAACACCGTGATGGAGGATGCCCACCACGCGCCCAAATGGGTAAAGGTCAGTCCCTTTATTGCCATGTTGATCGGGTTTTTCGTGGCGCTTTGGTTTTACATCATCAACCCCGAGATGCCCAAGCGTTTGGCCGAAACCCAACGCCCGCTGTATCTGTTCTTGTTGAACAAATGGTATTTCGATGAAATCTACGATTTCCTCTTTGTGCAGCCGGCCAAAAAGATTGGCGCCTTCCTGTGGAAGCGCGGCGATGGCGCGGTGATTGACGGGTCGATCAACGGGGTTGCGATGGGCGTTATTCCCTTCTTCACCCGTTTGGCTGGGCGCGCGCAATCTGGCTACATCTTTACTTATGCATTCTGGATGGTCATCGGCATTGCGGTGCTGGTGACGTGGATGTCGCTCACCGGGGGTGCGCACTAATGGACAACCTTCTTTCCATCGTCACCTTCATTCCGGCGCTGGCGGCCCTGATCTTGGCCGTGTTCCTGCGCGGCGAAGATGCCGCCTCGCAGCGCAATGCCAAATGGCTGGCGCTGCTGGCCACGGGGGCAACCTTTTTGGTGTCGTTGTTCATTTTGGCGCAGTTTGACCCGCAAAACACCGCGTTTCAGTTTGTGGAAGAACGCGAATGGCTGCTGGGCCTGAAATACCGCATGGGTGTGGATGGGATCAGCGTGCTGTTTGTTATGCTGACCACTTTCATGATGCCTTTGGTGATTGCCGCCAGCTGGGATGTAACCACGCGCGTCAAGGAATATATGATCGCCTTTTTGCTGCTGGAAACGCTGATGCTGGGCGTGTTCATGGCGTTGGATCTGGTGCTGTTTTACCTGTTCTTCGAGGCAGGGCTGATCCCGATGTTCCTGATTATTGGCATCTGGGGCGGTAAAAACCGCATCTATGCCTCGTTCAAATTCTTCCTCTACACCTTCCTTGGCTCGGTTTTGATGCTGGTGGCGATGGTGGCGATGTTTGCCGATGCGGGCACCACCTGCATTGCCGCATGTGGGGGCGATGTGGCGCTGATGACGCATAGCTTTGCCAGTGGCGATATCAGCGTCTTGGGCGTGCATGTTGTGGGCGGTATGCAAACCCTGCTGTTTTTGGCCTTCTTCGCCAGTTTCGCTGTGAAAATGCCGATGTGGCCGGTGCATACATGGTTGCCAGATGCCCACGTTCAGGCCCCCACCGCGGGGTCGGTCGTGCTGGCGGCTATTTTGCTGAAAATGGGTGGCTACGGGTTTTTGCGCTTTTCGCTGCCGATGTTCCCCATCGGCGCCGAGGTGATGACGCCGCTGGTGTTGTGGATGTCTGCGATTGCGATTGTCTACACCTCGCTGGTGGCGCTGGTGCAAGAAGACATGAAAAAGCTGATCGCCTATTCGTCGGTGGCGCATATGGGCTATGTGACGATGGGCATTTTCGCCGCCAACCAACAAGGCATTGATGGCGCGATCTTTCAGATGCTGAGCCACGGCTTTATCTCGGGGGCGCTGTTTTTGTGCGTGGGCGTAATCTACGACCGCATGCACACCCGCGAGATTGATGCCTATGGTGGCTTGGTCAACCGCATGCCTGCCTATGCGCTGATCTTCATGTTCTTCACCATGGCGAATGTGGGCTTGCCGGGCACCTCGGGGTTTGTGGGTGAATTCCTGACATTGATGGGCATCTTCCAGGTCAATACCTGGGTGGCGGCCGTGGCCACATCGGGCGTGATTTTGTCGGCCGCTTATGCGCTGTGGCTGTATCGCCGTGTGGTGATGGGCGATCTGATCAAGGAAAGCCTGAAAGCCATCACAGACATGACCCGCCGCGAGCGCGCCATCTTTGCGCCATTGGTGGTGATGACCCTGCTGCTGGGTGTCTATCCCAGCTTGGTTACCGATATCATTGGCCCCTCGGTCGAGGCGCTGATCCAGAATTATGAAACGGCTTTGGGCGAGGGCGCACGCGCCGCCACCCAAGTGGCCGCATCCCACTAAGGAGCCGAAGACAATGATCCAGGCTGATCTGAATGTCATTTTGCCAGAGATCGTCATCAGCGTGTATGCGATGCTGGCGCTTTTGGGGGCGGTCTACACTGGTAAAGACCGGTTGAGCGGCGCGCTGACATGGCTGACCGCTGCTGTGATGGCGCTGGTGGCGATGTGGATCGCGCTGTCGGGGCAGGGCACCAATGTGGCCTTTGGTGGCATGTTCCACGACGATGGCTTTGCCCGTTTCGCCAAGGTGACCATCTTGCTAAGCGGCGCCGTGGTGCTGGTGATGAGCCAAGATTACATGGCCCGTCGCGGGCTGGCGCGCTTTGAATACCCGGTGCTGGTGGCCTTGGCCACGGTGGGTATGATGGTGATGGTCTCTGCTGGCGATTTGATTGCGCTTTACATGGGGTTAGAGCTGCAATCGCTGGCGCTGTATGTCATTGCCGCTTTCCGCCGCGACAGCGTGAAATCTACCGAAGCCGGTTTGAAATATTTCGTGCTGGGCGCGTTGTCGTCTGGCTTGCTGCTGTATGGCGCCTCGCTGGTTTATGGTTTTGCCGGCACCACGCTGTTTAGCGGCATCATCGCCACCGCCGGCGAGGGCTACACCCCGCTGGGCCTGCTGTTTGGCCTGTCGTTCATGGTGGCGGGCTTGGCGTTTAAAATTTCCGCTGTTCCCTTTCATATGTGGACACCCGATGTGTACGAGGGCGCCCCAACCCCAGTGACCGCGTTTTTTGCCACCGCGCCAAAAGTGGCGGCCATGGGGCTTTTTGCCCGTGTGCTGCACGATGCCTTTGGCGGTGTCAGCCATGACTGGGGCCAGATCATCGCGATGCTGTCGGTATTGTCGATGTTTTTGGGCGCCGTGGCGGCCATTGGGCAAACCAATATCAAGCGCCTGATGGCGTTTTCCTCGATTGCGCATATGGGCTACGCGATGATTGGTTTGGCCGCAGGCACCGCCCTGGGCGTGCAATCGATGCTGACCTATATGGCCATTTACGTCACCATGAATATCGGCACTTTTGCGTTCATTCTGGCGATGGAAAAAGATGGCCAACCGGTGACCGATATTTCCGCGCTGAACCTATATGCCAAACGCGAACCCGCGCGCGCGCTGGCGCTGCTGGTGCTGCTGTTCAGCTTGGCCGGTGTGCCACCTATGCTGGGCTTTTTTGCCAAGCTGGGCGTGTGGCAAGCCGCGCTAGAGGTGGATATGGTGTGGCTGGTTGTGGCCTCGGCCGTGGCATCGGCTATTGGTGCCTTTTACTATCTGCGGATCGTGTTCTTTATGTATTTCGGCGCCGAAGGTGAAACCTTGCAAACCGCGCGCGCGCCCGTGCTTTGGGTGTGCTTGATGGGCTCTGCCTTGGTTATGGTGGTGGGCGTGGTCAATATGTTTGGCCTAGGAAGCGTGGCCGCTGCGGCCGCTGCGACGCTTGTCAACTAAGGCACATATCGGCAAACGGCTTTTGCGGCTCCCGTATTGGGGGCCGCACGCGTTTGCGGGGGTGGCGTGATGGGCTGGCCTGAACTGTATGCACGCGTGATATTGCCCGAGATCGACAGCACCAATGCCGAAGGCCTGCGCCGCGCGCCGGAAATGGCAGGGCCGACATGGGTGTTTGCCCATCGCCAGACCCGTGGCCGCGGCCGCCGTGGCCGCGCTTGGGCTGACCCCGTGGGAAATTTCGCCGCCAGCCTTGTGCTGCGCCCCGCCGGTGGGCCTGAACATGCGGCGCTTTATTCTTTTGTTGCCTCGCTTGCGCTGTGCGAGGCCTGCAGCGCGCTGACGTGCGAGCCATCGCGGTTTTCGCTGAAATGGCCAAATGACGTGCTGTTGGATGGTGGCAAATTGGCGGGCATTTTGCTGGAAAGCACCGGCAGTGCGCGCGATGGGCTGACCTTGGTTATTGGCATTGGGGTAAACTTGGCCCATGCCCCCGAGGGTGAACAGCTAGAAGGCGGGGCGCTGCGCCCGGTGGCTTTGGCGGCGCAAACGGGCCTGCTGATACCCGCCGAGGCGTTTTTGACCACATTGGCACAGCATTTTGCCGCGTTAGACCGGCAATTTCAGCAGGCAGGCTTTGCGCCCATACGCAGGGCATGGCTGCAACGTGCGGCACGGTTGGGCGATGTGATCACCGCCCGCACCATGCGCGATAGTTTCACAGGCACTTTTGAAACCATTGACGACACTGGAAACTTGGTTCTTCACACGGCACAAGGGCGGCAGGCCATCGCTGCGGCCGATGTTTTCTGGGAAGGGGGCTGACAATGCTTCTGGCAATTGATTGTGGCAACACCAACACGGTGTTTTCCATTTGGGATGGGGAAAAATGGCTGTGCACGCTGCGCACCTCTACCCATCATGGGCGCACGGCGGATGCCTATTTTACGTGGTTCACCACATTGGTGCAGCATTACGGGATCGATGCCGATATCACCGATGTGGTGATCGCATCGACAGTGCCGCGCGTGGTGTGGAACCTGCGGGTATTTGCCGACAGGTTTTTCAATTGCCGCCCCCTGGTGGTGGGCAAGCCGGAATGCCTGCTGCCCCATATCCCGCGGGTAGACCCGGGCACCCAAGTGGGCCCCGACCGGCTGGCCAACGCGGCGGGCGCGTTTGACCGCCATGGCGGCAATGTGGTTGTGGTGGATTTTGGCACGGCCACCAATTTCGACGTGGTTGCCGCCGATGGCGCCTATGTGGGGGGGGTGATTGCCCCGGGCGTGAACCTAAGCCTAGAGGCGCTGCATATGGGGGCTGCGGCCCTGCCACATGTAGATATCAGCCAGCCCGAGCGGATTATTGGCACAAATACCGTGGCTTGCATTCAATCTGGGGTTTTTTGGGGGTATATCGGCCTAATCGAAGGTATTACCTCGCGTATCAAGGCTGAATATGGCAAGCCGATGAAAGTGATCGGCACAGGCGGTTTGGCGCCGCTTTTCGCGCAGGCACAAAGCCTGTTTGACACAATCGAAGACGATCTGACCATGCATGGGCTGACCGTTATTCATAACTATAATAAGGAACACGCACAGCAATGAGCAGCGCGCGCTTGATCTATCTTCCCCTCGGCGGTGCCGGTGAAATCGGGATGAATTGTTACGTCTACGGCTATGGCCCACAAGATCAGGAGCGTCTGATCGTGGTGGATCTGGGGGTGACGTTTCCCGATATGGACGGCACACCGGGGGTGGATTTGATCCTGCCCGATGTTGCATGGCTAGAGGCGCGAAAGACGCAAATCGAAGCGGTGTTTATCACCCATGCCCACGAAGACCATTTGGGCGCAGTGGGCCATTTGTTCGAACGTCTGGGCGCCCCTACGGTATATGCCCGCGCCTTTACCGCGCATTTGGCGCGTCAAAAGCTGGGCGAATACGGGTTTTCGGACAAGGTGGTGAAAACCGTGTCGGCATGGCCCGAAACGGTAAAAGCTGGGCCGTTTACGGTGGGTTTTTTGCCCATTAGCCATTCGATCCCCGAATCCAGCGGCCTTGTGATCGACAGCCCCGATGGGCGCATCGTGCATACGGGCGACTTCAAACTTGATCGCGCGCCCATCGTGGGCGAGGCGTGGGACCCCGAGCTGTGGGGCGCGGTGGCGGCGCATGGCGTAAAGGCGCTGGTGTGCGATTCGACCAATGTATTCTCGCCCGAGCCGGGGCGCTCGGAATCAAGCATTGGCGGCGATATCGAAACCCTGATCGCAGATGCGCGCGGCATGGTGGTGGCCACAACATTTGCCAGCAACGTGGCGCGCCTGAAAACCTTGGCCGAGGCGGGCCAGCGCGCCGGGCGTTCGGTTTGCTTGATGGGGCGCGCGATGCGCCGCATGATCGAGGCGGCTGTGGCCACAGGCGTGTTGAAAGATTTCCCAAGCGTGATTTCGCCCGAAGATGTGGGCCACTTGCCGCGGGAAAACGTGATGCTGCTGGTCACGGGCAGCCAAGGCGAACGCCGTGCCGCCAGTGCGCAGCTGGCCAATGGCAAATACCAAGGTGTCAGCCTGAAAGACGGCGATTTGTTTCTGTTTTCCTCGAAAACCATTCCGGGTAACGAACGCGGTGTGATCCGCATTATGAACCAATTGTCGGAAATGGGCGTGGATGTGGTGGATGACAACAGCGGGCGCTACCATGTTTCAGGCCATGCCAACCGCCCCGATCTGGACCAGATGCACAAGCTGATGAAGCCGCAAACCGTGGTGCCCATGCATGGCGAACATCGCCATTTGCGCGCCCACACCCGGCTGGCGGCCGAGAATGGCTGCCAATCGATTTTGGCGGTGAACGGGATGATTGTGAACCTGTCTGGCAATGCCCCCAGCGTGGCAGGCTATGTGGAAACCGGGCGCACCTATCTGGATGGGTCGGTGCAGGTGGGGGCGCTGGATGGCATTGTGCGTGACCGTCTGCGCATGGCGCTGAACGGGCATATCATGGTGTCGGTGATCTTGGACGAAGACAACGAACCCTTGGGCGAACCATGGTGCGAGATACGCGGGCTGGCAGAAACCGGGCGATCAAAAGCGCCGCTGGTAGATGTGCTAGAAGAAGATCTTGATCAATACATGCGCCGGGCGGGTGCCAAGGTGCTGGCAGATGATGACAAGCTGGAAGATGGTTTGAAAAAGATCACGCGGCAATCGACCCAAGATGAGATTGGCAAAAAGCCCGAGGTAACCGTGGTGATCAGCCGCCTGTCCTAAGCGATCCAGATATGGATAAATCGCAAAAAGCCCCGCGTGATGCGAGGCTTTTTGTTTTTTTCTAGTGTCTTACGGGATTACCCGGTGCGGCGCTGGTCAAAGCTGAGCGCAATAAAGCCCGGCAGATGATCGCCCATGCCGACGATTTTGTGATCGTCACGCCGGCCCCGGACGTCGCGTTCGCCACGGTCGCCACGGTCGCTGCGTTCGCCACGGTCGCGGCCACGGTTGTTTTTGTCTGCGTGGCCACGCTCGGAATGGCGGGGGTGTGGTTTTGCCTCGGCTTCAGGGTCGGGCTGGGGCTGTGCAGGGGCCTGTGCCATTGCGGGGGGTGCGGTGTCTTGCACCTGTGGCTTTGCCGCCTCGTCGCGGTTGCGCCCACGCCCACCCCGGCTGCGGGGTTTGCGCGCCTCGCGCGGGCTGTCTGGCTGGTTGGCATCTGCGTCTTGGGCGGCAGCAGGTTCTGGCTGGGCGCCGGGGATTGCGATGCGGGGAATTTGCGTTTGCACCAGCGCTTCGATGGCGGCGAAATTCTTTTCGTCGTGCGGTGCGCTGATCATAAAGGCCGTGCCTTTGCGCCCGGCCCGCCCGGTGCGCCCGATGCGGTGCACGTAATCTTCGGCATGGCTGGGCACGTCGAAGTTGAACACGTGGCTGACATTGGGAATATCAAGGCCGCGCGCCGCCACATCCGAGGCGCACAAGAACCGCAAGCTGCCGTCGCGGAATTGGTCCAGCGTTTTCATCCGCTGGCTTTGATCCAGATCGCCATGGATGGGGGCGGCATCGTAGCCATATTTCTTCAGCGATTTCGCGCAAATATCGACATCGGTTTTGCGGTTGCAAAAGATGATGGCGTTTTTGCAGGCCGCACCCTCGCTTTCGATCAGCGCGCGCAGCAGGGCGCGTTTTTCGCTGGCCTCACGGTCGCGGCGGCTGGGTTTGAATATGACCACGCCTTGGGTGATATTTTCCGAGGCGGTGGCTTGGCGCGCCACTTCGATACGTTCTGGCGCCGAAAGGAACGTGTTGGTGATGCGTTCAATCTCGGGCGCCATGGTGGCCGAGAAAAAGAGCGTCTGGCGGGTAAAGGGCGTTAGGTTAAAGATCCGCTCGATATCGGGGATAAAACCCATATCCAGCATGCGGTCGGCCTCGTCCACAACCATGATCTGCACGCCGGTCAGCAGCAGCTTGCCACGCTCGAAATGGTCCAGCAGGCGCCCGGGTGTGGCGATCAGCACGTCAACGCCACGGTCGATCAGCTGGTCTTGCTCTTTGAAGCTGACGCCGCCGATCAACAGCGCTTTGGTCAGTTTCAGGTGTTTTGTGTAGGTGTCGAAATTTTCGGCCACCTGTGCCGCCAATTCGCGGGTCGGGCACAAAACCAAGCTGCGCGGCATGCGGGCACGGGCGCGGCCCTTGGCCAACATGGTGATCATGGGCAATGTAAAACTGGCGGTTTTGCCGGTTCCGGTTTGGGCAATGCCCAAAACATCGCGTCCCATAAGGGCGGGCGGTATTGCGCCGGCTTGAATGGGGGTGGGGGTTTCATAGCCCGCTTCTGCGATGGCTTTTAAAACTTTCGGGTCAAGATTGAGGTCGGAAAACTTGGTCATGTGGTTCCGTTGTTTACGGACACGTCGTGGCCCGTAGCAGCTGGGGGGACAGGCCCGTTTGGCCCCGCGTGATCCGCGTAGCATCCCTTGGCTGCGCACATAGCGCAAACTGCCCGCGCGGTCAATCCAAGCGCGGATATGGGGCGCAGTTTGGGCATTATTGCACCATGTCTGCCAAATGGCTGGCGTTGGGAAAGTGTTGGCGCAGCTTTTGTGCCAGATCCATCTGGCAGCTATAGAGCAAGCCGTGCTTTTGCAGGCCGTGCAACAGGGTGGGGGTTGCGGTGCAGACCGTGGCGTAAAACCGTTGCAATGCGGCCTCGCCCCCGGTGTCGAGAAGGTAGGCAAACAGCTGGTGCAGGGTCAGGCCGTCTTGCTGGCCGGGGCGCAGCTCGCCGCGATACGAGCCTTTGGCGTGGCGATAGGCGAAATGGTGCAAAAACGCCTGCCAACTGGGGGCGTGGCAATGCAGAAGCAGCGTGTCGGGCAGGGGGGCTTCGGCGGGGTTCATCTGATCTTGCACAAAAATGTTGTGGATTTGCACGCGTAGCCCCGCCACCCCGGTGCGGTAAAACAGCTTGCCTGCCACATGACTTAGAAAACCACCGTTCGGATGCGCGCCATAATCGGGCCACAGCGCGCGGGCATATCGATCGCGCGTGGCGCGTTCGGGGTGGAGCATTTTGAAATGGGTCACGGGCTGGGGTGTGAGGGGCGCCAAGGCCTCGGCCGGGCGCATGCGCGCCGATAAGCAGCCCGGCGGCAGCGCGGCCAATTGTTGGCCAATGGGGGCGGCACTGGGCAGGGGGGATAGGAATTCATCCACATCGATATGGGCCAGCCACGCCACTTGGCCTGCCGCACGGCCATAGGCATGGCGGGCGTTTTCGGTTTGGCGCGCTTGGTGTTTGACGCGCCGTTTCATGCCCAGCTTTTCCCAATAGGGCGCATTTGTCAGCACGGGACGGCATTTGGGATGGGCGGAAAGCGCCTCAAATGCGGCTTGGTTTTCGTCGTCGAGATGCACAAACAGCCGGTGCGCCCCCAAGGCCAAATGATGGGCGGCAAAGGCCAAAACCTGCGCTGGGGGCGCCTTTATCGCGGCCACAAGGCCCCATTTGGTGGCGCCGCTCATTCGGGGGCCTGCCATGCTTTGGCCGGTAGGGGGCCAAAATGGCGGGCGATGGCGCTGTCTAGGTTCAGGGGCCGCCGCACCAGCATATGATGCGCGGCCAATGCGGCGGTAAGTTCTGGGGTGGCGGTGCAGACCTCGGTGAAAAAATCGCGCAGCGCTTCTGGCCCTTCGCTTTCAAGCAAAAAGCCCAATAAATGCCCGCGCTGAAAGGCGGTGCCGGGGCGCACACGATAGCTGCCATGGGCGCGGCGAAAGGCGAAGGCATGCATAAATTTTCCCAGCTCGGGGCATGGGCGTGGCCAAGCAGCAAACCGGGGGCAGGCGCAGGGCTTGGGTGCTGGGGGGGATTTCGGCCAAGCTATGGGCGATATCATCGGTGGGCAGCAGAAATTCGTCGATATCGATATGGGCCAGCCAGTCTAGGTGGGCGTTGTGATAGCAATGCGTGGCCACCCATGATTGGCGCAATTGATGGGTGCGGTGGCGGGGTTTTTTCTGGGTTGCCCACCATTCGGGCGTGCGGGCGGTGACACGGACATTGGGGTTTTTGGCCAGAAACTGCGCCAGATCGGGGCTGGGGGCA
>RFQY01000007.1 GCA_009924775.1 Paracoccaceae bacterium | reverse complement strand
GAAAACCAATTAAAAGACAGCTATTGTCTTTGAATCCAAACCCAAGACCATCAACCACCAACCCATCACCAGTGGAATATTCAGTGGATGATCCATTGATGCCTGATTGGCTTGATCAAATTGGCAGAAAGAAATGGCATGAACTACTGTCAGGACTGAAACCCATGTCCATCCTTTCACCAGTGGATGCTGATGCAGTGGCAGTTTATTGCAGCCTTTATTCTCAGGTGGTCAGGTGCCAGCAGATGATAGACAGGTCTGGTGGATTTATTGAACAGGAAGGCAGGCCACTGAAATCCCACCCTGCTGTGGATCAACTGACAGCACTGTCAGCCAGAATTTCAACCCTTGGAAAATCCCTTGGCCTGACACCACTGGCCAGAAGCAAGTTGGTGGCTGATCCAGTCAGGAAAGAACAGAACTGGCTGGAAGAACTGTGTGGTGTGAAGTCTAGGGATCCACTGGAAGAACTGGATGATGATGAAGAAGATGAAGAAGAATAAACAGAAACCACAACCCCTGATTATTCCATTCATTGAAAATGCTTTGCGTCACCACAAGGGTGAATGGTCAGGAAAAAAGTTTTCACTTCAGGGATGGCAAAAGGAAATTTTGTGTGATGTCTTTGGGAATGTGGATAAATCTGGAAACAGAATCACTCGTCAGGTTTATCTTGAAATCCCAAGGAAAGCTGGCAAGACAACTTTAGCCAGTGCCATTGCACTGTGGTTATTAATTGAGGGTGAACCTGGGGCTGAAATCTACAGTGCAGCAGCATCTAGAGAACAGGCACATTTTTGTTTTGATTCTGCAAAAAACCTGCTGGCATCCTGTCCACCACTGGCCAACAAATTACAGATCTACAAAAACACCATCATCTACCCACAAACCAAATCTGTTTACAAGTCCATCAGTGCGGATGCCCACACTGCCCATGGTGGCAACCCGCATGGAATCATTATTGATGAGGTTCACACCCAGAAATCACGCGAACTTTATGACACCTTGATGACAGGCACACTGGCTAGAAGGCAACCCCTGTGTGTGATGATCACCACAGCAGGCAGTGACAGATCATCATTCTGTTTTGAGATGCACAGCTATGCTCAAAAGATTTTGGATGGCACCATCAAGGATCCAACATTCTATGCCAAGATTTATGGTGCAGAGGTTGAAGATGACTGGACATCAGAAGCCACATGGCGAAAAGCTAATCCTGGCTATGGGGTCACAGTGAAGCCTGAATACTTCAGGCAAAGGGTGCAGGAATGCAAAGACAATCCAGCACTTGAAGCTGCCTTCAGAAGGGATCATTTGAACCAGTGGATTGAAACTGATGTCAGGTGGATCAGCCCACTGAAGTGGGATGAATGCATGGTGGAACATCCTGACCTGATTGGAAGGGAATGTTATGCAGGGTTGGATCTTTCAGCCACCATGGATCTGACAGCATTTGTGTTATTCTTTCCATCCACCCATGCAGATGAACCACATTTCATCATGCCATTTTATTGGGCACCTCAGGAAGCTTGTAAACTCAGGGAAAGATTGAACAAATTTAGAATAGATCCATGGGTGAAAGCTGGATGGATCACTGCCACTGAAGGTAATCGGGTGGATTATCGAAAGATCAAAAAAGACATTTACCAACTTGGTGAACAATACAAGATTCAAGAGATTGCCTATGATCCATGGCACGCTGACCAGATCATCCATGAATTGGGTGAAGACTTTAGTATGGTAAAGTTTGGCCAGACACCAGTGAACCTGTCACCACCCACAAAAAAGCTGGAAGAATTTATTTTGACCAAACAGGTCAGCCATTCTGGAAACCCAGTTTTAAGATGGAATCTTGGGAATGTGAATGTGGCTTTGGATGATAACAATAACTACAAATTGTCAAAAAAGAAAAGCCGTGACAAGATAGATGGAATTATCGCTTCAGTCATGGCCATTGGAAGATGGATGGCCAATGGGCAGGAAAGTCTTTCTGATTCACCAGCAGGAGCAGGGATAGAATTCCTGTGACCATCATGCCATCATTTCGATCACTGCTATCTAATTTCTTTAAGTTGGCTGGTGGATATTCAGTGGTCAGTGATTCTGGAGCCTGGACATACACAGGACCATCTGCAGCAGGCCAAACAGTCAACCAAGCTTCAAGCCTTACATATTCAGCAGTCTGGGCTGCAGTCAGATCCATTTCAGAAGGTGTGGCATCCTTGCCATTGCAGGTCTACCGAAAAGACCCAAATGGTGGCAGAACTAAAGCCACAGATAATCCACTTTATTCTTTGTTACATGATGCACCTAATCCTGAAATGGGGTCACTTATCTTCCGTGAAACCATCATGGGTCATGTCCTGACCTGGGGAAATGGCTATGCGGAAATTGAAAAGGATGGCAGGGGAAATGTAGTTGGATTGTGGCCACTCAGGCCAGATGTTTGTCAGCCAGTCAGGGATGAAAATGGGGATCTGTATTACCAGTATGGAAACATCATCTTCATGCCTGATGAGATCCTGCACATCAAAGGTCTTGGGTTTGATGGAATTAAAGGCTATTCAGTGATTGCCAATGCCAAAGAGGCTATCGGCTTGGGCATGGCACTGGAAAATTATGGTGCATCATTCTTTAGCAATGGTGCCAAACCTTCTGGGGTTATCAGTGTGCCAGGAAAGTTAAATGCTGAGGCTATTGGGAATATGCGAAAAAGCTGGGAAGAAATGCACAGCAGCAGCAAAAATTCTCACAGGGTTGCCATCCTTCAGAATGGGGTCACCTATCAATCCATTGGCATATCACCAGATGATGCACAATGGGTTGGATCCAGATCATTCCAGCTTCAAGAGATTGCAAGATGGTTCAGGATTCCAGCCAGCAAAATTGGTGACACATCAGGTGCCAGCTATTCCAGCTTGGAACAGGATAACCTGAACTTCCTGCAGGAAACCTTAAGGCCATGGCTGATTAGATGGGAACAGGAAATCAGGATGAAATTGATCAAGGATCCTGACATCTATGCTGAGCATAATCAAGATGCACTTCTCAGGGGTGACAGTGCAGCCAGAGCAGCATTCTATGCCAGTGCCATTTCATGGGGCTGGCTTAATCGGAATGAGGTCCGGTCACTTGAGAACCTTCCAGCCTTTGCGGGTGGGGAGTCTTATATGACCCCAAAGAATATGGATCCAGCCTTTGGGCCAAACCAAACGCCAGCAGCAGTGGATCAGCAGTCAACACTGAATCAGATGCCACAACCACAGCAGAATTCCATGGGGTTTGCAAGATTGCTGGAAGCTGCCAGAAAGCAGATCAGGAAAATAGAATCTACCCATTTAAAAAGAATTGCCAACAAGCCTGGGGACTTTCTGCCAGCTTTAGAAAAGTTTTTGGAATCCCATCAGGAAAGGGTTCAGATCATTCTGGATCCAGTGCTGGAATTTATTAAACCTGAAGCGGGTGGTGCAGCAAGGGCTGCAGCAGCACACTGTGCAGACTTGAAAAGGGAATGGCTGGACATTGCTGGTGAAAGCACTGTCAAGAATTTCAAAGAAAAAACTGAAGCCAGATTGAAAACATGGCTGGAACTACCAGGAACTTGGGAGGATACATCATGGCTGCAATAGAAAAAAGATTCAGCACTGAAATTCAATTCCAGGCTGAAGGTAAAAAGATTGTTGGCTATGCCGCCAAGTTCATGAACAGGTCACAGGATCTGGGTGGCTTTATCGAACAAATAGACCCACAGGCATTCACACGAACACTGTCAGAAGGTGCGGATGTTAGGGCACTGATTGACCATAACCCATCTTTAATCTTGGGCAGAACTGTCAGTGGCACACTTAGACTGGAAACCGATTCCACAGGTCTGCTGGTGGAAATCACCCCACCAGATACCACCTATGCCAGGGATTTGATGGTCAGTCTTGAAAGGGGTGATGTCACTCAGATGTCCTTTGCCTTTGTGACTAAACAGGACACATGGGCCAAGGAAGGCACCACCAATATCAGAACCCTGTTGGATGTGGATCTGCATGATGTCAGTGCTGTTACCTATCCAGCCTATCTGGACACTGAAGTGGGTTTAAGGTCCTTGAACCAATTCAATGACAACTTGCAGGGAGATGTTGCCAAATCCCAGCAAAGACTGAATCTGGTGAAATTTTTGCAGCTATCCCAGAGGTCCAAGTCTGGAATAGTAGTAGTGGATGTGGATAACACCTTGCTGGCTAATGGAACAACACCCATAAAAAAAAAGTAGAACAGGTGAATGAACTTTCCAAGCAGCATCTGATCTACATTGTCACAGGCAGAATGGAAAGTCAAAGACAGAACACCACCAAAAGTTTGAATGATGCTGGTGTTTTGTTTGACAAGCTTTTCATGAATGACATTGGATCCACACCAGAACAGCAGCTTGAATTCAAACAGAAAACAGTTAGCCAGTTTGCTGGAAATGTTATCCAAGCCTTTGATGATAATCCTAAAGTGAGAAAAATTTATCATGATCTAGGTATATCTAAAGTGTCATGATAGAATGATTCCATCACCCAGAGGATGGAACCATGATTTTTAATAATGAAAAAGAAATGCGGTCATGGGTTATTGAAAAAGTTGGAACTGGATACACTGGTCATGGACCAGCAGCAGCAGAAATAATTCACAAATTAAAAAACAGACCACCATATGGAACAGATTGGTCAGCATTTATTTCTACACTTCCATATGATTTAGAACATTTGGTTTATGAAAAAATTCATCAAGCCAAACCAAAAAAAGACTTTATAGCTTTAGTTCAGATGGAAAATAAAAAAAATCAAGTTCTTGGGATAATGTCTGAAAGAGACAAGAACGATTGTTTTCTAAAAGTTTATGATGCTTTCCCACAATTGGTAAAATATCAAAGTGTAGTTCTTATAAAAACAAAATCAGAACTTACAGCAGGTGAAAAAAAACAATTAGAAAACCTTAAATAAGTTTTCTTCATTCCATACAGTTTGCCAATTTTCCAACCTTAAACAAAACTGAATCCAACCATGCAGTGTTTACGCATTGGCTGCCACCCAGGGGCATCCCTGGCAAGGTGCCTTTGCGTATTGGCACCACCAATTCAAAGGGGATTCAGATATGTCTATCCAAGACATCAGGTCTTTGCAGGCTGAGCGAGTTGAGAAAGTTTCCAAGATGGAAGAACTGGCCAAGCGTCAGTTAACCCCAGAAGAACAACAAGCGTTTGATGATCTGGCTGCAAATGTTGCTGCCATTGATGAAAGAGTATCCACACTAGAAGGGGAACTTGCCATGGCATCTGCACAGGCTGCACAGACTGAAGCCAACAGTTCCAAGCTTGAGTACATCAAGCGGAACACCAAAAAATCATTCCCAATCAATGTGCCAAACATTGTCACAGATTTGAATGACAAGAAAGCAACTGTCAACAAGGCCAATGCCATCAGGGGCTGGTTCTTAAGAGGCACCAGGGGATTCCGTTCTGAATTTGCCAATGCTGCCCATGAAATCGGGCTGGATCTCAACAGCAATGAATTAAGCCTTGAAGCTCGTGCCCAATCTGTTGGCACTTCATCTGCTGGTGGTTATTTGGTCAATGATGAATTTTATGGCACCCTGACTCAAGCTTTGAAGGATTACAATGGTGTCCGACAGGTTGCCACTGTGATGTCCACTTCTACTGGTTCAAACATCCAGATGCCATGTCTTGATGACACCAGCAACAGTGGATCTTTGATTGCTGAAAATGGATCCATCAGTGAAGTGGCTTTGACCTTCAGCAACAAAACACTTGGTGCCTATAAATTCAGTTCTGGTCAGGTTCTTACCAGCTATGAACTTCTCCAAGATTCCTTGATCAATGTGGAATCCTTGGTGGCAGAACAGGCTGGCATCAGAATCGGCAGGATTCAGGAATCCTACTTCACCACTGGAACTGGATCCAGCCAGCCACAGGGTTTGGTTGCTGGTTCTGCTGCAGGCAAGACTGCTGCTGCCACTAATGCTTTAAGTGTGGACGAAATTATCGATCTGGTCTTCTCAGTGGATGAGGCATATAAGAGGGGTGGCAATGTTGGCTTTATGTGCCATCCATCCATCCTTGGTGCGATTGCCAAGTTGAAGGATGACAATGGTTCACCAATCTTCAGCCAGACCTATGCAGGGGCAGATGCCAGGGTGCCAAGCATCCTAGGCTATCCTGTCACCCTCAACAGTAACATGGCTTCAAGCCTTGCTGCTAGTGCCAAGGTGTTGCTGTTTGGTGACTTCTCCAAATATGTCATCCGTGATGTGGCTGGTGATGGTGGAATCACCATTGTTCGCCAGTCTGAAACCTATGCAACATCCGGCCAGATTGGTTGGGTTGCCATTCACAGGTCCAGTGGTTTGCTGCTGACTGCAAATGCCACCACCTATAACCCAGTAAAACATCTGGTGATGGCAGCCAGCTAATGCAAGTCATCATCCTTAAATCTCTGGTGGGTCTTGGAAGATCCTTCAAGGCCCGCCAGACTGTAGATCTTCCTGATGAAGTTGCTGCTGAGTGGTGCAGGATCGGCTATGCCAAACCTGCATCACCTGCTGCACCAGAAAAATCCATTTCCAAAGTTCAGCCTGAGGTGCGAACACATGAACATCCAGGGATCAGTTCAGGTGGTCACAGCACCCACCCAGGAACCAGTCAGCCTTCAAGAGGCAAAAAACCATCTAAGGGTTGATGGAAATCATGATGATGCACTGATTCAATTGTGCATCAGTTCAGCCAGAATCATGTTTGAAAAGTCCTGTGAAATCAGCATTGCACCACAGACTTTGAAGCTGGTTCTGGATGCCTTTCCTGAAACCATCTATCTTCCATATGGTCCAGTGAATGAAATCACGGAAATAGAATACACAGACACTGATATCACCAATCAGACTGTGGAAGACTGGAATGAAGATCTGGTATCCAGTCCAGCCAGAATCACACCAGTGCAAGATGCTGTGTGGCCACAGACCGCATCCAGCATCAATTCTGTCAGGATCACCTACACCACAGGATGGTCACCATCAGCAGTGCCAAAGCTGCTGAAAAGTGGAATCCTGTTTTATGTGGGTCACCTGTTTGAAAATCGTGAAGCAGTAATCACTGGAACTATTTCAAGTGAACTTCCACTGGCAGTGCAGTCCATCATCCAGCAGTTTGCTGCAGGGGTCTATCACTGATGAGATCTAGCAGTCTACAGCACAGGGTGGAAATTCAGGCACCAACTGAAACTAGGGACAGCATGGGGCAGACTGTCACCACATGGCAGACCACCCAAGTCAGATGGGCTGGCATCAATCCACTGTCTGACAGGGAACAGTTTTACGCATCACAAGTAAGGCCAGAAACCACCCATAGGGTCACCTTCCGATATTTTGACACATTGACCCACAGACACAGGCTGAAGATGGGAAACAGGATCTTTGACATCCTAAGCATCCTAAACCTGAATGAAGCTGCTGAAACCCTGCAGGTGGATGTGGTGGAAAGGGTGGCCTAATGGGGAAGCTGGACCGATCAGTCCTGATTAAGAAAGGCAAAGTCACCATCCAAGGTTTGGATGATATCGTGCAGACATTCAGGGATTTAACAGGAAATAAAGCGGATGCAAAACTTGCACAGGCCATGAAGTATGCACTCAAGCCACTTCAGGAAAAAATGAAATCCTTGGCACCTAAAAAACGCAAAGGTGACAGAAAACATTTAAAAGCCACCACAGGACTTTTAAAAAGATCCATCAGTTTAAAATCCAAAAAATATGGCAGAGGGAAAAAGAAAAAAGTTGTTGGATTGGTTGGACCTAAATTTTTGAAATCAACTTCACCAAATGGAAAAACAATTATCCCAGCATTTTATGCACACTTGGTGGAAAGGGGCACAGCATCCCACACTGTCAGCCCAAGGGCCAAGGAAAAGCTGAAATCATTTGTAGGACCAATTCAGCCTAACAGATTTAAATCATGGACACATCCTGGTGCCAAGGCTAAGGCATTTATGGCACCAGCACTGAAGGCTGTTGGATCCCAAATCTATGCAAAGTTTGCTGAAAAACTTAAAGAAATTATTGCCAGTTTTGGAAAACCAAAGAGGGCAAAAAAATGATAGAAGCAGACCTTTACACTTATTTAACAAATCAGGCAACTGTGACAAATCTGGTATCCACCAGAATCTATCCTGATGCTGCACCACAGAGTGCAACCATGCCCCTGATTGTTTACAGCAAGCAATCTACTGACAGACAGATCACCTTAAAAAGGTCTGTGGGAATCTGCACTGCCAGGATCCAGTTAGACATCTTTGGTGCAAGCCGTACAGTTTGCGAAAACATAGTTGAACAAATTAGATTGGTTACTGATGGATTCCAAGGAAACTGGGGCACCACCTTCATCCACCTTTGCAAGTTTGATTCAGAATCTGTGGGGTGGGATTTGGAAACTGCCAAGGATGTTGGGATCCACAGGGCAACCTTGGACTTAGTGGTGTCATTTTCGGAATCTGTCACAGACTTCTTTGGAGGCTAAAAATGCCAGAAACATTGCAAACAGGTTATGGGGTCACTTTGACTGCAGGATCTGAAGTGTCTGAAGTGATCAGCATCACACCACCTTCCAGCAAAATCACCAGCATCCAGAAATCCAACTTAAGCACTGCAGATCAGACCCATGTTTATCTTGCAGGCTGGGAAGATCCTGGTGAAATCAGCTTCCAGTGCAACTTTACCAGTGCAGGATGGGATGCCTTAAATGCACTTGCTGTGGCAAGATCTGCATCCAACTTTGTCATCAGCCTTCCAGCACCAAACACCAAGACTATCACTGTGAATGGCTTTATCACCAGCAGACAGATTGATCAGATCACTGGTGATGACCTTATCAAGGCATCATTCACTGTGAAGGCATCTGGTATTTGTTACCCAGACTAATCAGGGGGTTTTATGGCTTTAGACCGATCACAGATCCTTTCCAAAAAGAACTTCTTACCCAAGCAGGAAGTTGCAATCCCAGAGTGGGAAGGATCTGTGTGGGTCCGTTCACTGACTGTTGGGGAACGCGACCAGATAGATTCTGAATTTAATGCTGCCAGAAATAAAGGGAAGACCCCTGACAACCTTAGGGCAAGGATGATTATCAAGGGGTGTTGTGATGAAGCTGGTCAGCCTTTGTTTACTGATGCTGATCTGCCAGAAATTAACAAGCTGCCTGCCACCATTCTGGAAAAGATCTTTGACAGCATTCTGAAGATCAATCGGATAGGTGCAGGGGCTGTTGAGGAAGCGGAAAAAAACTAAGGGACTGCCCACCCAGGCTATTCCTTTTCAGGTTAGCTGGGCATCTGGGCAGGACTGTGGAAGAACTGGAAGAAATGAGCCACCCAGAACTGATGGAATGGGTGGCCTTTTCAAGGATAGAACCAATTGGTAATGCCAGGACAGATTACCTGTTTGCCTTGCTAATGCACACCATGGTTTCCTGTTGGTCTAGTTCCAAGCATAAGCTGCAGGATTTCCTGCCAGACTGGTTAGGTGAAAGATCAAAGGGGATGGATCCAGTGGGGGTGTTTCATGCCTTAAAGGGCATGGCTAAAAAGGGTGGCTGATCATGGCTGAAACATCTTTAGGACGAGCCAGTCTATCAGTCACAGCAGATTTGGGTGGGTTTACCACTGCACTTGATCAGGCAGCACAAAAAACCAATCAGCTTACCACCACCAATGATGCCATGGCAGAATCTGCCAACAAGGTCACCACTGCCACTGAGCATCAGACAAAAGCACTTCAAGCACTTCAGGATGAAGCTAACAGAAATCCTGCATTAAAAAAGCAGGAGATTAAGCCACCACAGCAACAGAAATTTTCCATTAAAGATTATCTTGGCATAGGTGCAGCCACTGCAGCATTCACCAAGCTTTTTGACATGATTGGTGCTGGCATTTCCAGAAGTCTGGATCTGTTTAAAACATTTGGACAGGAAGTGATCAGTGCTGGTTCCAGATTTGAATCTGCCAACAAAAGGCTGACAGCATTGACTGGTGATGCAGGACTGGCCAAAGGTTTGCAGGACATCATGAGGGCTGGACCTTCAGCAGGTTTTGAAGCCTTGACTGAACACGCCACAAGATTGGCAGCATTGAAATTTAATCCAGCATCCATTCAGGATTTGATTGGAAAATTCAATACCCTTGGGGTTGCCCTTGGGAATCCTGAAAGAATCATGGCACTGATTGTTGACAAGATAGGTGACATGGCTGCAGATGGTCAGGCCACCATGCCAGCACTTTCCAAGCTTGCTGAAGAAGGCATCCCTGTGTGGGATGCACTGGCAGCACGATTGACCCAAACCACTGGAAGATTCATCAGTGTGGCTGAAGCCCAGCAAATGGTGACTAATGGCATGGTCAGTGTAAGTGAAGCCAGTGCAGCCATTGGTGATGCAGCCAATATGCAGGGCATTCAAACTGCAGCTAATGATGCTGCTAATTCTTTCAGTGGAGCATGGGCAACTGCTGCAGCAAATGTGCAGGCAGTGTTCCAGAAAATCGGATCCACCATTCTTGAAGGATTTAGTTTGAATTCTTTGGGTGGTGGCATCACTGATTTCTTCAATTTTGTCATGGAAAAGATTGATGCCATAGGTCCACTGCTACAGGGTGTTGGGGCATTTGTTTCCAGTGTGGTGGATATAGTTCTGACTGGCATGAATGAATTCCTGTCAGGGTGGGAAGTGACCACTGGAGAAATGACAATTGATGACATTGTCCTGGCTGCCCAGGAAGCTGCCTTGGATTTTGTTCAATCCATCTATGATTTTGGAAAAGGCATCTTTGATTTCTTCAAACCTGTTGATGAATTGTTTGGAGATTTAATGTTTTTAATCAATTCATTTACCACAGGCATGAAAGTTGTTTGGGGTTTCTTGCAAGACATTACTGGCAAAGCCACAGAATGGGTGGTGTGGGTGTTGGAAAAGATTGGCATGGTGGAAAAAGGAACCACTGATCAGCTTAAAAAAGCTCAAGAAGAAGCCAAAAGATTGGAAAAACAGAGGGAACAGCAACCAGCCACAGGTGCTGACAAGTATTTTCAAGATCAAAGAAAAAGACTTTCAGACATCAAAATGAACAAGCCTGCCACCCAGAATGAGGATCCAGAATTCTGGCTGGATCAGATGTTTGGCAAGGCTGAAAAGAATGCTGAAAAGCTCAAGCCAAAAATTAATGATCTTGGCAAAGCAACTAAAGATGCTGCTGAGAATGCCAAAAAGTTTGCTGAAAACATGAAGCCAACCAATGTGATCAGGACTGAGGAAGCACCATGGAAGAAATTCCTTGCTGAAAACCTGACCCCACTTCAGCAATATGAAAATGAAATAGCCAAATTAAACATGATGCTGGATGGGTCTGAGGAAGGTTTTGCAGCCTTTGCCATGGGCAGTGCCAATGCTTTGAAAAAGCTGAAGGATGCCACAGGACTTGGGGAAGTCAAATATGCTGCAGCCATCACAGCAGGATCTGCTGAAGACTTTAAAGCCACACTGGATGCCCAGAATCAGAATGTGGATGTCCAGCAGCAGATCAGGGAACTGATGCAGGCAGCACAGGAAATCCAACAGCAGCAGCTTGATGCCCAGATTGAAATTGCCAATGCAATCAAGAATCAAAGAATGCCAAAACCTGTGAATGTGATGGGTGGTTAATCATGGCTATAGACCTATTTGAAGAACTGTGGTCAGAACGAAAAGGAACTGTGAACAGTTCTTATCAGAACACCTACACAAGGTCATTTATCGTCCACACGGATGTGATCGAGCAAACAGATGTTGCCATTTATGATGCCATCTATGGTCACGCATCCTGCCCACAGATTGGTGATCTTTATCCTGGGGATGATGACACCTATTGCAGCAATGTTTCCATAAATCCAGAACAGGATGACCCACAGACATGGCGGGTGGTCTGTGAATACACATCTAACCCTGATTCAGGTGGATCACCATCCACTGACAGTGGAGCATCACCACCACCACAGGTCAGCACCCAGCAGCAAGGTCAGGAACCTGCAGACAGATCAGCAGATCCATTGGTCAGGCAACCAGATGTCAGGATTACATTTGCCCAATTCCCAAAGATCCTCACTGATTTAACCAACAGTGCAGGGGATCCTTTTTATCCACCCATCACTGTGGAAAGGTATAGGCCAATAGTTTCGATAGGCTGCAATGCCAGCAGCATTAATGCCTATACCCTTGCCAGTTATGTTGGAAAGGTAAATTCCACAAGTGTTAATTTTGTCACCAGCACTGGAATGACTTTACAATTTGCAGCCAAGTCAGCCCGCATCAAGGGAATTCAGACAGAACCCATTCTGGAAGGAAAGATCAAATATTGGCGATTGACCTATGAAATAGAAATCAGCACAGAAATGAATGGGAATAATTTTGTGGGTTGGGATATGCGGGTCAGGGATCAGGGATTCAGGATCCGTAAAGCCAATGGCGACATGGTGCAGGCACTAGATGGACATGGCAATCCTGTCACTGTGCCCATTGATTTAAATGGAAATGGTCAAAAAAACACTGCTGGTGCGGATCCTGTCTACAGGACTTTTGATGCATCAGCAGTTTATGGAACCATCAACTTTGCCAACCTGCCAGGATTGGGGTTCTTTTAATGTCTGGTGATCCATTTGCCTTTGATTATCGCACTGCTAATGATCTGGTGAAGCTGTTGAAACGCACCAGAAATGGTGAATTTGCAGCAGAACTTGATTCTAGTGTGCCAGTGGACACTGCACCCAAATTTGTATGGGCCTATGTCCCATCCACCATCACTGGATCTTATGACAACACTGTGAAGGCATGGAAGCTGACTGGTGCCACAAAAATGTTTCCCTTGAATATTGGGAAGGAATCAACAGGTAGATGGCAATGGGGAACAGTGGACAGTGCTGGTGTGATCACTGGTGGCATCACTTGCACCATTTGGGTTCCATATATGGATGGAACTGGAACTGCACCTAGTGTGGGTGCTGGTTTCTACCTTGGCAAAGTATTCGACACAGACAACACCACAGGCAACCCCATGGTGTTAATTGCCAAGCCACCAGCAGCAGGTTCTGGTGGTGGTGGATCAGGTGGATCTGCAGTGATAGATGTGGTGACAGATGTGATCTGTACCCCAGCAGGTCTGGAAGTGGTCACAGTTCAACTATCAGGTGCTGATTATAATAATGCAGTTATCAGGAATTTTCTGGCACTAAATGATGTGACCCAAAAGTCCTATGTTGGAAATGCTGGCAGGGCTGTAGTGGTCAATGCCACCCAGACTGGTTTGGAATTTGGGCCAACATTGGGTGAAGCTGCAGACACTTTCATCAGCCTGACAGACACACCCCAGGGATATGGAACCACCAACACATATAAAGTGCTGACTGTCAGCAGCAGCAATGCTGGCATCAGTTTCAGTGACAACAACATCACCACCCAGAACAGCATCACTGGTGGTGGAAATCCAAACAACCCACTGGAATGGAAAGTCCTGCAACTGATTAATGATGTTGAGGAACCAACCGGATTCAGCTTTTATGGCTGCAATGTGGATGGTGTAAAGGGTTGGAGAAGGATCACCCTGACAATCCTGACAGACTTTCCATCCAGTTATTCAGGATCTGCTGGCAAGCTTTTAAAGGTTAAGCAGGATCAATCTGGTGTAGAGTTTGCAACCAATGAATTTACCACACTGACTGATTGCCCATCTGAATACACAGGTGCAGCAGGTAGATTGGTCAGGGTGAACAGCACAGAAACAGGGCTGGAATTCTATGCACTGGATCTGACAGGTTTACAGGCTGACATTACTGAACTGCAGGCTGATGTAGCAACCTTGCAATCGGAAATGTTGGATCTTCAGCAAGCCATCATCAGCATCAATAATGATTTAGGAACACTGTCCACAACTGTGACCAATTTGGGGACCACTGTTTCCACCCACACTGGACAGATCAGTCAGCTTGAAAATGCAGTCAGCAATTTGCAGTCCACTGTTTCCACCCATTCCAGTGAAATCAACAGCCTTCAGGCAGATCTTGGAACAGTCCAGGCATCCATCAGCCAGCTTGAATCAGATGTGAATTCACTGCAAAACACTGTCAGCACATTGACAGGTGACATCAGTGGAATCAATTCCAGCATATCCACACTGCAGACAAGCCTTTCCAACCTCAACACCACTGTGGGTCAGCACACCACCCAAATCACCACACTGGAATCCACTGTCACCAGTTTGGAATCCACTGTGAATAGCTTGGATTCCACAGTGTCCAGTCACACCAGCCAGATCAGCAATCTGGAATCCAGTGTGACCACACTGCAGGGTCAGGTCAGCACCTTGGAAGGAACTACCAGCACCCATACCAGTCAGATCAGCACACTGGAATCTGAACTGGCTGCAGCAGAATCCAACATCACCCAGATCCAGTCTGATATTTCCAGCATCCAGACGGATCTACAGACTGTCACCACTGGACTAACACAGGCCCAATCTGATATCAGCCAACTGCAATCTGATGTCACCCAGCATGGTTCTGATATTGCTGATATTTTGTCCAGACTTTTCACAGCAGAAGCCAACATCCAATCCCTGCAAACAGATCTTGCCACTGCACAGGGTGACATTGCCACCCTTCAATCTGATCTTGCCACTGCCCAGAATGATATCAGCAGCAATTATTCATCCTTGGATGCCAGAATAACGGCACTGGGGGGATAATGCTATTCAGCACATCCGGCATCCCTTTTGCCTACTGTAACAGTGTCAATGCCAGCACTGGTGACATCACCATTTACAGTACTCAAACAGGCACTAATTACTGGCCAAACACAGGAAGCATTCCCACAAGGTTTTATTCTCAAAATAATGTGATTGCCAGGGCATTCTTTATTAAGAACCAGACCCTAAACCTTCCTGGCAACATGGAAGAAAATAAGATTTATTACCTGAGAAAAACAGGAACCAATGTAAAAATTTATTTAACTTTTCAGGATGCAGTGAACCAATCTGGTCACATCACTTTCACAAACACTGTCAGTGGTTATCTGTTTGCAGTGTATTTTCCAGATCTGTGCTACAGATTTTTAAACGCATGGAAACCTGCAGAAGAATCCATCAGTGACATCCCATGCTGTCCACCAGTGCCTGAGGTTTACACAGAATGTCCAGACACTGCCACAGTCACATATATGGGAAACAGTGTGGAGATAAAAAGGAATGGGCCAAAAAATAATGGAAATCTTGGTGGAACATTAACAGGTGAAATAAAATTTTGGCAGGGTGGAGATATATCAGCCCATGAAATTATTACATTACAACATCCATCCTATCCAGACCTTCAAGGCCAATGGTATGCAATCATATCTGTCAATATTGGTTATTCACAACAGGAACCATCAACACCATATTTGTTAATTAGATTCTTTACTTGGATAGATCATTATCTTGGTGGATATGTTCAAAACCTTGGTGCAGCCAGATACAAGGGCAGCACTTCCATCAATACATCCAAATCAATGACATTTGATTATGATGGTGATGATTACATAGCAGGAAGTGTAAACATTTATGGGTATAGCATTTGGCAGTTTTTAAATAATTTAAAAGCAAATGGATATTTGCCAGCATCCATCCCTGTCACCTTTTCAGGATCCACACCACCACCTTCCAATGTGAAGGTGTTCATGCCTGATGCGTTCTTTGCTAACAAAAATAAGCCAATCAATATTGGTCATGTGGAAGAAACTTTGACTTATGATCCAGACACACTGACTTACTGGGGTGATATCAAAACCTATGCAGGCATTCCTGGCAGGCTGCAGTTCAGCATTCCAAACTATTACCCACTGGCATCCAGTGGCACTAAATACATTGTGAATTCAAGTCAGGCATTTAACAGGGTTGATGTTGGGACAGGCCCTTCTGGTGCTACTAGATACACCATAGGTGGTGATTTTGCTGACAGTCATTTAAACAGCTTCAGTAACAGTGAATTAAGTTTGTATGAAACTTGTTATGTGGAACACATTCTGCCCACATATCTAGGTTATTATGAAAACTTTGAAAGCAAGTTCAGGATGTTTGTGGCATCAGATTCTTATGGTGGATATCCCACAGGGAAACCACAAGGCCAGACATGGTTTGATTCCAGAGTGGCTTATAATTATGCCCCATCTGCTGGTTATCCATTGGAATTGATGCAAAGAAAAACTGCAAAGATGCTGATTGCCTTCAGCAAATGGGGCACTGGAAAATTCAACAAATCCAATGGTGTGCAAGGTTTTGACAGCACTTATTTCAATAATCTAGGCCACTATAAAAAGAACTTTTTTGCCATCAAATCAGTCCATCCTAATGCCCACATTACCAGTCTGGGGGTCTGATTACATGGTAGTACACTTTGAACTTCATGAAAGTTGGTCTCAGTCCATACTGTTGGCAGATGCAAGGCGGGCTGGTGTATCCTTTGGGAAGGACCAGCACTGGCATTATCAGGGGATCACAGGGATTTATGTCTTTCAAGATCCTTATCTGGTAATCGAAATCATTGAAAAGCCTAGCGAATACACCAGGGAAATGGTGACCAAAACTTTAAGACAGATTCAGGCCAGACTGCTGCAGAATAGGGGGAAAACTGGTGGCAAGTGAAGTGAATTTCACACTGGATCAGGGATCCACTTTCAGCCTGTCCTGTGTCTATAAGGACTCAGAAGGCAACCCCATTAATCTGACAGGATACACTGCCAGATCCCAAGCTCGTGAAACTGTAGATGCCAGCACCACATTGTGGAATCTAGTATCACCCACTGATATCACCCTAGGTGGATCCTCAGGGGAAATCACCCTTACCATACCAGCCACCACCACTGCTAATTATCCTGCTGGAAAAACCTATTTTTATGATCTTGAACTGATCACTGGATCCACTGTCATCAGACTAATCCAAGGCCAAATTTATATCAGTCCTGAGGTGACCAGATGAGTGATCAGATTCTGATCCAATCTGCAAATGATGTCACCATTCAGGATGCCCAAACCATCCTGATAGATGCACCATCCACACAGGTCACCTTGGATCCAGCACCCATGGTGGTGGTGGTGGAAAACAAACAGCCGAAAGTGGAAGTCTATTTGCATGGACCGCCAGGGCCAAAGGGTGATCCTGGGGATCAGGGACCAGCAGGTGAAGTGGGACTGTTGCAGGATGTGCAATTTACCTTGCCACTGCTGGACAGGCAAGTCCTGCAATATCGCTCAACACCAGCCAAATGGGTGAATTCTGGAACACTTGATGGGGGGAATATGTAGTCATGGCCAACACTTTAAGAATCAAAAGAAGACAATCTGGAAGTTCCTTAGCACCCAATAGTTTGGCAAGTTCAGAACTGGCCATGAATGAGGTCAGTCAAATCCTATACTATGGTCTGGGGGACTCTGCAGGGGCTGCCACTTCAGTGGTTGCAGTGGGTGGTGTGGGTGCATTCTGCACACTGGGAACATCCCAGACCATCACTGGACCCAAGACATTTTCTGACACCATTACTTTTAACACATCACTGGCAGGCACCTTTGTGGTGGCTGTTGCCAATGGTGGAACAGGTGCATCAACTGCTACCCAGAATACGATTTTTGCTGCACCCAATGGAAGCAATGGGGCACCAGCTTTCCGGTCCCTGGTGGCTGCAGATATTCCAGCACTTACCAGTGTAAAGATCACAGACTTTGATTCAGCAGTTCAAGCATCCAGACTGGATCAGATGGCTGCACCCACTGGATCTGTCAGCTTGAATAACCAGAAAATCACCAACCTTGCTGCACCAGTGAATGCTGGGGATGCGGTCAATAAATCCTATGCGGATGCACTGACCAGTTCACTGGACATCAAGCAGTCTGTGAAGGCAGCAACCACTGCCAACATCACCCTGTCAGGCACCCAGACTGTAGATGGTGTCAGCCTGTCTGTGGGTGATCGTGTGCTGGTGAAGAATCAAACCACCCAAACCCAGAATGGCATTTATGTGGTGGCATCATCTACATGGTCTAGATCCACAGATGCTGACAGTTCTGATGAAGTCACCCCTGGGATGTTCTGTTTTGTCGAGCAGGGAACCACTAATGGTGACACTGGATGGGTGCTGATTTCAGATTCATCTGTGATCACATTGGGATCTACCAACCTTGAGTTTAGCCAGTTCTCCAAGACTGCAGAAATAGTGGCTGGTGATGGCTTAAGTAGAACAGGTGCCACACTATCAGCAGTAGGAACCACCAATAGAATATCTGTCAGTGGATCTGGAATTGACATATCCACCAGCTATGTGGGGCAATCCAGCATCACCACCTTGGGCACGATTACCACAGGAACTTGGTCAGCCACTGCTGTGGGACTTTCCAAGGGTGGCACTGGTGCGGATCTATCAGCACTTTCCACAGGGGCACTGATCAAGAAATCATCAGGATCCACCCTGACAGCAGCAGTGGTGGACACAGACTACCTGTCACCATCATCCATCATAGATGGTGGAACATTCTAAGGTGATGAATGGCTAACGCAATCAAGCCAAAAAGCACAACAACAGCCAGCAAGGTGCCTGGATCTGGTGATCTCATCACTGGTGAACTGGCATCTAATCTGGCTGATGGTGTTTTATTCCTGAAGAAATCAGACGGAACCATAGTCACATTTGGTCAGGGTGGTGTTTCCAGTGTATCAGGCACTGGAACAGTCAGTGGATTAACCCTGACCGGAACTGTGACAAGCTCAGGAAACCTAACACTGGGTGGATCCTTGGAAGTGGATGGTTATGGGTTGCCATTCAATGGCATCACCTCAGGCACCATCACACTGCAAGCAGTGGCAGCAGCAGGTACAAACACCATCACACTGCCAGCCATCACAGGAAACCTGATCACAGATGCGGATTCAGGAACAGTCATTAATAAGATGCTGGACAATGATTCTGTGACAGTGACAGCAGGGACTGGATTGTCAGGTGGTGGAACTGTGGCACTTGGTGGCACTATCACCTTGGATAATGATGGTGTGACAGCAGCAGCAGTGTCTGGGACTGGTCTGTCCATATCAGCATCCACTGGATCTGTCACCATTACCAGCAATGCCACAGATGCAAACACTGCCAGCACGATTGTTGCCAGGGATGCCAGTGGGAATTTTAGTGCCGGAACCATCACAGCAAGTCTGTCAGGGAATGCCACTAATGTCACTGGCACTGTTGCTATCGCCAATGGTGGAACTGGAAAGACCACCCAGCAAGCTGCAATTAATGCACTGACTGGAACCCAATCATCAGGGAAATATCTCAGGTCAGATGGAACTAATGCTACCCTGTCCAGCATTCAGGCAGCAGATGTGCCAACATTGAACCAGAACACCACAGGAAGTTCTGCAAGCTGCACAGGAAATGCAGCCACTGCTACCAAATCAACCAACATAATAGGTGGAAATAACACCACTTTATTGGGATCCATACCCTATCAATCCAACACAGACACCACCACACTACTGTCACCAAATACCACCACAACCAAAAATTTTCTTTCGCAAACTGGGACCGGAACCAATGGTGCTGCACCTTCATGGAGTGCAGTTTCAAAAAGTGATGTTGGTTTGGCTAATGTTGAAAATACAGCTTTAACCACATGGGCTGGAACCTCAAATATCACCACACTTGGAACTGTAGGGACTGGCACATGGAATGCCACAGCTATCGGGCTTTCCAAGGGTGGCACCAATGCAAACATAACTGCAGTGAATGGTGGAATTGTATACAGCACAGCATCTGCACTGGCAGTGACTGCTGCTGGATCTTCAGGACAAATTTTGCAATCCAATGGGGCAGCAGCACCATCATGGGTCACCCCTGCATCATCTAGCATTCCAACCGGATCCCTGTTTCCTTATGCAGGATCATCTGCACCTTCTGGATATTTGCTGTGTGATGGATCCAGTGTTTCTTCCACCAACTATCTGGCACTCCATGCAGTCATCAGCAACACTTATGGTGGATCAGCCTACACTGGTGGGGCTGGATTGAATTTCACCTTGCCAGACCTTAGGGGCAGATTTCCCATGGGTGCTGGAACTGGCACAGGTCTAAACAGTTCTGGAACTGGTGCCCCTTCAGGATCATCACAAACAGCCAGGACAAGGGGTCAATGGGGTGGTGAAGAAACTAACCTTTTAACCACTAATGAAATGCCCAGCCATAACCATAATGGGGCGACAGGAAACGCTGGTTCACACAGTCATAATTTAACCACCTATGCTGCCAGCACTGGCACTTCTGGTTATAGGCTTTATGACCGATATGGTGACGCAACCAATGTCATTTCCACAAACACAGTAGCAGACCATTCTCATTCCATCACTGCACAAGGTGGTGGAGCAAGACACAACACAGTTCCACCATTTGTGGTCTTAAATTACATCATCAAGACATGATTAGGAGTGTTATGGAAATTTCAATTTTGGAAACCACTGACATAGAAACCAACAATAAAGGCTATCAAGTTCAATTCATTGCCAGAACTGGGAAAAAACAAACCAATGAATCTGATTTCTTTCCTAATGGTTCTGAAATTGAAACAACCATTCAGCAACTTAAAAAACTTTTAAGGAAATATTTTGATGCTAACCCATAACATCATCACTTCCGTCCTGCTGCTGTGCGGTCAGCAGGTCAGCCTTCCACCAGAAATCCATGGGATGCCAGGATCATTTGTTTCCATCCCAGCTACCAGTGACAGCAAGTCCATCCAATGGGTGGTGCTGGATTCAGGACTGAACCTGTTTCCTGTGGAATTGCTCAAAGACACATCCACTGCTGTGGTCACCACTACCATCCCTGGCAAATATCGGGTGCTGGCATATTGTGCAAAAGGTGATCAGGCATCTAAGCCTTCCATCACCATTGTCACCATTGGGGATCTTCCAGAACCACCTGCACCAACCCCAGATCCTGAGAATCTAGGTAAGCTGGAAAGGGATTTGAAAGCTGTTTATAAAGCTTTAAATGAGGCAGGAAAACAGGAAAAGGCTATCAAGTTAGCTTCCCTATACAAAAGCCTTTCTAAAGCAGTCCTAGGGGCTGGAATTAATACTGCAGGGGAACTATTGCAGGTGGCTAAAGAGGCATCAGGAAAGATCCTAAACCCTTCCGATTTGGCTGAAATAAGATCCAGATTACAATCAGAACTACAGGGGTCAGGATTTCCTGAGGATCCAGCCACAGTGTTGGATGACAACTTAAGAAAATCCATGGCCAAGAAATTTAGTGAAATTGCAAATGCATTGGAACGAATAACAAAATAATTCATGCCACCTACCAATCTGGGATGGATCCAGCCTGAAGACAGGACACCATACCAGATAGAACTGGATCAACAGATCCAGTCACGGATGCCAGTATTTGCCATTTCTGGCAGATATGATGAGCCAACCAGCAAGCAAGCACTTTTATACAAGTTCATTAAAGACCACAAACCTTTTTACCAGCAAACTGGATCCTGTGTGGGGTGCGGTCTTGGAATGGCTTTATGGTGTTTGGAATCTGTTGAAGTTCACCAGCTAGGTCAGCTTGAAGATCCAATCTGTCCATTTTGGTTATTACCATATGGCAAAAGCAGGGAGATTGGCGGTCTGTTGGGCAGGGGTGAAGGATCCTTTGGCAGTGCTGCCATTGAAGCCATTCAAAAATTTGGTGTGCTGCCATCCAATCATCCAGATGTGCCACAGGTAAAAGTCACAGATGATTCACTGGTCTGGGGTGAGAAGGCAGAACTTGACTGGTCAGATGGTCAGAAGATATCTGACAAGTTTCTGTCACCAGCCAAGAAACATCTGGTGAAATCATCAGCCAGACTGCATTCATGGACTGATTGCAAAGCATCTTTAATCAATGGATATCCCATCACCTGTGCCAGCAATTGGGGTGGGAAAATGAATCCACCCATCCAAGGAAATCCAGCCATCCTGCTGAACACCAGGGTGACCACATGGGGTCATCAGATGAGTTGTTTGGGATGGGCTGATCATCCAGAATTTGGCGACATATTTTGGATCCAGAATTCATGGGGAGCATCCCATGGCACCAGTCCTGGTCACTATCAGGAACCTGCTGGTGGATTCTGGATTAAGGCAAGTGAAATGGATTGGATCTGTAGGACAGGTGAAGTGTTTAGCCTGTCTAATTTTGCAGGATTCCCTGCACAGAAGTTGGATTGGTTTATCTAAGGGGTTATTTATGGATTTGATTTTGGCAGCAGTGTTGGCATCCATGGAAGCTGATAGAGCAGTGGCAGAAGCAGTGAAGGATTCATCTTGTGCTGAATGTCAGAAGTTTCAACAGTCTGTGAATCAGTCTGTGTCTGGATGCAAATCCTGTGGGGAAGTTTCCCACCAGCCAATCAGGGAACGATTAGGAAAGACCCGATCATTCAGGATCCGAGCCAAAGGGGGATGCTGTGGCTGATATAGATTGGTTGATGTTGCTGGATAAAATGGGCATCCCTGTGGCAGCTTTGGTTGCCATAGGGTATGGCATCTTTAGCACCTGCAAGTGGTTGGGAAATAACATCCTGATGCCACTACATCAAAGGCATCTGCTGTTTCTGGACAGGCTTGAAGCAGGTATCCAGAAGATCTGTGACAAACAGTGCGAACATAATTCCCAGATCTTGGATCTGGCCACCAGAATTGGTCACCTTAAAGAGGATTAATTATGTTACTACCATTTCCCCAAGATCTACCTTTTGAAGGTGTGGCACTGATTATTGATAAGCTTAGGGGCAAGGATGTCCCTTTGAAAACAGCAGTGAATGCAGCCTGGAATCTTGCAGGCTATGCTGCAGCCCAGACACTTCCTGACCAGAAAGTTATTGGTGACAAGGATATATCCAAGGATGAAGCTTTGCTGGTTCTGCAGGAAGTCATCACCAAATCTGCAATCAGTGAAGAAGGTAAAACCATAGAACTTGGTGTGATTCCATGGGCTATGGTTCTTAGGATATGCATCAAGATCCTTATTGCAGCATTCTAGATCCATGAAGGTCTTTGGTGGAAAACCCAGATCACCAAGGTGGCCTAGGATCCGTCAGGATTTCCTGAGAGATCATCCATTCTGTGAAGCCTGTGGCAATGCCAAACAGGATCAACTGGAAGTGCATCACATCTACCCATATCACCTTCCAGATGGTGACCAAAAAGAACTAGACTGGTCCAACCTGATCACCCTGTGCAATGGTCCAGGTAAATGTCATTTTGTTTGGGGTCACCTGCTAAGCTGGCATTCATGGAATCCTGATGTCATCATGGATGTTAGAAGGTATTATCGAAAGATAGAAACTAGACCAACCAAATAACTACACATGGAAGTGGCTGCCCCAAAGGAATTCATGGGCACTGTCCGGCTAATTGAATGTTTACTGTGCGGCCAATTGAAACCCCACAAGTCCAGATATCTATGCCTTGCCTGCTACCAGCATCCTAAATCAAAAAATTTAAAGATTCCTGTCAACTTTAGGGTTGAAAGGGAAGACAGGGCAGAAGCCCATAGGCACCCAAGCAAGCTGCCAGATAAACCCACAGAACATCCACCAGGGTCACCAGAAAAGATTGAAGTGATGCGGAAAAGGTGGATTAATAACGAACACATCCACCATCCACAAGATGCTGGGTTTGTTCCAGCAGCCATGATTATGCAACAAAATGATATGTTTCCTGTTGACATGGACATGGATGAATAAATAAGATTCATCCAGTTAGAGGATGGAACCTGTCAAATCTTTAGGTTCTGATAGTCGGGGTAACAGGATTCGAACCTGCGACCTCTTGGTCCCGAACCAAGCGACTTGGTCCCATCCTCTGGTTTAGCCCAATAGTTAGGAGGATGGACCCATGTTTTCCACAGTTAGTGTTTCTTTTGAACAATTCCTTACCTATCTGCAAACTTATCTGCAGAACAGCACAGAACTGACAACCCATAGGTGTTGCCACAAAAGGTTCTGTGAGGTGATTCCCAGTGACATGAGCCTGAAAAGGCTTACAGTCCAGCATCTTAGGAAATTTAGGGATCATATGATAGGTGTTGGCCTATCAAGAAAGACCATCAGGGAATACCTAAACAAAACCATCAGATGGATTGGCTATGCCTGGGAACAGGGGCAGATCAGCCAGTCCACATTCTTGGCCTGTCAGGCCATCTGGATGCCCAATCCAAGGCAGGGAAGGCCACCCATCAGAACCAAACCTGTCAAATGGTCAGACATCCAGCAGATCCTGCCTTATCTGCCATTACCTATTCAGCAACTGATCCAGCTGCACTGGCTGACAGCTGCAAGACCCAATGAGATTGTGAAGCTGAATGCCAGGGAATTGGAACAGGTCAGACCTGACCTGACACTGTGGCACTTGAATGATCACAAGGGGTCTTGGAGAGGTGAAGAAAGGACCCTGTTTTTAGGGCAGGCAGCAATGTCTATTTTAGACACCATGTCACCATCTACAAATGGATATTATTTTCCGAGTGCCAAAAATAAGCTGGGGTTTTTAGCTAGGCTGAGCTACCAGCGGATAGTGAAAAGGTGTACAGTAAATCTTGTTAAGGATGGAATCCTATCACACCTACCTGGATGGACCCTAAGGGGAATTAGATCAGGCCGAGCAAGGCAGATCCAGCAAGAACATGGGCTGGAAGCTGCAAGGATCCTATTGGGTCACAACAGCCAGTCCATGACTTCCCACTATGTAGGTCAGTCATCTGCAACAGATGAACTGATTAGAGCTTTGACCACTAACTAATCACCCATAGAAAGGATTCGCAATGTCTAATCAGGAAGAAATCAGGATTCATCAGGAAGAACCATTGGCCAAGGATGGCCGACTTAACAAACAAAAACGCAAGTGGCCAAAGCATTGGAAGAAGTTCACAGAACTGGAATCACTGGTCATTCAAACCCTCAAAAGGGAAGTCCTGACCAGCCAAGGTTTGGCCAACAAACTGGCACTGGAAAATTCATCATCCTTCCGTTCCAAGCTGGCTGATCTGGTGGAAAGAATGATCCTGATCAAGACCAGGAATGGATATCAAATCAACAAGTGACCCATGAATCCTTTTGGTGACTTTAAGAGATTGAATCAGGCATCCAAAGACAAAATAAGAAGGCTTGCCATTAAGCATATGTCTGAGGAATTACCTGCCATTGAAAAGCTTCAAAAGGAACTGCAGGATAGGATGGAAAAGTTTAAACTTTCTGAACTCATCCTGTCACTTTTAGATTAACCACAAATAATCTTTGTCTGACAAATGGAATCATTTGTTAGCCAAACTGCAAACTGACAAAAACAAACATTAAAGATAGGCTATGTGAATGGAGGTTATTCACATGGCAAGGATTAGCAAGCCAATGCAAAAGCTGCTGGCAGATTTGATGCTCAAAGTTTTTGAGTATTCAAGCCAGCTACACCCAGACAACACATTCAGGGAACAGCGAACCCTAGAAAGGCGGATTAACAGACACCTAGAAACCATTGCGGAATATATGGCAGTCATTCATGAGGAAGGACTTTCAGATTTAGATGATGAGGAGGACAGCAAGGATGTTGGTACTGAAAAGACAATCTGATGAAGGTGTGATCGTGTGGAATGAAAAATCACCCACTGATCAGTTAAGAGTTAGTTTTCGAAAGCTGCCAGATGGAACTTACCAACTGGCATTTGATGGACCGAGATCATTCAAAATTTACAGAGAGGAAATGCTTCAAAATGAATGCTTTAAAAGTGAGAAATAACAGCAACATCAAGCCAGATTCAGTTTTGGTCCAGGGTGATCTGTCATCCATGGATGAAACCCAAAGGTCTGGATATTACCTGAAGGTCTGTGAAAGTCTTGGATTGAATCCACACACACAACCTTTCGAGTACATCAAACTTGGTGGCCAGTTAAAGCTTTACGCGACTAGAGCGTGTTCAGACCAGCTAAGAAAGCTTCATGGTGTTTCCATCACCATCCATTCAAGGGAATTGGTGGATGACATCTACACTGTGGTGGCAAGGGCTGAAGATGTCAGTGGCAGAACTGATGAAGCCTCAGGTGTGGTCAGTGTGAAGGGTCTGTCTGGTGAAGCCAGAGCAAACCAACTGATGAAAGCTGAAACCAAGGCCAAAAGGCGGGTGACCTTAAGCATTTGTGGGTTGGGATGGCTGGATGAAACTGAAGTGGATTCTATTCCACCAGTAGTAAAGACTTCTTTACCAGCATCACCAGTAGTAAAGCCAGCTTTACCAGCACCAGAAAGTGACAAGAAATTGTCATCCTTTAGGGAATTGGTCCTGTCTGTTGAAAATGAATTCCCTGGCACCATGCAGAAGATGCTGACCCATTACAAGGTGGATTCAGTGGAGGCTTTAGTAGGTGTCCAAATGGATGAAGCTTCTAAAAGTCTTCAGAAGAAACTTGGGGGCAAGAAATAATGTCAATTCTTGACCTACACCATGGCAGTCAGATCCTTGAACTTTGGGCTGAAAAGTCTGTTGATCAGTTTGGTGAACTGGATCCAGTGCTGGACAAACTCTTGCAGGAACTGGAAGGGAAAATAGAAGACAAGGTTGAAAGTTACTGCAGGATAATCAGGGAACTGGAACTGACTGCCAAGGCAAGGGCTGAAGAAGCTGCCAGGATAAAGGAACTGGCTGACAGGGATACTAATGCTGCAAAGCAAATGAAGAACCGCCTGCAGTATTTCTTCAGTCTTCAAAACCTTAAAAAGCTGGAAACCAAGTCTTTCAGACTTTCAGTCTGTGCAAATGGTGGACACCAGCCCATTGAAGTAAGTTGTGACCCATCTGAACTGCCAGAACAGTTTCAGAAAGTCACAGTATCAGCAAACAATGAAGCCATCAGGGAGGCATTAACCATGGGCACCACCCTGACTGGATGCAAACTCTTGCCCAGGGGCGAACACATCAGGATTAAGTGAGGACTTAAGGATGAGTACATTCAGTTTAGATCAACAAGTAGATTTGAAAACCAGTCTTCCAACCAGAGCAGAGGAACTTTCAGAAGGATCCTATGCTGGTAAGGTGGTCAGGGCAGGCATCAAGAATATTGAAACTAAGAATGGACCAGCCACCATTTTTGAAATTGGTTTGAATATTACTGGTGGAATTTATTCCATCACTTACTGGCTGACCAGTGAACCCAATCTTAGAAGGTGCCTTACCAACCTGAAAAGGATTGGTTTTGAGTGTGACCAGTGGGGACCAGCCCATGGCAGGCCGTACACCACTGAATTGGAGGGTGCTGCCCAGGGGATGGTTGGGTCTGTCCTGTCATTCAAAAGGGGCACCAGCCAGACAGGTTATGCCACCATCACACTGGAATCACTGGATGAAGCGGATGAAACACCATCTGCTGGATCACCAACCGCATCTGAAGCAGATCTGCCATTCTAAACTCAAGTGGCAGATATTGAAGGGAAAGGGTGGCAGATCGTTTCTGCCACCTGCCTTCAGAAAGGGGGATGAAATGGATGTCATCAGTCTGAAAAATACCGAATTTCCAAAGAACTTTAAGCCAAGTGTTGATCATGAAAAGTGTATTGCCCTATTAGAACATTTAATTACTGAACCTATCAGAAAACTAAAATGCAAAGTGAAACATATGGCCACAACTTTGCGTGATGGTCATGTCAGCTTTGATTTCCATTTGGAAGTTGTTGGTGGTGCATTAGATGGGATGGTTATCCTTGAACCATTCACAATCAAAAATGAATTGGATTTAAAAGCATGGCTGCAGCAGATGAGTTGTTTGGGATGCAGGGTTTGGAATTGGGGATATGGTCAGAAATTAAATTATCTTGAAGGATGGGATGTTTCCAGTGGTCACCTGTTGGGATCAAAACTAGTGGCATTTGAAGTGCCAGATGGTGTGGTCTTATTCAGTGCAGAAAATGTCCTGTGGACTGCATCTTGTTCCGAATGTGGAAGATTCAGCCCAGACTGCTGGTCCAGCAAAGAATTGGAACAGTGGCTGGATGATAGGAAATGGATTGCCTTTCCAGATGGGCAGCAGGTGCTGCACTATTGCAGGAAATGTACCAAACGAATTCTGAAATTCTAGAAACCATCCAGGGTGAGTGCCCAGAGATTTGGCGTAAATCAAAGGGCACATCCCTATGGAACATCACATGAAAAAACTGGAAGCATTCTTTCAGAGATGCCTGGACCTGACCACAGTTAGGGCAGAACACTATGGGCATCCATCAAAAAATTTAAGGCGAATTGCAGATATGTGGTCTGTGTATCTGGAAACACCCATCAGGCCAGAAGATGTGGCAGTCCTGATGTGCTGCCTGAAGTTAGCAAGACTGGCTGAGGGATGGCATCAGGACAGCATAGATGATGCTGCAACCTACCTTGGATTGGCAGATTTAGTCAGGGAAGATATCAATGCTAAAGACAGTGAATAAATCAAGTCCATGCCCAATTTGTGGCAAGCCTGATCAGTGTTCCAAGTCTGAGGATGGCCTTGTCTGCTGCTATCGGATCACAGATTCAGTGCAGGGATGGTCCATTAGGAAGACAGGCACAAGCAGTGATGGCAGGGAATATACATTGTATAGCCAGAGCAGTGATTCTGGTTATGAAAGCAGCTTTAGACCACCTGTCACGAACAAACTGTTTTCCAGTGTTTATAAGTTCATCATGGACAGCTTGCCTTGCCAAGTGGATGAAATGAAACATTTGGCAGGCAGGGGATTCAAGGAATTTGGAAACTTTGGATCCATGCCTTTTCATAATGCTGCTGATAGGGGAAGCATTGGCAGGAAACTTCTGGAAAAGTTTGGTGATGATATCTACACAGTCCCAGGTGTATCCAAGAATTCACCATCTGGGAAAGGTCAAAAGCCATGGATTGAGGGGCCAGAAGGATTATTGATTCCCATTAGGGATTATCATGGAAACATCAAAGCTATGATGATCAGGCCAAAATTGCAGGGGGATGGGCCAAAATATCTTTTCATGAGCAGCAGCAGACATGGTGGAGCAAATGCCACACCATCCATCCATTTTCCAATCGTCTTTAAAAACAATCACAGGACAGGCAAACCCATATGGATCACAGAAGGCTATCTAAAGGCTGAAGTGCTGGCCAATGTGCATGAAATGCCAGTCATAGCGACACCAGCCAATAATGTGGATCCAGCTAATTGGTTTATTGCTGCCAATCCACTGGAAACATTTATCCTGGCATATGATCAAGACACTAAAGAATCAGCCAGAAAAGCCACCACACTGAACCTTATCAAGGCATTTGAAAGATTTCCAGGTGCAGACCTTAAACTGGCGGTTTGGGATTCAGCCCATGGAAAAGGACTGGATGACCTTCTGGCAAATGGTGGGACCTATCAGATTCTGGATAAAGATGAATCATGGAACTATCTGCAAAAGTTTATCAGTCAAAAAGAAATAAAAGCTAATCAATATTTGTATCAATCCAATGCTGAGGATATGCGGTCTGAATGGTCAGAATGTCTGCTGCTAAAAAACAGATTTGGAAAAAACATCAGCTTTATTAATGAATGGGAAGATTTTCTGATTTGGTCTGGTGGCATTTGGAAGCGGGATAAATATGGACCGCATATCCTTTATAAAAGATTCTTGCGTGAAAGGTTAAACTTCCAGCTTCAAAAGCTGGGGAATCCTGACACCCATGAAGCCTTGAGTGATGCCAGGGTGAAGTGGCTGAAAAGCTGTCAGAAACTGGCAAAAATCAATTCCATCATCAGTCACCTGAAAAGTGAATCAGACCTTAGAAAGTTTGTTCAGGAAATACCTGTCATCAGAAATGTGATCACCTGTCCAAATGGCACAGTGGATCTGACCACTGGGGAATTGAGAAAGGAAAAAAGGTCAGACTGGCAGCAGTCTAAATGTCCAACCATTTACAACCAGGATGCAAAATGCCCAAGATGGCTGAAACTTCTGGATGATGTCTTTCTGGCATCCCAGCCACTGATTGACTATGTGCAAAAGTTGTTTGGGATGTCTGTTACCGGTCAGCCTAATGATCATGTTTTTCCAGTGTTCTGTGGGGATGGCAGGAATGGCAAGTCAACCATACTTGGCACTATTCAGCAGGTCTTGGGATCTGGTCTTGCTGGTGCTGTGGATTCAAATCACCTTTGCAAGGGTCACCAGTCCCATCCAACATGGTTGAGCAGCTTTCACGGGAAAAGGCTGATGGTGGCTCAAGAAACCAGCAGGGGCATGGAATTAAATGTGGCACTGGTCAAACAACTGACTGGTGGTGACCTGATTACCTGCAGAAGAATGAATGAAAATGAATGGAGTTTCCAACCAACCCACACATTGATCCTATGCACCAATGAACGGCCAAACATTCCAGAAAGCAACACTGCAATCTGGTCACGCATTTCATTAGTCCCATTTAAAGCCAGTTTCAGCAAAGAAAATGGCAACTTGGACACCACATTGCCTGTAAGGATTTTGGAAGAATCAGAAGGGATCCTGAATTGGTTGGTGCAGGGTGCCATCAAGTATAGGCAAGAAGGCCTTATCAAGCCTGATGAAGTGGTGCAGCAAGGACAGGAATACAGGGAAGATAATGACCCTGAACAATCCATCCAAGCATGGCTTGACCAGTTCAGTGTGACCACCAATGACTGGATTAAATCATCCATTCTTTACCAGCACTATTTTGACTGGTCACTGAAAGCAGGGATCAAAGCATTAGGCATGAAGAATTTCAGCATAGCCATGAGCAAGGATCACAGGGGATGGGAAAGAAGGACTTACTGTGGATGTAGGGAATTTAGACCCAAGGTGTTTCAGCAAAAGGAAATTGCAAGCAATGATTGAAAAGCGTAAAAACATTTCTGGCATCACTTTCTTTCACCAAATGCCAGGGGAAAAAAGGGGACAGGCAACCTGTTTTGAGGAACTTCCAGAAACCAAACAGGATGAAGTGATGGACCAACTGGGACCAAAAGGGGTCAGGAATCTTGCCAAACAACTAGCAATTGCACTGGTGAATTATCATGAACTGATTGGAACTATCACCAGTGAACACACCCAAAGGTATGCCAGATAAGCAAAACCAACCTTACCTATTTTATTATTTATGAGAAGAAAATTAGTGGACTTGGGGAAAATGAAGTCCACTAGAAGTCCACTAAAATGGAGCTAAAAACAGTGAAACTACCCAGATTAACTTTCAACATAGTTGGATCAGCACATATGCGAAATATGGGCAAATTAGGTTCTAGTGGACTTGGTGCCTTTAGTGGACTTCTAGTGGACTTGGGTTTGATGAAGTCCACTAAGCTTAAGTTCTTATTATATAATACTTTATTTTATATTTAGTGGACTTAGTGGACTTGTATTAAGGAATTAAGATTAAAAAATCAAAGGAACAGAAGAGATGAAGATAAATAAAGTCCACTAGAAACCAACACCAAGTCCACTAAGTCCACTAAACAGGGTTTTGGACCAAATTTCAATGAATCGTAAAATGGTCAGGTTTAAGTCAAATTAAGGTCACTTAAGGATGGATCCTGCAGATGGTCAGGATGTCCAGTGCGAGTTTTAATAGCCTGTGAATTTTCGGGAACTGTCAGGGATGCTTTTAGAAATGCTGGTCAACATGCTATCTCATGTGACCTGTTGCCAACAGAAAAACCAGGTATTCATTACCAGGGTGATGTCAGGAATCTTCTGGATGGGTGGGAACCAGTCCAATTTGCAGGAAATTGTTTGGGGTGTGATTTAGATGAATACCCTTGCAAAGTTTCTAGTATTGATCCTGATGAATGCCAATGCATTGGGTCAACCCAATCTAATATTGAATATCAAGAAATTGATGGAATTATGCTGGGAAGGCCAATTGATAGACCGCATTGGGATTTAATGATTTGCCACCCACCATGCACATATCTGGCATCTTCAGGACTGCACTGGAACAGACGGATAGCAGGCAGGGAAAAACTGACTGAAGATGCATTAGAGTTTGTTAAAGTTCTTTTGAATGCTCCTATTAAAAAAATAGCTTTGGAAAATCCAATAGGACGAATTTCAACAGCTATTAGGAAACCTGATCAAATCATCCAGCCTTGGATGTTTGGTGAAGATGCCAGCAAACAAACCTGCCTTTGGCTTAAAGGTTTACCAAAGCTTGAACCAACCAACATCATAAAAAAAACCAGATATGCCAATCAAACACCATCAGGCCAAAACAATCTTGGACCTTCAAAAGACAGATGGAAAATAAGATCACTTACCTATTCAGGAATAGCCAAAGCCATGGCTGATCAATGGGGTCAATAACACTTTCTAAGGATGGATCCTGCCACATGAATGGATGCATCTTTGAGAGTTCAAATAAAGTTAGACACATCAACTTTGGACCTGATCTGGTCCATTGCCAAAGCTAAATCAGATTGGTTTCGGAAAAACAACTGGACATCAAGTCTTAGCAGATTTTTAAAGTTTGGACTGACACCAACTGAGTCAGAACACTTCCAGCAGTTTATTGGATTGTGTGGGGAAGCAGCAGTCTGGCAATGGCTATGGGGTGACCTTGAGGAATTTTGGGAACAGCAGGCATGGCTTCATGAAAGCAAAGCACTTTCAGATGGTGGGGAAGATCTGCCAGGATTGGATGTTAAGACCAGAGATCTGATGTATCACCAATTCTGTCACCAGCCAGATTTACTGCTGACACAGAACAGGCTGAATCCAAAGGTGCATTATGTGCTGGCTATTGTTTTACTGCACCAACCTGTGATGCCACTGGAACTGGATGTGGTTATAGCAGGGGCAATCAGTGGCCAGACAGTGGTGGAACATCAGCAGGAATGGTTCAGTGACCAACTGCAAAAGATTGTGATTGCCCAAGAATATTTGACACCACCACAAACACTGAGGTGGACAGAACATCAAATAAATAGGGGGAAATAAAGTGGCTGTTGTGAAAGGAACTTGCAGGCACTGCCTAAGGTGGTCAGTGGTTAAAAGGGGCATCTGTCTAAAGTGCAGGATGAATACTGAATCCTTGGAAGATCTAGTAGTAAAAATCAATGACCTGCAAGCCAAATTAGATCATCAGAAATACCTGAACAGGTTGCTGGAATTTCAGCTAAGGCGGGCAACAGTAAAACTTAATAGGGTCAAGAAACATCCATGAAAATCAGGCAGTACAGTTTGGAATTTCATGGATCTGTCATCATGCTGATGGCATGAAACTGCAGTTACCAATTCCACCAAGTGTGAATCATATCTTCCGAGCCACCAGAAGGGGAACTGTTTACAGGTCAAAAAAATATGTGGACTGGCATCATGCTGCTGAACTGATGGCCCATGCCACCAAAAAAGGGAAAGTACCACCACCACCATTCAACATCATCATGAACATCCTTGGTGGATCTGGGTGGCGAAAAGATAGGGACCTGGACAACTGCTGGAAACCAGTGCTGGATCTATTACAGCATCTGCACATCATCCCAGAAGATAACTGCCAGACCATCACCAGTCTGACTGTCACCTACCAAAAAGGATGTGGTGGTCCTGCTGAGTGTCATGTCCACATCAAGGGGATATAAGCCATGCCATGGGATCCACCTAAACACAGTTTGAATGGCAGCAAGGAACACAAGAAGCACGATAGGCCAACACCCTACCAAAGGGGTTATGACAGGCTATGGCAGAAGATCAGACTGGCAGTCTTGAGGGAAGAACCGCTCTGCAGATCCTGCCAGCAACCTGCCACCTGTGTGGATCACATCACACCACTGAAGAAAGGTGGAGATCACAGCAGGTGGAACCTGCAGCCATTGTGTGCCAGTTGCCATAACAGCAAGACATGGCATGAATCATGGGGCAAAAGGATGGAAAAATGACAAAAACAGGCCAATTTCAGGGCATTTTGCCAACCTGCCGGATTGGCACCCAGGGGGGGATGAA
>RFQY01000060.1 GCA_009924775.1 Paracoccaceae bacterium | reverse complement strand
GCTTTATCGCCACCGTCTACGCCGCCCCCACCGCCGAGGCACGGATCTTGCGAGCCGTGTCAAACGCCTATCCCAACATCACCGCCATCAGCGTCCGCGAGGCGATAACCCAGGTCTCAACCGTGCTCGACGGCATCGCAGCCGCCACCCGCTGGGGGGCCGCCGCCACGCTGCTCACTGGGTTTTTGGTGTTGATCGGCGCCGCCGCCGCGGGCGAACCCGCACGCCGCTACGAAGCCGCCGTTCTGCGCAGCTTGGGCGCCACACGCCAGCAAATTCTGGCCAGCTTCGCCCTGCGCGCCGCGCTGTTGGGGCTGGGGGCCGCGGTTGTGGCCCTTGGCGCAGGCATCGCAGGCGGCTGGGCCGTCAGCCATTTCGTGCTCGACACCCGCTACAGCGTGGTCTGGCCTTCGGCGATCGCCATTTTAGCGGGTGGGGTCTTGGCAACCTTGGGCGCGGGCATGGCCTTTGCCTGGCGCCCCTTGGCCGCACGCCCAGCTGCCGTGCTGCGGGCGCGCGAATAGCGCCCGCTACAAATACGGGCGCAAGGCGCGCAGCGCCTGTTCGTATACCGCACGCTTAAACGGCACGATCTGCGCCACCACCGCATCGGGCGCCAACCAGCGCCAGCTGGAAAACTCGGGATGGGCACCGGCAATATCAATCTGCCCATCATCGCCACGATATCGCAACAACACCCATTTCTGCTGTTGCCCGCGGTATTTCCCCTTCCAGATCCGCGGCACCAAATCATGGGGCAGATCATAGCGCACCCAATCCTCGGCCTCGGCCACGAACTCTACCAAATCCGCGCCAATCCCGGTTTCTTCCCACAATTCCCGCAAAGCGGCGCTGCGCACATCTTCGCCCGGGTCAATCCCCCCCTGCGGCATTTGCCAGGCGGGCAGATCGCTATCTATCCTTTGGCCTACGAATATGGCGCCATCGGCATTGGCCAGCATCACCCCCACACAGGGCCGATAGGGCAGTTTCTCAATCTCTTCAGCCAGCATCCCCACGCGCCCCCATCCTTCATCTTGCTCTAAATACTCATACCCCCGCCACCGCCTTGCACTGGCGGTGGCGGGGTTCGCTTAGTCTGCGCTTGGGCTCAGCGCGGTCAGGCCCTTCAAAATATCCACCGCATAGGCCAGCTGATAGTCGTCTTGGCGCAGCTGCGCCGCCGCCTCGGCGCGGGCGCGGTCTTCTTCGATCTGGCGCACTTCGTCTTCGGACAACGAATCGTTCTCCAAGCGCCCGCGCAAATCGGCCTCGCTGCGGGTGCGGCGGGCGGCGGCGGTGTTTTCTTCCTCTTCGGTCGGCGCCACGCGGCGGGGCTGTTCCACCACGATATCGGGTGAAACACCCAAGTTCTGGATCGACCGCCCCGAGGGCGTATAATACCGCGCCGTGGTCAGGCGCATGGCGCCATCGCCGCGCAAGGGCATCACCGTCTGAACCGACCCTTTGCCAAAGGATTTCGTGCCCACAATGATGGCACGCCGGTGGTCTTTCAGCGCCCCTGCCACGATCTCCGAGGCCGACGCCGACCCGCCATTGATCAACACCACGATCGGCTTGCCGCCGGCCAAATCACCGGGGGTGGCGTTATAGCGATCACCATCATCGGCATTGCGCCCGCGGGTGGAAACAATTTCACCCTTCTCCAAAAACGCATCCGACACGCGGATGGCCTGCGTCAGCAGCCCGCCGGGGTTGTTGCGCAAATCCAGCACAATCCCCGACACGTTTTCCATGCCGCCCAATTCTTCCACCTGTTTTTTCAGACCCTGCTCCAAATTCGGATAGGTCTGGTCGTTAAACGTGGTCACCCGCAGCACCACGGCGCTGCCCTCAACCCGCGCACGCACGGCCTGCAATTTGATCGTGGCGCGCACCAAGGACACGTCAAACGGCTCTTGCTCGCCTTCGCGCACGACGGTGATCACAATTTCAGATCCCACCGGCCCGCGCATCCGGTCTACCGCCTCGTTCAAGGTCAGGCCCAGCACGCTTTCGCCATCGACATGGGTGATAAAATCGCCCGCCTCCATCCCGGCTTCAGCGGCGGGTGTGCCATCGATGGGCGACACCACTTTCACAAACCCGTCTTCTTGGGTCACTTCGATGCCCAAGCCGCCAAATTCACCACGGGTTTGCACCTGCATGTCTTCGGCTGCGGCCGGGGGCAAATAGCTGGAATGCGGATCAAGCGAGGTCAGCATGCCGTTGATCGCCGCCTCGATCAGGTCTTTTTCGTCGACCTCTTCCACATATTGCGCGCGGATCCGCTCGAAAATATCCCCAAACAGGTCCAGCTGTTCATAAACCGATGCGCTGCGGCTGGTTTCTTGCGCCAGCAACGGGCCGGCCACCTGCGTGGTGGCGATGATCCCGGCCAAGGTTCCCCCCAGCGCGGCCATGGCGAATTTCTTCATTCCAACTATCCTTCCTGCATGGCGAACCATAGTGCCGGGTCCACCGGCTGGTTGTTTTCCCTGACTTCTATATAGAGCGTTTCGCTGCGTGTGTTTCCAGCCCCTTCGCCAGATTGCACCACAATTGTTCCCTCTTGCGGCTCTTGACCGCCCATCAAGCCCACCGGGCTGCCCGCCGGCAGCACCTCGCCCGGGGCACCAAACACTTGTTCCAATCCGGCCAAGACCAGCAATAACCCGGCTTGCGGCTCTAAGATCATCACATTGCCGTAATCCAACAAGGGCCCACGGTAGCGCACGGTTGCGGCAGCAGGCGTTGTCACCAAGGCATAGGGGCGGGTGGCCAGCAAAATGCCCGGGCGCGTCAGCCCTGCGGCATCGGCCTCGCCCGCACGGCGCAGCAAGGCACCTTGCACCGGCAGGGGCAGCGCCCCCTTGCGATGCGAGATATCGGGCAAGCCCTGTGCAGGCTCGTCGCGGGCAATTTGGCTTAGGCCGCTGGCAAACCCCTCTAGGGTTTCAGCCGAGGCAATCAAAATCGCCGTGCGCACCGGGTCTTCGACAAAGCGGCGCGGCAGCGGTTTGCGGTCGGCAATGGCTTGGCTAAGCTCGGTGCGGGCCTCTTGGGCGCCTTGCAAGCCCCGGCGCAGCGTATCGGCGGCGTTGTCTTGCAGCAGGCGCAGGGTTTGCATCTCTTCCAGTTGCACGCGCAGCGCTTGGGCGCGTTGGGCCAATGCGGGGGTAATATCGGCCAAGATCATACCGGCACGCGCCGTGCCCGCCGGCCCCGAGGGGTGCAGCATCAAAACCGGGGCGGGGGCATGGCCCATGGTTTGCAGCGCCGTCAAAAGCTGCGCCAGCTCGGCCTGTTGTGCCTGCAGCCCAGCGGCAAGCGCCTGTTCGCGGATCGCAGCGCGGCGTATGCCGTCGCGCATGGCCTCAAGCCCTGCTTCAAAGGCCCGGGTGGTTTCCGACAGGGCGCGCACCCGGTCGCGGGCACTGTCGGCCTGCGCAAGCGCGGTGGCTGCGGCATCAATCTGTTGGGCTGCAGCGCGGGCTGTGGCAGCGGCATCGGGGGTTTCACTGGCCCAAGCCGCCGGGCCACCCCCCGCCAGCAGCCCCAAACCAAAGGCCAAAGGCAACAGCGCGCTGGCAATCCGGCCCATCCTCATTGCAACAAGCTGCGCCCCGTCATTTCGGGGGGCTGTGGCAGGCCCATAAGCTGCAGCAGCGTGGGGGCCAAATCGGCCAAACGCCCACCCGCGCGCAACGCCACACCCTGTGGCCCCCCCACCAAAACCGCTGGCACGGGGTTGGTTGTGTGGGCGGTATGCGGCCCCCCGGTCACCGGGTCGCGCATCACCTCGCAATTGCCATGATCGGCGGTCACAATCATCGCCCCACCCGCCGCGTGCAAGGCCTCTAGCACCCGGCCCAAACCCTGATCCACCGCCGCGCAGGCCGCCATGGCAGCGGCCAAATCGCCTGTATGGCCCACCATATCGGGATTGGCATAATTGGTGATGATCAGGTCATAGCCCGCCGCAATGGCCTGCACGAATTGATCGGTCACCTCGGGGGCGCTCATTTCTGGCTGCAGGTCATAGGTGGCCACCTTTGGGCTGGCCGCCATGTAGCGGTCTTCGCCCGGGGCGGGCTGTTCCTTGCCACCGTTCAAAAAGAAGGTGACATGGGGGTATTTCTCGGTTTCGGCCAAGTGAAACTGCCTGCGGCCATGTTTGGCCACCCATTCGGCCAAGGTATTGACCAGATCGCGCGGCGGAAACATGGTGCGCATCCATGCGCCATGGGCCTGCGAATATTCCACCATGCCCAGCAGCGCGGCCCAATTCGGGCGGGCGCCAATGGCAAAGGCGTCAAACCCCGGCTCGGCCACGGCGCGCAGAATTTCGCGGGCGCGATCGGCACGGAAATTCAGGCAAAAGAACCCATCGCCATCGCGTGCGCCTGTGTAATCAGCCAGCACTGTGGCGGTGATAAACTCATCGGTTTCCGAGTTTTGATAGGCCATATCCACCGCCGCATGGGCGTTGCCCGCGTGCCGCCCCCGGCCTAAGACGATGGCGTCATAGGCCTCTTTGACGCGCTCCCAGCGGTTGTCGCGGTCCATGGCGAAATACCGCCCCGTGACCGTGGCAATACGCGCCCCCGCGGGCAGCGCATCGGCTAAGCTGTTCAAATAGCCATAGGCCGATTTCGGCGCCACATCGCGCCCATCGGTGATGGCATGCAACGCCACGGGAACACCCGCCGCCGCGATGGCGTGGATGGCGGCCAAAATATGGGTGATATGCCCGTGCACCCCCCCGTCAGAAACCAGCCCCATCAAATGCGCCGTACCGCCGCTGGCCTGCAACTGTGCGATATAGGCCTGCAGGGCGGCATTGCTGGCAAAACTGCCGTCTTCGATGGCCAGATCGATCTGGCCCAAATCCATGGCCACCACCCGGCCTGCGCCAATATTGGTGTGGCCCACCTCGGAATTGCCCATCTGGCCGGTGGGCAAGCCCACATCGGGGCCATGGGTAATCAGCGTGTTGCGCGCACAGGTTTGCCAAATGCGATCGAAATTTGGCGTATCGGCCAAGGCCACAGCATTATCGGCGCGCTCTTCACGGTGGCCCCATCCATCTAGAATGCACAAGACAACGGGTTTGGGCGTGCTCATCTACGGCTCTCCGGCGGGTGGTGTTGGGGGCCTTCTATCCTTTTGCAGCCGCCGGGTGAACCGGTTTTCCTGCCGCAGGCAGATTACCGCAGGGGGGGGTTGCGCCGGGCCCTGTGTTGACTATAACCCACGTCAATTTGCGCGGCCCGACTCTGCCATGGGTCTGGCCTTGCCTGCGCGCACGAAATTAGGGGTCAAAACCATGCCAAAAAGAACCGATATCAACTCGATCATGATCATCGGCGCCGGGCCCATCATCATCGGCCAAGCCTGCGAATTTGACTATTCCGGTGCGCAGGCCTGCAAAGCGTTGCGCGAAGAGGGCTACAGGGTCATTTTGGTGAACTCGAACCCGGCCACAATCATGACCGACCCGGGCTTGGCAGATGCCACCTATATCGAACCGATCACGCCCGAAGTGGTGGCCAAGATCATTGAAAAAGAGCGCCCCGACGCGCTGCTGCCCACCATGGGCGGGCAAACCGGGCTGAACACGTCGCTGGCGCTGGCCGATATGGGCGTGTTGGAGAAATTCAACGTCGAGCTGATCGGCGCCAACCGCGAGGCCATTGAAATGGCCGAAGACCGCAAGCTGTTTCGCGAAGCGATGGACCGGATCGGGCTGGAAAACCCCCGCGCCACCATCGTCAGCGCCCCCAAAACCGCCAAAGGCTATGACGTCGAGGCGGGCGTGCAAACCGCGCTAGAGGCGCTGGACGATATCGGCCTGCCCGCCATTATCCGCCCCGCCTTTACCTTGGGTGGCACCGGCGGTGGCGTCGCCTATAACCGCGATGATTATATCCATTTCTGCCGCACCGGCATGGATGCCAGCCCCATGGGCCAGATCTTGGTGGATGAATCGCTGCTTGGCTGGAAAGAATTCGAGATGGAGGTTGTGCGCGACAAAGCCGACAACGCCATTATCGTGTGTTCTATCGAAAACATCGATCCGATGGGCGTGCATACGGGCGATTCCATCACTGTCGCCCCAGCGCTGACGCTGACCGACAAAGAATACCAGATCATGCGCAATGGCAGCATCGCCGTGCTGCGCGAGATTGGCGTGGAAACAGGTGGGTCGAACGTGCAATGGGCCATCAACCCCAAAGATGGACGCATGGTGGTGATCGAGATGAACCCGCGCGTGTCGCGCTCGTCGGCGCTGGCCTCGAAGGCCACCGGCTTTCCGATTGCCAAGATCGCGGCGAAATTGGCGGTGGGCTACACGCTGGATGAATTGGACAACGACATTACCAAGGTTACGCCCGCCAGCTTCGAGCCAACCATCGACTATGTCGTGACCAAGATCCCGAAATTTGCATTTGAGAAATTTCCCGGCTCCAAGCCCCATCTGACCACCGCGATGAAATCGGTTGGGGAAACCATGGCCATTGGCCGCACGATCCACGAATCGATGCAAAAGGCGCTGGCGTCGATGGAATCGGGCCTGACCGGGTTTGACGAGGTCGATATCGAAGGCGCGCCTGAAAAATCGGCGGTGATCAAGGCCATCAGCCTGCAAACGCCCGATCGTATGCGCACCATCGCCCAAGCCATGCGCCACGGCCTAAGCGATGATGAAATTCATGCCGTCACCATGTTTGACCCGTGGTTCTTGGCCCGCATCCGCGAAATCGTCGAGGCCGAAGACATCGTGCGCAAAAATGGCCTGCCCGTAACCGAAGACGGGCTGCGCAAACTGAAAATGATGGGCTTTACCGATGCACGGCTGGCCAAACTGACCGGCCGCACCGAGGGCAATGTGCGCCGCGCGCGCCAAAACTTGGGCGTGACAGCGGTGTTCAAACGTATCGACACATGCGCCGCCGAATTCGAAGCGCAAACACCATATATGTACTCCACCTATGAAGCCCCGGCCATGGGCGACGTCGAATGCGAAGCACGCCCAAGCGACCGCAAGAAAGTGGTCATTTTGGGCGGGGGCCCAAACCGCATCGGCCAAGGGATCGAGTTTGATTACTGCTGTTGTCATGCCTGTTTCGCCCTGACCGACGCGGGCTATGAAACCATCATGATCAACTGCAACCCCGAAACCGTGTCGACCGATTACGACACATCCGACCGGCTGTATTTCGAGCCGCTGACATTCGAGCATGTGATGGAAATTTTGCGGGTCGAGCTGCAAAATGGCACGTTGCATGGGGTGATCGTGCAGTTTGGCGGCCAAACCCCGCTGAAATTGGCCAATGCGCTGTACGAAGAAGGCATTCCAATTCTGGGCACCACCCCCGATGCGATCGATCTGGCCGAAGACCGCGAGCGGTTCCAACAGCTGGTCAACCGTTTGGGCCTGAAACAGCCCCATAATGGCATTGCCTCTAGCGACGCACAGGCGCTGGCGATTGCCGATGAAATTGGCTTCCCGCTGGTTATCCGCCCCTCTTACGTGCTTGGGGGGCGCGCCATGGAAATCGTGCGCGATATGGCCCAGCTGGAACGTTATATCCGCGAGGCGGTGGTGGTCTCGGGCGACAGCCCTGTGTTGCTGGATAACTACCTGTCGGGTGCCATCGAATGTGATGTCGATGCCCTGTCCGATGGCAAAACCGTCCATGTGGCCGGTATTATGCAGCATATCGAAGAGGCCGGCGTGCATTCGGGCGATAGCGCCTGTTCCTTGCCGCCCTATTCGCTGCCGCGCCACATCATCGATGAAATCAAACGCCAAACCGAGGCGCTGGCCCGGGCCTTGGGCGTTGTTGGGCTGATGAACGTGCAATTTGCCGTCAAAGACGACGAAATCTACCTGATCGAGGTAAACCCCCGCGCCTCGCGCACCGTGCCCTTCGTGGCCAAGGCAACCGACAGCGCCATTGCCTCGATCGCTGCGCGGCTGATGGCGGGCGAGCCGATGGAAAACTTCCCGCTGCGCGGCGGCTATCCGGCAGGTGCCAAGCCCGGCTCGCAGCCGCTGGCCAACCCGCTTACATTGGCCGACCCCGATATGCCGTGGTTCTCGGTTAAAGAAGCGGTGCTGCCTTTTGCCCGCTTCCCCGGTGTTGACACAATTTTGGGCCCGGAAATGCGCTCGACCGGCGAGGTGATGGGCTGGGATATCTCGTTCCCGCTGGCCTTCTTGAAGGCCCAGCTGGGCGCTGGCACCGTTCTGCCCACCGAAGGCCGGGTGTTTGTTTCAATCAAAGACGCGGACAAAAGCCAGCAAATGGCCGAGGCCGCGCAAACACTGGTACAGCTGGGTCTGGAAATTGTGGCCACCCGCGGCACTGCCGCATGGCTGGGCGAACATGGTGTGGCCTGTGAAATCGTAAACAAGGTATACGAAGGCCGGCCCAACATTGTGGATCTGCTGAAAGACGGGCAAATCGCGCTGGTGTTTAACACCACCGAGGGCAGCCAAGCGGTGGAAGACAGCCGCGAGATACGCTCGGTTGCGCTATATGATCGCATTCCCTATTTCACCACCGCCGCCGGCGCGATTGCCGCATCCCAAGCGATGGATGCCCGCGCCAAGGGCGATTTTGGTGTTATGGCACTGCAAGGCACCGCCGCCGAATAGGCCGCGCAAACCATCGGCCAAACGAAACGGGGCCATAAAGGCCCCGTTTTTGTGCCGCTAATTTGCAATGGGCCTAGACGGGTTTGGTGGTATCGGTTTCCAAATGCAGTTTCATATCGATCAAAACTTGCTGCAGCGCCACGGTTTCTTTTAGCAGCCGCTTCGCCTCGTTCACCGAAATCACCCCATCTTCGATCGACTGGTGGTATTCGGCCATCAACATGCCAAACCGCTGGCTGAGCGCGATGACATCGCTATTGACCCCGCCGTTGCGGGCATTTGGGCGGCGGGCATCGTGGCTTAGGGTGCTGCCGCGCAATTCTGCCAAGGCGCAGGTGACATGGGGGAAACTGGCAGCCGCCTCTAGCGCCACAACGGCATCAACGGGTATGTATCGGCTGCTATGCTCGTCGCTATCGGCATAATAGCGCCCCAGAGTGGCCTTTGACTTGCCGGTAAGTTTGCAGGCCTGTTCGATGCCCACATCCTTAACCAAGGCTTCTGTGTGTTTTTTCAGATAGCTACCAATATTCATACAATACCAACCCTTACTATCAGCGCAAACGGGGAAGCGCGCCGCTATTTTCCCATTCACCACTGTGTATCGATTTGGCATTTTCCAGCTGGTCAAGGCAAGGTTATTCCGCACCCCTAGCCCGTGTCGGCAACCTCGTTACGGCACGGCTTGCTCTCATTCCAAATTGCAAGGTGTGTTGGGCATCTTGCCTTGGCACCCGCCCAGGCAGTAAAGGGCGGCATGGCTAAGCTTTATTTCAACTACTCTACCATGAATGCCGGCAAATCGACGATTTTGCTGCAGGCCGCGCATAACTACCGCGAGCGGGGCATGCAGCCCTATTTGCTGACCGCGCTGCTGGATAACCGCGCCGGCAAAGCGCGTATTGCCAGCCGCATCGGCATTGGCGCCGAGGCCGATACATTCGCCCCCGGCCAAGACCTGTTCGCCACCCTAAAGGCCCGCATGGCCCAAGGGCCGGTGGATTGCGTCTTTGTGGATGAAGCGCAGTTCTTAGAAAAGCAACAAGTCTGGCAATTGGCCCGCGCGGTTGATGATTTGGGCCTGCCAATCATGTGCTACGGGCTGCGGGTTGATTTCCGCGGCGCGCTTTTTCCCGGCTCGGCCGCCTTGCTGGCATGGGCCGATGAAATGCGCGAGGTGCGCACCATCTGCCATTGCGGCAAGAAAGCCACGATGGTGGCCCGCCGTGGCGCCGACGGGCAGTTTTTGCGCGATGGCGCACAGGTGCAAATCGGCGGCAACGAGACTTATGTCAGCCTGTGCCGCCGCCATTGGCGCGCAGCGGTCGGCGATTAACCCGCAGCCGGGGCCAAGCGACGCTCGACAATGCGGGCCATAATGGCCGCCCCCACAGGCAACACCTCGGTTCCCAAAACAAAACCGGGGTTATGCAAGGGCAAGGTGCCGGTATGCCCAATCCGGCAATAGGCGCCGGGCACCACCTTTAGCATATCGGCAAAATCCTCGGATCCCGTGGCAGGTTGAATGCCGGTTTGAATATTTTCCGCCCCCACGATATCGGCTGCGGCCTGCATATAGGCATCGGAAAGCGCATCATCGTTGACCAGCACGTCGAACACATTGCGCAGCTGGCACTCTACATCCACCCCGTAAGACAGGGCCACGCCGGCGCAAATCTCGGTCATGCGGGTTTCGGCTGTGGCGTAAACCTCGTCTTTGAAATAGCGGATGGTGCCCGCAATATGCGCGGTTTCCGGCACCACGTTATAGGCCGTGCCGGCGTTCAGCTTGGTCACCGACAGCACGCAGGTATCCAAGGGCGCCACGTTGCGGCTGACGATGGTTTGCAACTGCCCCACCAAGCTGGCGGCAATGACCAGCGCATCCCGCGATTGCTGGGGCATCGCGGCGTGGCTGCCGCGACCGGTAATGGTGATATCAAAAAACGCAGCCCCCGCCATGGCCGCCCCTTTGCAAATACCCACGCTGCCCGGCGCCGTGTTTGGGGAATTGTGCATCCCGTACACCTCGTCACAGGGAAACCGCTGAAACAGCCCATCGGCCAGCATGCCCCGCGCGCCGCCCAACCCCTCTTCCGCGGGCTGGAAAATCATCACCGCGGTGCCGTCAAAATTACGTGTTGCGGCCAAATGTTTGGCCGCGCCCAGCAGCATGGTTGTGTGGCTATCATGGCCGCAAGCGTGCATTTTGCCGGCATGTTTGCTGGCATAGGGCAGGTTGGTTTGCTCGTCGATGGGCAGGGCATCCATATCGGCACGCACGCCAATGCGGCGCGTGCCATTGCCCGTGCCATGAATTATGCCCACAACGCCGGTTTTGCCGATGCCGGTATGCACCTCGTCAACGCCGTAATCACGCAGCTTTTGCGCCACGATGGCGGCGGTGCGCACCTCTTCTAGGCCCAGTTCGGGATGGGCGTGCAGGTCTTTGAAGATCTCAACCAATTCATCGGTGCTGTCTGCAATAATGGGCATAATGTTCATCGCACATCTCCTGTTGTGGGCGGCTGGGCCCTTTGGGGCTGGTGGCACGGTAGAAAGGGCAGCGGGGCAAAGTCAACCAAACTGGCGGGCGCGATCCTTTTGCTTGCCATCACGGGGTGCTTGGCGCCATAGCTGGGGCATGGCCCAAGACACCCCACACAGCCCCCCACGCCTGCGCCTGCGTATCCAGTTTGGCGATGATGCCATGCTGGGGCCGGGCAAGGCCGATCTGTTGGAACAGATTCAGGCAACCGGCTCGATCGCGGCGGCGGGCCGCGCCATGGGCATGAGTTACAAGCGCGCGTGGTCGCTGGTCGAGGAAATGAACGCAGCCTTTCAACCTGCCTTGGTTGATCGCGCCCGCGGGGGGGCCCAAGGCGGCGGGGCGGCGCTGTCGGAAACCGGCCAACAGGTTCTGGCCCATTATCGGCGCATCGAAGATATCGCCACCCAAAGCAGCACCGCCGAAGTGGCTGCGCTGCGCCAATTGCTTAGCGATATGTCTGGCGGGAAATAACGATTTGACAGGCCCCTCCCCCACACGCTAGGCCGGTGGGGCAACTGCACGGAACGCACATGGCCCCGCACCGCCTTTTTATTGCCGCGCTTTTCAGTCTCTGCCTTGGCCATGCGGCCTGGGCCGGTGGGCAGGTGGTAACGGTATTTGCGGCCGCCAGCCTGAAAAACGCGCTGGACGAACTGGTGCCGCCATTCGAGCGTGACACCGGGCACAGGGTGCATGTGTCATTGGCCGGGTCTTCGGCCTTGGCGCGCCAAATCCAGCATGGGGCGCCAGCAGATGTTTTTATCTCGGCCAATGCGGCATGGATGGATGCGCTGGCAGAGGCTGGGCTGCTAGAGCCGCACAGCCGCCATATCCTGCTGGGCAACAGCCTTGTTTTGGTGGCCCCAAAGGGCGCAGGCACGCCCTTGGCCGCACTGGGGCCACACACCCGGCTATTGCCCATGCTGGGTGGGGGCAAGCTGGCCATGGCGATGGTGAATGCCGTGCCTGCCGGGATCTATGGCAAAGCCGCGTTGCAGCAATTTGGCCAATGGCAGGAATTGGCCCCCCATGTGGCCCAAACAGATAATGTGCGCAGCGCTTTGGCCTTGGTGGCCAGCGGGCAGGCCCCTTTGGGCATTGTCTACGCAAGCGACGCCATGGCCGAACCGCGTGTGCAGGTATTGGCGCAGTTCCCTGCGACCAGCCACCCCGCCATTACCTATCCGATCGCAGATTTGGCCAACCGTGACAGCACCGCCGAAGACGCCTTGATCGCCTATCTGCGCAGCGCGGCTGCGGGGGCTGTGTTTCAACGCCACGGGTTTAGCCTGCCCGGTGACGCGCAATGAGCAGCTGGCTTGGCCCAGACGAGTGGCAGGCGGTTGCGCTGTCGCTGAAAGTGGCGTTTTGGGCCATGGCGCTTAGCCTGCCCTTGGGCATTTTCACCGCCTATGCGCTGGCGCGCTGGCGCTTTCCCGGCAAGGCGCTGCTGAACGGGCTGGTGCATCTGCCGCTGATCTTGCCGCCGGTGGTGACGGGCTACATCTTGTTGGTGGTGTTTGGCATCAACGGCCCCTTGGGGGCGCTGCTGGCGCGGCTGGGCATCACGCTGGCCTTTCAATGGACGGGGGCGGTGCTGGCCGCGGCCATTATGGCCTTTCCGCTGATGGTGCGCGCCATTCGCCTGTCGATCGAGGCGGTTGACCCAAAACTGGAAGAGGCCGCCGCCACCTTGGGCGCCACGCGGCTATGGGTTTTTGTCACCATAACCCTGCCGTTAATCGTGCCGGGCATTATTGCCGGGGCGGTGCTGGCTTTTGCAAAGGCGATGGGCGAATTTGGGGCAACAATCACTTTTGTCTCCAATATCCCCGGCCAAACCCAAACCGTGCCTTCGGCCATTTATGCATTCTTGCAGGCGCCGGGGGGCGAGCCAGCGGCGCTGCGGCTGGTGGTGGTGTCGGTTATTGTGGCGATGGGGGCTTTGCTGGCCTCGGAATGGTTGGCGCGGCGCGCCGCCAAACGGGTGCAGGGCGTATGAGCCTGTCTGTGCGCCTTACCCATCAATTGCCGCGGTTTCAGCTGCAGGTAGATTTTGCCGTGCCTGCGGGGCTGACCGTGCTGTTTGGCAGGTCTGGGTCGGGCAAAACCAGCGTCATCAATGCTGTGGCGGGGCTGTTGCGCCCCGATCAGGGCCAAATCACGCTGGCGGGTGAAACAGTGTTCGACAGCGCCCGCGCCCTGAACCTGCCCACCCATCGGCGGCATCTGGGCTATATCTTTCAAGATGCACGGCTTTTTCCGCATTTGAGCGTGCAACAAAACCTGCACTATGGCCGCTGGATGCGCCGCGCAGATCCCAAGCTGCACGCCCATGTGATCGAGATGCTGGGCTTGGGCGCACTGCTGGCGCGGCGCCCTGCACAGCTGTCTGGCGGCGAAAAAAGCCGCGTGGCCATTGGCCGCGCGCTGCTGTCGGGCCCGCGCATCTTGTTGGCAGACGAGCCGCTGGCCGCCTTGGACGAGGCGCGCAAATCTGAAATTTTGCCCTATTTCGAGCGGCTGCGAGACGAATTCAACATCCCCATTCTATACGTCACCCACTCACCAGCCGAGGTGGCGCGGCTGGCCACCACGGTGGTGGCATTGGAAAATGGGCGCAGCGTTGCGGTGGGCACTGCCACCGATATTTTGGGCGACCCCACCATTACCCCCTTGGGCGCGCGCTCGGCTGGGGCGGTGGTGCAGGCGGTGATCACCGCGCAACACGCAGATGGGCTGACCGAGATTTCCGCCAATGGCGTGGTGCTGTTTGTGCCCCGCGTGCCGGGCCAGCGCGGGCAAAAGCTGCGGGTGCGGGTTGCAGCACATGACGTGATTTTGGCCAGCACCCCGCCCACGGGCCTTTCGGCCTTGAACATCGTCGCGGGCAGCGTGGTTGATATTCGCGTGGGCGCAGGCCCCGGCGCATTGCTGGCGCTAGACACCCAAGCCGGCCGGCTGCTGGCACGGGTCACCCGCCGCTCGATGGCCGCGATGGGGCTGCAGGTGGGCAGCCGGGCCTATGCGGTGATCAAAACCGTGGCCATGGCCCCCGAAGATGTGGGCGGCATGGGCTAAGCCGCGCCGGGGCCCATGCCCCCCCTGCCCCAAAGCATAGGGCAAATACCGCCGGTTTTCGGTTTGCGGCAGTTTGGCAAATTCATCGGGATTGGGTTCAAACCCGATCACACGGGCAGCGCCCGCCTGCACCACGGGCAGATAGGGCGGCTTTTGACCATGCTCTAGATCGGCGGCGCCCACATCGACAATTTCAAGGCGCTGTTCGGGACGCACAAGGGTGATCAGCTCTTTCATCGGGGGGCCTATTTGTTTAAGGGGGGCGGCTGCAACTGCGCCACGCATTCGGCGGCAAAGCCTGCCAATTTCAGCGCCAGCGTGTCTTGCTCGTCGATTTTGAACTGCAGGGTTTGTGCCGCACCCGACAAGGGCAATGGATCGTTTATCAATTCGACAGCGGCCTCTTGCGCGCGCGTGGCATAGTGGGCGGCTTCGTGCAAAAACTGCGCATGGCTTAGGCCCGCACCGCTGGTCAATTGCTGATAAAGGCTGTGCCACTGGGCACCCTCGGCCTGCGCGGCCCCGGTGCGCAAGCGCATGTTCAGCGCCACAATCACCACCTTGGCCCACAGCTGGGCGGGGCTGCGAATGGGAAAATGCGCCAGTGTCAGCCCCGGCACCACTTGGGGGTCAAAGGCCCGGTGGCGTGCCACCGAATGGCTGCCCGCCTTGAGCCGGGTTTGGCCGACAAGCGCGCGGGGAAAGGTGGTTTTGTAATATTGCCCCGCTTCTTTCTTGCGCCGATGCGTAATGCGCAGCACCGGGTTTGGCTGGCTGGCATCATCCCGGGCCGTGGGGCAATAGGTGACCCATGGCAAATGCACAGGCCGGGTTTCCGCCAAAAGACAGGCGCGCAGCTGGGCAGGATCGGCGCGCAAAAATTCGTCGCCATCAAGGGGCACAAAACAGGCAATATCGTTATTTGCGCCCAATTCACGCAGCAGCGCGTTTAATATTTGCTGTTGCAGATGGCCCAGCCGCGGGTCATGGCGCAAAAGCAGGCGGCCGGGGGATCTGACGAGGGGCAACCGGGTTTCCGAAACGCTTACGGAAATAACTTTTATGTCGGCTACCTTCGCGACCCGCAGGGAAACAAAATCGCGCTGTTTTCCAACGACCAGAACAAGCCTGGACGCGATGCATAAATAGCGCCACAGACATGCGGGCAAAGGCGGCTTCACACCATCCGTGCCCAAACCCACCAATCGCCCCAAACGCAACGCTGCGCCATGTGTTTTGAGTGGGACAAAACTGGCCTGAAAACGTGGGAAAATGCGACCAGACACGCTGAACAGCGTGGCTGTCTTATCGCAATGTCAAGGGAAAGTGGCGGACTGGGGAGGATTCGAACCCCCGACCCCTTGATTCGTAGTCAAGTACTCTATCCAACTGAGCTACCAGTCCGTGGAGGCGGGGTTT
>RFQY01000059.1 GCA_009924775.1 Paracoccaceae bacterium | reverse complement strand
GGCCCATAAGCCCGCTGACAAAAAGCATGGGCAGCAGCGCCACCACCACCGTCAGCGTGGCCACGATTGTGGGGTTGCCCACCTCGGCCACGGCATCGATGGCGCCTTGCATGCGGCTGCGCCCGTCTTGCATACCCCAATGGCGGGCGATGTTTTCGATCACAACAATCGCATCATCCACCAAAATACCGATCGAGAAAATCAGCGCAAACAGCGACACACGGTTCAGCGTATAGCCCATGATATAGGCCGCAAAAAGCGTCAGCAAAATGGTGACGGGGATTACGATGGCCACCACCACCGCTTCGCGCCAACCAATGGCCAGCCAGACCAGCACCACGATAGACACCGTGGCCAGCGCCAGATGGAACAGCAGCTCGTTGGCTTTTTCTTCGGCGGTTTCGCCATAGTTGCGGGTGATTTCCATGTGCAGGCTGTCGGGGATCAGACGGCCCTGCAGCGCCTCGACGCGGTGCAAGATATCTTCGGCCACCACCACCGCATTGGCACCCGCCCGTTTGGCCACGGCCAATGTGACTGTTGGGCTGCGCTGCAGCTGGCCATCGGCTGTGCGCGTCAGGCTGGCGACGTGCTTTTCGTCGTTATCGGCCACATAGGCCACATCGGCCACGTCGCGCACGTAAACGGTGCGGCCATAGCGTGCGGTCAGTTCGAGATTGCCAATTTCTTCGGGCGTGGACAGGGTTTTGCCCAAAATCAGCCCCAGCTGCGCCCCCGCGTCGCGCACGCGCCCTGCGGGGCTGGCGCTGTTGGCGCCCTGCACCTTGCCCACCAATTGCTGCAAGGTGATGCCATAAAGGGCCAGCCTATCGGGTTTGGGATTGACGCGCAGTGCCTCGGTTGTGGCGCCGATCACATAGGTCAGGCCCACGTTTTCAATCTTTGCCAGCTCGACCTCTAGCTCGCGTACAACGCGGGTAATATCGGCAGCCCCCATATCGGTGCCCGCGACCGGGCTAAAGCTAAGCGAGACAATGGCCACATCATTGATGCCGCGCCCCACCACCAAGGGTTGGGGAATGCCCACTGGGATACGGTCCATATTGGCCAAAATCTTGTCGCGCACCCGCAAAATGGCGGTATCTGCCGATACACCCACCTGAAAGCGGGCTGTCACCATCACCCCGTCGTCGCGAGTGTCGGAATAGACATGTTCGACCTGATCGATGCCCTTTACGATGGTTTCCATCGGCTCGGTCACCAGTTTCACGGCATCGTCGGCCTTTATGCCTGCGGCCTGAATATGGATGTCAACCAATGGCACCGAGATCTGGGGTTCTTCCTCGCGGGGCAGGGCGCCAAGCGCGATCAGCCCAACCGCCAGCGAGGCCATCAAAAACAACGGCGTCAACGGCGAGGTGATAAAGGCACGCGTCAGCCAGCCCGCAATGCCCAGTGCAGCGGGGGCAGGGTGTTTGGGATCAGTCATTGGTTTGCACCACCGTTTCGCCCGCCATGAGGCCGGTTAAAATTTCGCGCCACTGCGTGCCATCTTGGGTCACGCGGGCGCCGGGCAGCACCACGCGTTGTTGCGGGCCTGTGGCGGTTTCGACGGTCACGAAATCTAAGCCGCCGGTTTGTGTCAGCGCCGCCTCTGGCACCAGCAGCGCCTTGCGCGTGGCGATGGGCAGGCGCACCGGCAGGCGCTGGCCCACAAAGCGGGCATCCAACCCCTCGACCGTGACATCGGCCGATACCCGCCCACCTTGGATAAGCGGGTAAATCTTGGCGATAATGCCCGTGCGTGGGCCTTGGGCGGTGGTGATCTGAATGCCATCGCCCTGGGCCAGCGCGGTGGCGTGGCGTTCGGGCACAGCCAGGCGCAAATACACCCCGCCGCCGCCAATTTCCGCCAGTGTCTCGCCCGGGTTCAGCACCGATCCGCGCGAGATGGGCACGCTAAGTACGATGCCATCGCCCGGCGCCAGCACGGTGCCTTCGTCGATTTGGCGCGCCACCACCAGCTTTTCGGCTTCGGTGCCGGCAATCTCGCCCTGCAGCACGCTGACGGCGGTTTGCAATTCGTCAAAGCGTTGGTTGGTGATCACCCCACGGTCGCGCAATTGGCGCCCGCGCTCTAGGTCGGTGGTGGCGGTCTCTAGCCGTGCTGTGAGGGCCGATAGCCGGGCATCCAGCGCGTCGATGCGGAAATCCAGTTTGTCATCGCGGATCGTGGCAATGGGCTGGCCGCGGGTTACCCGGTCGCCTTCGGTGATGGCCAGGCTTTCCACTGTGCCGCCAATACGGGCGCGCGCTGGCAGCCTGTCGCGGGTTTCAACCTGCCCAAAGACAGATTTCCATTCGGTCACATCATGTGTGGCCACAACAATGGGTTGGGCCATGGCAGAAACTGCCGACAGGGAAAATACCAGGCTTAGAAGCAGGGGGCGCATTGGGGGCCTCTTTCATATTCTGAAATTGCAATGTGTAAGTATTATCTTTCACATAATTTACAAGGGGCACTGAATGGCCGGGCCGGAAACCTGTAAAACCGCCCAAATTTATGCAAATTCGGGGCTTTGGGCGCGGTGCGCGCATTGCCCATGGCGGCTGGCTTCGCTATCACGGCGGGCAACACGGCCTTTCCAAGGAGCACGCAGATGGCATCTTACCAGTATGTCTACCACATGCAGGGCGTCTCGAAGACGTATCCGGGTGGCAAGAAATGTTTTGAAAACATCCACCTAAGCTTCTTGCCCGGTGTGAAAATCGGTGTTGTCGGTGTGAACGGCGCCGGTAAATCCACGCTGCTGCGCATTATGGCGGGGATCGACAAAGATTTCTCTGGCGAAGCCTGGAGCGCGGAAGGCGCCAAAGTGGGCTATCTGCCGCAAGAACCGGAACTGGACCCATCCTTAAGCGTGCGCGAAAACGTGATGCTGGGTGTGGCGGCCAAAAAGGCGATTCTTGATCGCTATAACGAATTGGCGATGAACTATTCCGACGAAACCGCCGACGAGATGGCCCAGCTGCAAGACGAGATCGACAGCCAAAACCTGTGGGATTTGGACAGCCAAATCGATATTTCCATGGAGGCGCTGCGCTGCCCCCCTGACGATGCCGATGTGACCACGCTGTCCGGCGGGGAAAAACGCCGCGTGGCGCTGTGTAAGCTGCTGCTTGAACAGCCCGAAATGCTGCTGTTGGACGAACCCACCAACCACCTTGATGCCGAAACCATTGCATGGCTGCAAAACCACCTGATCGAATACCCGGGCACGATTTTGATCGTCACGCATGACCGCTATTTCCTAGATGATATCACCGGCTGGATTCTTGAACTGGATCGCGGCCGCGGCATTCCTTACGAAGGCAACTATTCCAGCTGGCTGGAACAAAAAGCCAAGCGCCTAGAGCAGGAATCGCGCGAAGATAAATCGCGCCAGAAAACGCTAGAGCGCGAATTGGAATGGATCCGCCAAGGCGCCAAAGCCCGCCAAGCCAAGCAAAAGGCGCGTATCAACGCCTATAACGAAATGGCCAACCAATCCGAGCGCGAAAAACTAAGCCGCGCCCAGATTATCATCCCCAATGGGCCGCGCTTGGGTGCGAAGGTGATCGAAGTGTCGGGCCTGAAAAAGGCGATGGGCGACAAGCTGCTGATCGAAAACCTAGATTTCAGCCTGCCACCGGGCGGCATCGTGGGCGTTATCGGGCCAAACGGCGCGGGGAAAACCACGCTGTTTCGCATGTTGACCGGGCAAGAGCAGCCAGACGAGGGCAATGTTGAATATGGCGATACGGTCAAACTGTCGTATGTCGACCAAAGCCGCGATGCGCTGGATGCTGACTGGACGGTATGGGAAGCCATCGCCGACAAGCAAGATATCATCAAGCTGGGCGATGCCGAGGTAAACGCGCGCGCCTATTGCTCGGCCTTCAACTTCAAGGGCGGCGATCAGCAAAAGAAAGTATCGTTGCTGTCAGGGGGCGAACGCAACCGCGTGCATATGGCGCGGCTGTTGCGCGAGGGGGGCAATGTGCTGCTGCTTGACGAGCCCACCAACGATTTAGACGTGGAAACCCTGCGCGCGCTGGAAGATGCATTGGTCGATTTCGCCGGATGCGCCGTGGTTATTTCGCACGATCGTTTCTTCCTTGACCGGATCTGCACCCATATTCTGGCCTTCGAGGGCGAAGCCCATGTCGAATGGTTCGAGGGCGATTTCTCGGCCTACGAAGAAGATAAAAAGCGCCGCTTGGGCCCCGATGCGCTGGAACCCAAGCGGATCAAATACAAAAAATTCACCCGCTAAACCGCGGGTGAGCCAAGCCAATTTTTTGGCTTTACTTAAACGTTTCAAAGGGTTGTCGCCCGCCTGTTGTGGCGGGCGCTGGCCTTTGTGCGGCAAATTCGCGCAATTCCCCTTGATTTTTCACAGCGGCGCGCACATCTCTTGGCCTGCGAAAGACCATCTCTACGATCTACCTGTATTCCTTCACCGGTGCACAGTCTTCGATCCAGACGTGACTTTGCCGGCCCGCTGCATAACGTGAGCGGAAACAGATAAGGGAATACACACATGGCCACTGGCACCGTAAAATGGTTCAACACAACAAAAGGCTACGGCTTTATCGCACCCGACAATGGCGGCAAGGATGTGTTTGTGCACATCTCGGCGGTCGAGCGTTCGGGCCTGACCGGGCTTGCCGACAACCAAAAAGTTTCATTCGAGCTGCAGTCGGGCCGTGATGGCCGCGAAAGCGCAGTGGATCTGGCACTGGTTTGATCCATTGGCCTTGGGCCACAGCGCGGCTGATGGCTGTTTGAATTAGGGCGCGGCACCGTTTGGCGCCGCGCTTTTTTAGTGGGCCCCGCCGCCCCCTTTGCCCCGGTTGCATCGGGGCATGGGGCTGGCTACACCTATGTGCAACCTTGTTTGCCTTGGGGCTGTGCCATGAAGATTGCAACCGCCGCTTACCCGTTGGATTGGCTTGAAACTTGGCACGACTATGCCGCCAAACAGCGCGCTTGGGTGGCGCAGGCCGCACAGGCTGGCGCCGATGTGCTGGTTTTTCCTGAATATGGCGCCATGGAACTGGCCGCACAGGCCGGGGCACAGGCCGCCGGCGATCTGCATGGCTCTATTCAGGCGGTGGCCGCACGCATGGCGCAAGCCAACGAGCTGCACGCCGCCTTGGCGCGCGAATTTGGTGTTTATATCTTGTCGGGCAGTGGCCCGGTGCTGAAGGGCGAAACGGTGGTGAACCGCGCCCATTTCTTTGCGCCGGGCGGTGGGATGGCCCACCAAGACAAGCAAATCATGACACGCTTCGAGCGCGAAGACTGGGGCATTTCCGGCGGCGGCCCGTTGCGGGTATTTGACACCCCCCTTGGCAAGATCGCGGTGCTGATCTGCTATGACAGCGAATTTCCGCTTTTGGCGCGCAGCTTGGTCGAAGCCGGGGCCGAAGTGCTGCTGGTGCCCTCGTGCACCGAGGCGCCCGAAGGCTATTGGCGGGTGCGTATCGGGGCCATGGCGCGCGCGCTTGAAGGGCAATGCGTGACGGTCATGGCGTCTTTGGTTGGCCAACAGCCGCGCCTGTTCGCGGTCGAGGAAAACTGCGGTGCGGGGGGCGTTTTTGCCCCCCCGGATCGCGGGTTTCCGGCGACGGGGGTTTTGGCCTTGGGGCAATTGGATGTGCCGGGCTGGACCTATGCGCAGATAGATCGCGCCGCCATTGCCGATGTGCGTGCCGATGGTCATGTGCTGAACATGGCCCATTGGCCCGAACAAGCGGCCCGTCTGCCCCATATTGAAACCCTGCCATTGGCCTAGCGGTTTGCCCTGCTCAGGCGGCCCACCATTTTGGCCTTGAAAATTTGGCGGAATGAGCTCATTTAGGCGCGTGCTCTGCTATATATGCAGGGATCGGCAATGAAGGAGAGACCATGGCCAAGGAAGATACGCTCGAATTTCCCGGTGTCGTGAAGGAACTTCTGCCCAATGCGACGTTTCGGGTCGAGCTAGAAAACGGCCATGAGATCATCGCACATACGGCAGGTAAGATGCGCAAAAACCGCATCCGTGTTCTGGCTGGCGACAAGGTTCAGGTGGAAATGACCCCCTATGATCTGACCAAGGGTCGGATCAACTACCGCTTCAAGTAACGTGCGCCTGATCCTTGGGTCAGGTAGCCCGCGCCGCAAGGAATTGCTGGCGCAAATCGGCGTGTTTGCCGATGACATTCGCCCGCCCGATATTGACGAAACGCCGCTAAAAGGCGAATTGCCACGCCCCTATTGCCAGCGCATGGCGCGGCAAAAGGCGGCTGCGGTGCAGGCAGGCCCGGATGAATTGGTGCTTTGTGCCGATACCACCGTGGCGCTGGGGCGGCGCATTTTGGGCAAACCCGAAAACGCGGGCCAAGCGGCTGAATTCTTGCTGGCCCTGTCGGGGCGGCGCCACCGGGTGATCACCGCCGTGGCACTGCGCTTGGGGGGGCGGCACTGGCTGCGCGATGTGGTGACAACCGTTCAGATGAAACGCCTGTCTGACACCGAATTAAACGGCTATCTGGCCACGAATGACTGGCAGGGCAAGGCCGGTGGCTATGCCATTCAAGGCCCCGCAGGTGCGTTTATTCCGTGGATCAATGGCTCGTTCACCGGGGTGGTTGGCCTGCCGGTGGCGGAAACCGCAGCATTGCTGCAGGCAGCGGGCTACCCGCTATGGAGGCAGGCATGAAAGGCCGGCAAATCGTTTTAGACCATATCAATGGCCACGAAGCGGCCGCGTTATTGGTGGATGGGCGGCTAGAAGACCTGTTGATCGACAGCGATGTGCCCCGCGTTGGGGCCATTTACCGCGCCGTGGCGGATCGCCCGTTCAAGGGGCAGGGGGGCATGTTTTTATCTACCCCCGATGGGCAGGTTTTTTTGCGCCAAGTGCGCGGTATCGCGCCGGGCCAATCAATGCTGGTGCAGGTGTCTGGCCATGCCGAGCCGGGCAAAGCGATGCCTGTCACCCAAAAGCTGCTGTTCAAAAGCCGTTTTGCCATCGTCACCCCCGATGCGCCCGGGCTGAACATCAGCCGCGCCATCCGTGACGATGATTTGCGCGACCGCTTGCTGGAAATTGCCCATGAAAGCATGGATAGCGATGGCGATATGGGGCTTATTTTGCGCTCGTCTTGTGCCGATGCAGACGCCGATGAAATCGCGGCTGATATCGCCGAGATGGTGCAATTGGCGCAGGTGGTTTTGGCCGACAGCACGGGCCCCGCTGAAAAACTGACCGAGGGCGATGGCCCCCATGTGATGGCATGGCGCGAATGGGTCGAGCCGGCCGAGGTGGTGACCGAGGCGGGCAGTTTCGCACAGCTGGGCGTGTTGGATATGATCGCCGCGCTGGCCCAGCCAAAAGTGGCCTTGCCCGGCGGGGGCAGCATGTTTGTGGAACCCACCCGCGCGCTGGTGGCGGTGGATGTCAACACCGGCACCGATACCTCGCCCGCGGCGGCGCTTAAGGCCAATATTGCCGCCGCCCGCGATTTGCCGCGCCAATTGCGCCTGCGGGGGCTGGCGGGGCAAATAACGCTAGATGCCGCGCCCATGCCCAAAAAAGACCGTCGCAGTTTTGAAATGGCGCTGCGCGCGGCCTTTCGCGGTGACCCGGTGGAAACGGTGCTGGCCGGTTGGACACCCTTGGGCCATTACGAATTGCAGCGCAAACGCGAACGCCGCCCCCTGTCGGAGCTGATCTGATGGCCTGCCCAATCTGCCAACGTCCCGAAACCGAGAAATACCGCCCCTTTTGTTCGGGGCGTTGCGCCGATGTGGATTTGGCAAAATGGCTGGGGGGCGGCTATGCGATCCCCTCGACCGACCCAGACGACGCCATGCGCGCGCTTGATGAAATCGAGGCGCAGCACACAAACCCCGTGCCGCCCCTGCGCCACTGAGCGCCCCAGTTGGCTGGCCTAATCTGCTGGCCTAATCGACGGCGCGTATCAGTTTGCGTTCCAGCACTTTTAACACGGTGGCCAAGTCATGGCCGCGTTTCAAAATGCGCCCATCCATCCCGATGACAGAATATTGCCCCTGCCGCATCCGCAGCCGGGGGCGTTTTTCAACGCGGTAAATCGGGTGTTCGGCGGTGCGGCGGAAAATGGAAAACACCGCCACCTCGGGCAGGTGGGAAATGCCATAATCGCGCCATTCCCCGGCTGCAACCATGCGCCCATAGACGCCCAAGATGACGCCCAATTCGCGGCGATCAAATGCGATCTGCTCGGGCGCGCGAAGGGTAGGAAAGGGAACGGGTGGTTGCATGTTCATACCACCAGACTTGCGCCGATGGGTTGGCAAATCAAGCGATAATGTCGGAAAACTGTTACACAAAACGCCGTGCCAGCGCGGGGCTGGCCGCTGGCATGGGCGGCAAATCGGCATCGCTTTGCCCAGACCACCAGATTTCGGCTGCGGGCAATAGGGCGTGCCACGCCTGCGCCACCGCCGCGCGGGGCGATTGGCCTTGCCAGTTTTCGGGCAAAAGCGGGGTGGGCAGTTCGGGGCTGCGCAGCACCAAACGGCGCCAGCGATGCACCAGCAGCACCCGGGCGGCGGCGGCATCCAGCGGTGGCAGCGCCTGATTGTGGGCAAGGCTGCCCAGATCGTCATGCAGCTTGTTCAACGCGCTCAGAAGGCCCGGCGCCAGCAAGTGCGCCCGCATCTGTGGGGCCAGCGTCTCTAGCGTGCCATGCAGGGCGAAATCAGCCGGTGGCAGCACCGCCCCTGTATCGGCCGGGCGCAGGGCCAGCCCGTTCAGGCTGGGCACCAGCGGGTCGGGCTGCTGTTCCAGCGCGATGCGCCATTGCTGGGGCGTTTGGCGGCGGTCGGGGGCGTAAATAAGGTTTGTGGCATCGCTGAACTGCGCCGTGCCTTCGGGGGTTAGGGTGTAATAGCTTACGCGCCCATCGCGCTGGCTGCTGACCCACCCATCGCGCGCCAGCCGCGACAAGGCGGTGCGCAGGGCCCCCGCCTCGATGCCGATGCGCCCCAAAAGGCGCTGTAGATGCGCGGTGGAAACGGTGCCCCCGCGCGGCTGCACGCTGTCGCCAAACACGGTAATGACCAACGACCACACGCGGGGCCGGCCATCGGCCTGTAAATTGGCAATAAGGGGGGCAAGCGGATCCATGCCCCTGCTTAGCAACCGTGGCACCAAAGGGAAAGATGCTGCAACCTAGCCCTGTGGGTGGGTATAGCTGACCATGGTCAGCAGCTCGTATTCGGCCACCTGTGCGCCGTCTTGGTTGGTCAGCGTGGCATTCCACGCCACCTCGCCATAGCTGTCGGTGCGGCGGGTTTTCCGCTTGCATGTCAGGCGCACGGCAAGGCTGTCGCCGGGCGACACCGGCTTTTGAAAGCTTAGGCTGTTCAGGCCGGTATTGGCCAGCACGGGCCCGGGATCGGGTTGCACAAACAGCCCGGCGGCAAAGGACAACAGCAAATAGCCATGCGCCACGCGGCCCGGGAAGAACGGGTTGGCGCGCGCGGCCTCTTCGTCCATGTGGGCATAGAATGTATCGCCGGTGAAATGGGCGAAATGCTCGATATCCTCCAAGCGTACAACGCGCGGGTCTGTGTGGATGGTTTCGCCAATTTCGATCTGGGTGAAGCTGCGTTGAAACGGGTGGCACGGCCCGCTGATTTCGCGCGCGCCCGGCACCCAAGTGCCGGTGATTGCGGCAATCATATCGGGGCTGCCCTGTATGGCGGTGCGTTGCATGTAATGCAAAACCCCGCGTATGCCGCCCAATTCCTCGCCCCCCCCTGCGCGGCCCGGGCCGCCATGCACCAGATGCGGCAAGGGGCTGCCGTGGCCTGTGGCCGATGCGGCGCTGTCGCGGTTCATGATATAAAGCCGCCCGTGATGCGCGGCGCTGTGGTGCACCACCTGTTGGGCCACCTTTGGGTCATGGGTGAACAGCGACGCCACAAGCGAGCCGCCCCCGGCATTGGCCAATTGCGCGGCATGGGCGCTGTCGCGATAGGGCAAAATCGTGGCCACCGGGCCAAAGGCCTCGATGCTATGCACGGCCGTGGCGCCATCTGGGTCTGGGCAATACAGCAGGCAAGGCGCCAGAAAAGCGCCGCCCGGCAGGCCCACAGGCGCGGTTGGGTCGCCCGCGACCAGCTGCGCCTGGGCCTGCAGCTGCGCCAGTTTTTCCAGCACATCGGCGCGCTGGCCATGGCTGGCCAAAGCCCCCATTTGCGTGGCGCTTTGGCCCGGATCGCCGATGATGGTGCCCGCCAATTTCGCCCCCAAGGCCTGCGCCACCTGATCGGCCAAGTGATCGGGCACGATAAGCCTGCGCATGGCTGTGCATTTTTGCCCCGCTTTTACCGTCATCTCTGTGTGGGCTTCGGCGATGAATTGGGCAAATTCTGGGCTGTCCACGCCCGCATCGGGGCCAAGGATGGCGGCGTTCAAGCTGTCTTGCTCCGAGGCAAACCGCACCGAGTTTTGTAGCAAATTCGGCGTTTGACGCAGCGCGATGGCCGTGTCGGCCGAACCGGTGAAAGCCACAACATCCTGTGCCCCCAATAGCCCCAGCAGCGGCCCCGTGCGCCCCACAACCAACTGCACCGCGCCCGGCGGCAAAATATCGGCCTCGATGATCATGCGAAAGCAATGTTCGGTCAGATAGCAGGTTTGCGTGGCGGGTTTCACGATGCAGGGCACGCCTGCCAAAAGCGCGGGCGCCAGTTTTTCCAACATGCCCCAAACGGGAAAGTTGAACGCGTTGATATGCACCGCCACACCCTGCAGCGGCACCGCGATATGCTGGCCCAAAAACCCGCCCTTGCGGCCCAGCTGTTCGACCTCGCCATCGATGTAAACCTGCCCATCGGGCATTTCGCGCCGCCCCTTAGAGGCGATCAGAAACATCGTGCCGATGCCCCCCTCGATATCGACCCAGCCATCTTTGCGGGTGGCGCCGGTAAGGGGGTTCAGGGCGTAAAGCTCGTCTTTGCGGCTGTCCAAATAGGTGGCCAGCTGTTTTAGCAACTTGGCGCGTTGGTGAAACCCCATGGCGCGCAGGGCAGGGCCGCCCTTGGTTTTGGCCCAATCCAGCATGGCGGCAAAATCTAAATCGCTGCCACCTGCGTGGGCAATGGGCTGGCCTTCGACGGGGCCAATGATGGTTTGCGCCTGTGGGCCGGGGCCAATCCAGCGACCATTGGTGTAGCTTTGAGGTGTCAGCATGATCTGTCCTTTCGCGGCGCCCGCGCGGGGGCGGGATGCATTTGGCGCCAGCATGGCGCAAGCCACGCGCGCTTGCAATACTATTGACCGTGCGGTCGGTTTTGTGCAGGGTCGCGGCAAAGCTGTCGAAAGCAAGCGCAAAGGACAAGGCTGTGATCTCACCCGACGAGCGCGCGCGCCGCTCGGCCCAGGCGATGTGGGCCAAAGACCAAGCCACCCAATGGCTGGGGGCTGAATTGCAAGATGTTGGGCCGGGTTGGGCGGTTTTGGCCCTAACGGTGGCGCCCCACCATTTGAACGGGCACGGCATTTGCCATGGCGGGTTTATCTTTACCTTGGCCGATAGCGCCTTTGCCTTTGCGTGCAACAGTTACAACCGCCTTGTGGTGGCCCAACAAAACACGATCACCTATCTTAGCCCCGGCCAGCCGGGCGAACGGCTGCTGGCGCGGGCCGATGAAACCAGCCTGACGGGGCGTTCGGGCGTGTATGATGTGGTGGTCACGGGCGCCGAGGGGCGTAAAGTGGCCCTGTTTCGCGGTTTGTCGCGGCAGATTTCCGGACAGCATTTCGAGGAGGAGACAGAATGAGAGAGGCCTATATTTGCGAGGGGCTGCGCACGCCCATTGGGCGCTATGGCGGGGCACTGGCGCAACTGCGCCCCGATGACATGCTGGCCGGTGTGATCCGCGACCTGACAGCCCCCATCGCCGGGCTGCAGGTGGATGAATGCCTGATCGGCTGCGCCAACCAAGCCGGTGAAGATAACCGCAATGTGGCGCGCATGGCGGTGCTGCTGGCGGGCTTGGGCGAGGCGGTGCCGGGCATGACGATCAACCGGCTGTGCGGCTCGGGGCTGGATGCGGTGGGCAGTGCGGCCCGCGCCATTCGCACCGGCGAGGCCGAGGTGGTTATTGCCGGCGGCGTCGAATCGATGAGCCGCGCACCCTTGGTCATGCCCAAGGCAGATAGCGCCTTTTCCCGGCGTGCCGAAATTTACGACACAACCATTGGCTGGCGTTTCGTCAACCGCGCCATGCACAAGCATTTTGGCACCGATTCGATGCCTGAAACCGCTGAAAACGTGGCCGCCGATTTCGGTATCACCCGCGAGGCGCAAGACCGCTTTGCGCTGGCCAGCCAAACCCGGGCGGCAGCCGCCATTGCCAGCGGGCGCTTGGCGCGCGAAATTACCCCGGTGAAGATGGCCCAGCGCAAGGGCGACCCGCTGGTGATCGACACAGACGAGCACCCGCGCATGACCAGCTTGGAAAAACTGGCCAGCCTGCCTACCCCCTTTCGCGAGGGTGGCAGCGTGACGGCGGGCAATGCCTCGGGGGTGAATGATGGCGCAGCGGCGCTGATTGTGGCCAGCGCCCAAGCGGTGGAAAAATACGGGCTGGTGCCGCGGGCGCGGGTGGTTTCGATGGCCACTGTGGGCGTGCCGCCGCGGATTATGGGCATTGGCCCGGCGCCTGCCACCCAAGCGCTGCTTGATCGCCATGGGTTGAAAATTTCCGATATCGATTTCATCGAATTGAACGAGGCATTCGCCGCCCAAGGGCTGGCCTCGATGCGGCAGCTGGGCCTGCCCGATGATGCCGATCACGTAAACCCCCATGGCGGCGCCATTGCGTTGGGCCATCCTTTGGGCATGTCGGGGGCGCGTTTGGCCATCAGCGCGGCGCTGAACTTGGCCGATGCCGGGCAGGGGCGTGCCATTTGCACCATGTGTATCGGCGTGGGCCAAGGGATTGCCCTGATGATGGAGGCGGTGTGATGGAAGACCTGTCCCCAAAACCCGGTGATCTGGACCCGATTGAAACCGCCAGCCGCGATGAAATTGGCGCCCTGCAGTTGCAGCGCATGCGGTGGTCGCTGCGCCATGCCTATGAAAACGTGCCGTTTTACCGGGCAAAATTTGATGCGGCGGGGGTGCATCCAGATGATTTGCATAGCCTTGCAGATCTGGCCAAATTCCCCTTCACCGTAAAACAAGACCTGCGCGATAATTACCCCTTTGGCATGTTTGCCGTGCCGCGCGAACAGATTGCGCGTATTCACGCCTCGTCTGGCACAACGGGCCAGCCCACGGTGGTGGGCTACACGAAAAACGATCTGGATATGTGGGCCGATGTGGTGGCGCGCTGCATGCGTGCCTCGGGGTTGCGGCGGGGGGATGTGCTGCACAATGCCTATGGCTATGGGCTGTTTACCGGGGGCTTGGGCGTGCATGGTGGCGCCGAAAAGCTGGGGCTGACGGTGGTGCCCGTTTCGGGTGGGATGACCCAGCGCCAAGTGCGCCTGATCGAAGATTTCGGCGCTGCAGGCATTACCGTTACCCCCTCGTATGCGCTGTCGATCTTGGATGAATACGCAGCCCAAGGCCGCGACCCGCGCAAAAGCCCGCTGAAGGTGGGGATATTTGGCGCCGAACCTTGGACAAACGCCATGCGCCGCGAGATCGAAGAGGCCTTCGATATGCACGCGGTCGATATTTATGGCCTGTCCGAGGTGATCGGGCCGGGCGTGGCCAATGAATGCGTGGAAACCAAAGATGGCTTGCACATCTGGGAAGATCATTTCTACCCCGAGGTCATCAACCCCGAAACCGGCGAGGTGCTGCCAGATGGCGAATTGGGCGAATTGGTCTTTACCTCGCTGACCAAAGAGGGTTTTCCCATCATCCGCTATCGCACCCGCGATTTGACGCGGCTTTTGCCGGGCACGGCGCGCAGCATGCGCCGGATGGAGAAAATCACCGGCCGTTCCGATGACATGATCATTTTGCGTGGGGTCAATGTGTTTCCCACCCAGATCGAAGAACAGCTGATGACGGTGCCCGCCTTGGCCCCGCATTTCCAGATCGAGCTGACACGCCCCGAGCGCATGGATGAAATGGGTGTGCATGTCGAATTGGCCGAAGCCACGCCCGATGCCGCAGCCGAGGCCGCGGTGCGCGAATTGGCGGCCAAGATCAAATCCAACGTTGGTGTCACCGCCAAAGTGCACTTAGCCCCGCGCGGCAAGGTGGCGCGCAGCGAGGGCAAGGCCGTGCGTTTGGTAGATAACCGCCCCAAGGGCGGCTGATGGCCCGCGGGCTGGCACGCGACCATGATGAAAAACGCGCAGCCCTGCGCAAAGGGGCTGCGCGCTATTTCGCGGCGCATGGCTTTGACCGGGCCAGCATGACAGGGGCGGCGAAATCATGCGGCGTATCAAAGGCGCTGATGTACCACTATTGGCCCTCGAAAGAAGAGCTGCTGTTTGACATTCTGGATGATCATCTGGGGTGTTTGCTGGATGTGGTGCAGGGCGCGCGCGGGGGGGGCATGCGTGATCTGATTGCCGCGCTGCTGGCGGCCTATGCCGATGCCGATGCTGAACATAAATTGCAGCTCGATGCGCTGGGCGTTTTGCCGCCCGATCGCAAAGCGCCCTTGATTGCCCATCAGCGCCAGCTGGTGGCGCTGATGTCAGGCGCCGTGGCCGAGCTGGCACCCAGCCTGCCCCCCGACAGGTTGCGCGCCGCCACAATGACGGTTTTTGGCATATTGAACTGGTTTTACATGTGGCACCGCCCCGGCAAGGGGCTAGAGCGCACAGACTATGCAAAATTGGCCGGCGATTTTGTGATCGCGGGCATCAAGGGTATCGCCTAGGGCGGCCCAGCACGCGGTTTGCGCTATGTCTTGTCGCGCCAACGGTTGGCAATGGGGTAGCGCCGATCCAGCCAAAAGGCATGCTGGCTAAGCCGTGTGCCCGGGGCAGACTGAAACCGCTTATATTCGCTGATATAAAGCAGATGCTCTACGCGTTTCACGGTGTCGCGGTCAAAACCTGCGGCCACGCAATCGGCCACGCTGGCATCGCCATCAACCAGCAGTTCCAAAATCGCGTCTAGCACCTCGTAGGGTGGCAGGCTGTCTTCGTCTTTTTGGTCGGGGCGCAATTCAGCGCTGGGGGGTTTGGTGATGATGCGTTCGGGAATGGGCGCGCCACCTGGCCCCTGCATCCAAGGGCGGTGATTGGCATTGCGCCAGCGGCACATTTCAAAAACCCGGGTTTTATACAGGTCTTTGATCGGGTTATAGCCGCCGTTCATATCGCCATAAATCGTGGCATAGCCCACCGCCACCTCGGATTTATTGCCGGTGGTCAGCAGCATCTCGCCAAATTTGTTCGACAGCGCCATCAGCAGCAGCCCCCGCAGGCGCGATTGAATATTCTCTTCCGTTAAATCGGGGGCTTTGCCAGCAAAGAGGGGGGCCAGCGTATTGGTGATGGCATCGCGCCCTTCGGTGATGGGCACAAAATCGTAAGAACAGCCAAGGTTTTTGGCCAAATCCTGCGCGTCTTGCAGGCTTTCGGCGCTGGTATATTCCGAAGGCAGCATCACGCAGCGCAGGTTTTCGCAGCCCAGTGCATCGGCGGCGATCAGGGCCACCAAGGCGCTGTCGATCCCGCCAGACAGGCCCAATAGCGCCTGTTTGAAACCGGTTTTGGCCATGTAGTCGCGCAGCCCCTCGACCATGGCGCGATAATCTTGTTCCCACAGGTCGGGGATAGGGGCGCGCGGGCCTTGCGCCACCTGCCAGCCGTCGGCGGTGCGGGTTAAATCGATGGTTTGCAGCGCGGCGTCAAACAGCGGCATTTGCACCGCCAGCGCGCCACCACGGTTCAGCGCGAACGAGCCGCCGTCGAACACTTGGTCGTCTTGGCCCCCGACCATATTTAGATAAATCAGCGGCAACCCGGTTTCCACCACCCGCGATACCATCATCTGGTGGCGCACCCCCAGCTTTTGGCGGAA
>RFQY01000058.1 GCA_009924775.1 Paracoccaceae bacterium | reverse complement strand
CTCACATGCAGCCATAAACCACCCCCGTCACAATGCTTGCCCGGGGGGGCATTCTTCACAAAAGCTGGGCTGAGAGCATTTCGCTTTGTCACAATTGATCCACCTTATGATCCACCTTTAAAGGTGGCATATGGTGATATTACATGGCAACCTATGAAACAATTAAACCTGTAAAAATCCAATTTATATTAGATTTATGGTGTTTTCTGGCGCCGCAAGGCGTGGGGGTTCAAGTCCCTCCACCCGCACCAAATTAACCTTGGACTTACGACAAGACCCCAAGGTTTGAGACGCGCAATGTACCAAGGGTCGCGTCTGAGGGTTTAGTCAATCACCAGATCAGACAGTCTGGCCACAACCGTGCCACCTGTATCATCACTGTCGGCGGAAATCGCCAAACCAGCAAGCGGCGGCTTTGTCTGGCCAAAAGCTTTGTAATAATCTCGCGCAAGGTCCACAGTTTCTGTAAAAGATCCCGTTCCAGCGGGCCTTAAGACAACAGTTTTCCCAAGACCTTTCAGGTATGGTGAGGGCAATATGTCACCTCGCTGATGGGCGCCACCAAAGACATACATCAATACCCGCGTGGAAGGCGCAGACATCAAATGCTTGATATTGGTGTTTTGTGCTTTGCTGATGTCCTTACCGGGCGCAAACACGAAATAGAGTGCTATGTTTCTATCATCCCCGCCTTTGCGTGTTAGGTCTGTCGCGGGCACAGATGTTGTGACATTCCAGTGCCAAGTGGCTGTTGTCGCGTGTTGAATTTCTGCGGGCACTGGCGACCAAATCAAAGATACGGTGCCGTCAGACCGAAGCACAACTTCGTTGGTCTTCTTTTGATAGCTGTTGCCAGAAAACAAGGAAAAGCGCTGCTCTTTCCAGCTGGAAAAATCCATTGCGGCGGTTGCGACAGGCAGCAGCACTAGAAGCGCCAACAACGCGGTGCGTATCATCTATTATGTCTCGTCAACCCGCTGATGCACTTCAATCACATTGCCATCGGGGTCGTAGAAGAACACCTGATGCCAGCCCTTAACGGCGTCACTGCCCCAATCAGAATATGGAACGCCTTGCTGGTCCAGATGGGCCTTAAATGCCGCTATATCGTCTGTGCGGTAAGCGATATGGCCGCGATCAAGCGGGTTGACCGTGTGGCCAGATTTGAAGCTGTTTAAGACATCCCTTGGCGTGAGGTGCATTTGTATGGCGCCATCAGTCACAAAGGAAACATCGCCCACCAATCCCTTTTCGTGATTGATCGGCGGCAACTCTTTGGGGTCATCATCGCCTAAGAGCATGATATCACGGTAAAACTTATCCATGCGCCCGACGTTGGCAGAGCAAAGATTAATATGATGGAGCCAAATTTTCATACCTCAAATATGCGCCCTTTATGTAATGTTTGGCAACCCTAGCCGTGAAAACCCGCGCGCCACTGCCGCTATCCCCAATGCTATGGGGTAAGGTGCTATTTGGCGGATCAAACAGCCCAGTGCCTGCAGCGCAGCCATATGCCCGCCTTGGGGCCAATACTGGCGATAGGCATGGTTCAAGGTGGGTGTGCGGCCCCTTGGATGGGGCAAGCGTGTGGGTGGCTTTTTGAAACGCAAACATTGCCGCCCCGCTTGTGCAAGAATTGGTGTGTCGCTGCGGGGCAGGTTCCGTTAGGCTTGACGCAATAGGGATAAGGAGCACGGCATGCGTATCAAAGTAGTATTTATTGCGGGTCTCGTTACGCTTGTCTGCGCAAGCACTGCAATGGCCGAGATGCCGGTACAGCTGGGCGGCGGTTGGGATGGCAAGAAAGTGCCAGCAGGCCAGCAATGCAGTTTGCACGGTGGCAAGGGCAGCACCCCCCCGATGAAGGTGACCAACCTTCCCAAGGCAACAGCATGGGTCTACGTCGAATACAACGACCGTGATTACCAACCTTTGTCATACAAAGGTGGCCATGGCGTGATTGGCTACCCTGTCAAAGGGGGATCGGCTGATTTGTACGCGGTCGCGGGCATGACAGCGAAGCTTAAGGGCAACGCAAAGGTCATAAGCAAAGCCAGGGCAACGGGGCAATATGTTTCCCAAGGATATCTGCCACCCTGTTCTGGCGGCAGGAATAACCGCTATTTTGCCGTGGTCAAAGCGGTGGATGCCAGCGGCAAGGTTCTTGAAAAGACAAATGTTGAGATTGGCCGCTACTAGCGCCTGTGGGGCAGCGCCGGGTCAGGCCGGTTAAAACGGTCTGGGCGCTGTGCTGCCATTTCCTGCGCCGCCTTTCAGTGACATGCTTGAAATCCACAATGCGCACCACAGGTATGGGTTCATGAACGCATGGTTTAAAACGATTGCATTGTCGTGGCTGGTGATCGTGGCCAGTTTCGCCGCAGGGGGTGCTATGGCCTATGAAGAGCCCCGTTACGAGATTGTCCACAAGGCTGATGGCTACGAGGTGCGGAAATATTTTGACCGCGTTGCCGCACAGGTCACCAAGGCAGACAGTTCGAACAAAGCCTTCAGGGCGCTGTTTGGCTATATCTCGGGCGCGAACCAGACATCTGCAAAGGTCAGCATGACCATTCCAGTGACGCAATCGGAAAAGATTGCAATGACCGTGCCCGTCACCCAAGGGGATGGCGGCTATATGCGGTTCTTCCTGCCCGCCAGCTATACCTTGGAAACAGCGCCAAAACCCACCAACCCCGATGTGGCGATCGTGGCTGTGAAGGGTGGGTATTACGCTGTCTACAGCTATAGCGGGCGCGCCAATGACACGAATTTCGACGAGGCCCGCAACCACTTGATCGCGAAACTGGCACGCGATGGCATCGCCACCACCTCTGCAGTGATACGGGCCACATATAATGGCCCGTTCACACTGCCCTTCAACCGCAGGAACGAGGCCCTGATACGGGTTGAATGGCCCTGATTGCCACCCAGCCCCAAGGGTGGCCATGCGCCGCTGCGGCTAGCTATTGCGCTGATAGGTGATTTGGCCATCGCATATGGTCATGGCGGCGCGGGCTTGGCCCAGATCTGCCGCCTCCAGCGCCTCTAGGTCGTGATCCATGATCACGATATCGGCCAAAAGGCCGGGCACCAGTCGGCCAAGGCGATGTTCGTCAAACCCGGCATAGGCACCGCCAGCGGTGTAGGCATTCAGCGCCTCTTGCAAGCTGCAGCGGTTATCTGGGCAGTCTGGCGATAGTTTGGGCCGCGTCATTGCCGCCTGTATGCCGCGCATTGGGTTGATATCGGTGATCGGCCAATCCGAGGAATAGGCCATGGCCACGCCCGCATCGCGCAGCGCCCGGTCAGAAAAGGCCTGCGGCAGGCGCGCCTGGCCCACCATGCTGGCCCATGGATCGCGCGGAAAATCCATGGCCAAGGGCGGGTGCGATGGCTGGGTCGAGGCCACAACCCCCAGCTGGGCAAAGCGCGGCACATCATCAGGGTTCAGCAATTCGATATGTTCAATGCGGTGGCGGCTGTCGCGGGGGCCATTGGCCTTTTGTGCGGCCTCATAGCCATCAAGCGTGCGCCGCACGGCCGCATCCCCGATGGCATGCACCGAAATTTGCAGCCCATGGCCATCGGCGGCGATGCAGATGTCGTTGAAACGCTCTGCGCTATGCAGCGCCTCGCAGGTGCTGCCATCGCTGAACGGGGCCAGTGTAAAGGCTGTGCCGCTGTCGACAGTTGATAGAAATTGCCATCCATATTGTGGATCGAGGTAAAGCCGAAAGCGGCGCAATATTGCAGCCCCTGAGACAGCGTGTGCAGGTCTTCGGCCCGTTCGGCGGCGTTGGGGGGGGTGGCAGGCTCTTGCCCGGCAAAGCCCAAATCCTCGCGCCCGCCCGAGGTGCGCAGCGCCAGCACGGGCGCATAGGCAAATTGTTCGCGCAGCTCGCCCGTGGCCGTGCCATCGGGGGCCATCACAACTTCGCAGCCCACAGGCATATCGGCGCCCTGCAAAATACCCGCCCGTTCCAGCGCAATCGTGTTGGCCCATGCGGTGTGGTGGTCGCTAGACAGCAGCATCACGGGGCGGTCGGGCAGGGCTTGGTCTAGGTGTTGGCGGGTGGTGGCAATGCCGGGGCCGAACAGATTGTAATCTGCGGCCTTGCAGATCAATAGCCCCTCGGTGGGGTTGGCATCGGCATAGGCGCGCAGTTTGGGTGCCAGCTGCGCCAGCCCTTGCACCCCGGACAGTTGCAGCAGCTTCAGGCCATAACCACCCCAAAACAAATGCATATGTGCCTCGATAAACCCCGGCAGAACGGTGCAGCCTTGGGCGTTTATGCGCAAGGTATCTGGCCCGGCAAGACCGGCAATATCGGCACCATCGCCCACCGCGATCAGGCGCTTGCCCGCCACCGCCAAGGCCGTGGCCCTGGGGCGGGCGGTGTCCATGGTCAGGATCGAGGCGTTCTCGATGATCAAATCTGCTAGGGTCATTTCGCACCGTTCACCTTGGGGTTTGGCAAACAGTCATTGACGGGCGGGCGGCTGTCAATACGACTGGTGCAAGGCGATAAGGGGGCTGGGATGGGCATTTTTGAAACCTCGATCCGTGATTTGGCGCAGCAACTGGATGCGGGCACGCTGCGCGCGGTGGATTTGGTGGCGCAGTGTTTTGACCGTATTCAGCGCTTTGACCGCGCGGGCCCCTGCCTGAATGCGGTGCCCGTGCTCAACCCTGCCGCCCTTGACGAGGCGCGCGCCTCGGACCAGCGCCGCGCGCAGGGGCGGGCCTTGGGGCTGTTAGATGGCATTCCCTACACGGCAAAAAACAGCTTCAAGGTTAAAGGTCTCACCGTGGCCTGCGGCGCGCCGGCCTTTGCCAATCTGGTGGCCCAAGATGATGCCTTTGCCATAAAGCGATTGCGCGCGGCGGGGGCGATTTTGATTGGCCTGACCAATATGCCGCCCATGGCCAATGGCGGCATGCAACGGGGCCTTTATGGCCGGGCCGAAAGCCCGTACAACCCGGCGTTTCTGACATCGGCATTTGCCTCGGGCTCGTCCAACGGATCGGGCAGTGCCACGGCGGCGGGTTTTGCCACCTTCGGCTTGGGCGAAGAAACCTGGAGCAGCGGGCGGGCGCCGGCGGCCAACAATGGGCTGTGCGCCTACACGCCCAGCCGTGGGGTGATCAGCGTGCGGGGCAATTGGCCCTTGGTGCCCACCATGGATGTGGTTGTGCCCCATACCCGCAGCATGGCCGATATGCTGGATGTGTTGGATGTGATCGTTGCCGACGACCCCCTATGCAGGGGCGATTTTTGGCGCGCCCAACCGTGGGTGCCCATTCCCACCGCCGCCAGCCACCGCCCGGCCTGCTATGCGGCGCTGGCGACGGGGGCCGCGCTGGCGGGAAAGCGGTTTGGCGTGCCGGCGATGTATATCAACCAAGATCCGCTGGCTGGCACCAATCCCAAGGGGGGGATCGGCGGCGCAACGGGGCAAAAAATATCCACGCGCCCCTCGATGTTGGCGCTGTTTCAGGCGGCCTGCGCGGCGATTACGGCGGCGGGTGGACAGGTGGTGGTGACCGATTTCCCCTTGGTCAGCAATTACGAGGCCGACAGGCCCGGCGCCCCCAGCATCAAAACCCGTGGGCTGGTGTCTGAGGCCTTTTTAAAAAGGGAAATCACCGATTTATCGGCATGGGCATGGGATGATTTTTTGCGTGCCAATAATGACCCGGGGCTGAACCGGCTGGCCGATGTGGATGGGGCAAACATTTTTCCACCCCCGCCCGGGGCGCTGCCCGATCGCTATTACGGCTTTGACGACGATATCGCCACCTATCCAGACCATATCCGCAACACCCCGATTGCGCGGTTTGAAGATATTCCAACGCTGGCGGATGGCCTGCGCGGGCTAGAGACGACCCGCAAGCAAGATTTGGAAGACTGGATGGATCATCTGCATCTGGACGCGGTGATTTTTCCAGCTGTGGCCGATATTGGGCCCGCTGATAGCGACACCAACCCTGCCTCGGCCGATCTGGCATGGCGCAATGGCGTGTGGGTTGCCAATGGCAATCTGGCAATCCGGCATATGGGCGTGCCCACCGTGACCGTGCCCATGGGGGTTTTGGCAGATATCGGCATGCCTGCGGGGCTAACCTTTGCCGGGCGGGGCTGGCAGGATGCGCAATTGCTGGGCCTTGCCGCCGCGTTTGAACGCACAGGCCCCTATCGGGTGGCGCCTAATCTGGGCTAATGGCGCGAAAATCTGCGTGCTGGGTCGAAAGCCCCGGGGCTTGCCCGCCAAGATCGGCGATCAACAGCGCCGGGCTTTGGCCCGCGCGGGCCAAGCTGGTGCCATTGGCATCCACAATCACCGATCCGCCGCCATAGCGCATGTTGCCCTCGGTGCCGCAATAATTGGCATAAGCCACCGCCATGCCGTTTTCGGCTGCGCGCGCCGGCACGATCAGATCTGACACATTCTCAAACCCAGCCGGGTTGGCGGTGGGCACCAGCAACAAATCAACCCCGCGCGCCTTTAGCGCCCAAACATGTTGTGCAAATTCAACATCGTAGCAAATCAGCATGCTAATGTGATGGCCGCGAAACGGAAAGCTGACATAGCGATTGCCGGGGGTGAAAACCGCTTTTTCCTGCGGGCCAAACAATTGAATTTTGCGGTAATGGCCCAATTTCGCCCCATCGGGGCCATAGGCCGAGGCGGCGTTGTAAATATCTGCCCCTGCCAGTTCGGCCCAGCCAACCACCAGCCCGCACTGGTGCTGCGCGGCCAGTTGCGCAAATTGGCAATCCCAAGCGCCCCCCACGGGTTGTGCCATGCGGCGCTGCAGATGGGGCTGGTTATAGCCGGGCAGGAACATTTCGGGGAAAACCACCATCTCTGCCCCGGCCAGCGCGCTGGCCTTTAGGGTCTGGGCCAGCGTGTCGAAGGCGGCGTTGATCTGTTGGGCAGAGTGCAGGCCCGTGTCACCGCCCAATGCATGGCCTTGATAGATGCCGATTTTCATCGCGCGCGCCCCTTTGTTGTGCCTGCCCTTGTTTATCTCAGTGCCGGGCGGGGGTGATCAATTAGTTGCTTCCTAATCAATGCTTACGCAGCGCGGTCTTGGCGGTTGGGCGTTCTTTGCTACCATCGCCCCACCAGCCGAGATGGAGCACACATTGCGCGATCCCCGTTATGATATTTTATTCGAGCCGCTGAAAATTGGCCCCGTTACGGCCAAGAACCGCTTTTATCAGGTGCCCCATTGCAATGGGGCGGGCTATCGCGACCCATCTGCTGCTGCCGCGATGCGTGGGATCAAATCAGAAGGGGGCTGGGGGGTTATCTTTACCGAACAGACCGAAATGCACCATACGTCTGAAATCACCCCCTTTATCGAGCTGCGCCTTTGGGAAGACAAAGACATTCCCATGTTGGCCCGTATGGCCGACAAGATGAAAGAGCACGGCGCGCTGGCGGGTATTCAACTGGCCTATTCTGGCATAAACGGCCCGAATTTTTATACCAAAGAGGTGCCCTTGGCGGTGTCGCCCGGGCCCATTCGCACCTTTACCAACGACCCGGTGCAAGCGCGCGCGCTGACAAAAGACGATATCAAAGACCTGCGCCGATGGTTTGTGAACGCGGCCAAACGGGCCAAAACCGCAGGCTTTGACCTGATCTGCCTTTATGGCGCCCATGGCTTTGGGATTTTTCAGCATTTCCTTAGCCGTGCGACGAATATGCGCGATGACGAATATGGGGGCAGTTTGGAAAACCGTGCGCGCTTTGCGCGCGAGGTGATCGAAGACATGCGCGCCGCCGTTGGCGATAGCATGGGCATCACCTTGCGGGTGTCGCTGGATGAAACGATCGGTGATCTGGGGTTTTCAAACGCCGAATTGCGCGATTTCATCGAGATGAACAAAGATTTGCCCGATCTGTGGGATTTGGCCCATGGCACATGGGAAGACTGTTCTGGCCCGTCGCGCTTCAAAGGCGAGGCTGCCCAAGAGGTGTTGGTGACAGGCATTCGGGAACTGTCGCAAAAGCCGGTTGTGGGGGTGGGGCGCTTTACCTCGCCCGATGTGATGGCGCGGATGCTGCGTAGCGGCACATTAGATGCCATTGGCTGCGCGCGCCCCTCGATCGCAGATCCGTTTTTGCCGCAGAAAATCGCCGAGGGCCGTATCGACGATATCCGCGAATGCATTGGCTGCAATATCTGCATCACGGGCGATATGACCATGTCGATCAGCCGCTGCACGCAAAACCCCACCTTCATGGAGGAATGGCGCAAAGGCTGGCACCCCGAGCGGATGAACGCCAAAGGCCCCAGCCAATCGGTGTTGGTTGTGGGCGCCGGGCCCGCCGGGCTAGAGGCCACCCGCGCCTTGGCCGAGCGCGGCTATGATGTGGCGCTGGCCGAGGCAGGCACCGTTTTGGGGGGGCGCGTGGCCAAAGAGCGGCTGTTGCCGGGCCTGTCGGCCTGGGGGCGCGTGGCCGATTACCGCGCGTATCAGATTGGCAAAAAAACCAATGTTGAAACCTATTTCGACAGTCATCTTGATGCAGCGGGCATTTTGGAATTTGGCTTTCAGCATATCTGCATCGCCACCGGCAGCACATGGCGGCGCGATGGGGTCAGCCGCCAGCATGTGGTGCCCATGCCGATAGATCCGTTGATGCCGGTCTTCACCCCAGACGATATTATGGCAGGCCGTCTGCCCAGTGGCGATGTGGTGATCTATGATGACGATCACTATTACATGGGGGGCGTTTTGGCCGAGCTTTTGCAAAACAAGGGCTGTGCCGTCACCTTGGTCACACCCTCGGCCTATGTGTCTGATTGGACGGTGAACACCCTAGAACAGCACAGCATCCACCGCCGGTTGGCGCTGATGGGGGTCGAGATTGTGTTGAACCGTGGGGTGGTGGCCATCGGGGCGGATCACGTGGACACAAATTGCACCTACACCGATAAGATCACAGCCATTGGCGCACAGGCGGTGGTTGTTGTGGCCTCGCGCGTGGCCAATGACGCGGTGTTTCATGGCTTGATGGCACGTCAGGCCGACTGGGCCGATGCGGGCATTCGATCGGTCCAGCGGATTGGCGACGCCGAGGCCCCGGGCCCCATTGCTTGGGCCACCTATGCCGGGCACCGCTATGCGCGGGGTTTGGATGGGCCCGATATTGGCGATGCTTTGCCATTTCGCCGCGAAATCACCGCTTTGGCCGCGATTTAGGCCCGCCCATGATTCGGCGCAGCCCCCGGTGCGGGATGTGGCAGCTGCCCGGTTTTTGACCAGCGTGCCCAATTCCGCGCCAGCGGCGTTTCCCGGTGCCGGGCTTAGGGCGCAATTGCCCTGCCGTGGCTAGCTTAGCCAAATCCTAACAACCGCTGTGGCACACCGTTATTTGGGTTTGCGGTGTTCCTTCCCTACTCTGGCACTAGGGCTGGCGGGCCTTGCTGCGCCAGTATCACATGCGGGTGAACGCGAAAAAGCGGGGGGGATGCATTTGCAACCGGATCGGCCAATTGCTGTCGATATTCGCGACGCGGTGAAAACCTATGGCGATTTCACCGCGCTGAAACACGTCTCGCTGTCGATCCAGGATAACGAGTTTTTCACCCTGCTGGGCCCGTCTGGCTGTGGGAAAACCACGCTTTTGCGGATGATCGCGGGGTTCGAGGATGTCACCGCGGGCGAGATCATGCTGTTTGGCCAGCCCATCGCAGATTTGCCACCCTATCAGCGGCCGGTGAACACGGTGTTTCAAAACTATGCGCTGTTTCCGCATATGAGCGTTTTGGAAAACGTCAGTTTTGGCTTGGAAATGCTGGGGCAAAGCACGGCGCAGGCGCGGCTTCGGGCCGGTGAAGTGCTGGAAATGGTGCAGCTTTCCCAATTTGCCGCGCGCAAGCCTGCCCAGCTATCTGGCGGGCAACAACAGCGCGTGGCGCTGGCGCGGGCCTTGGCGCCCCAGCCCAAGGTTTTGCTGCTGGACGAACCTTTGTCGGCGCTGGATTTGAAGCTGCGCAAAGCCATGCAGCTGGAATTGAAACACCTGCAGCGCGAAACGGGTATAACCTTTATTTTTGTCACCCATGACCAAGAAGAAGCGCTGACCATGTCAGACCGCATCGCGGTGATGTCGGCGGGGCAAGTGCAACAGCTGGGCGCGGCCCGCGATATTTACGAACGCCCCATAAACCGGTTTGTGGCCGATTTTATTGGCGACACGAACCTGATCGAGGTGGTGGTGACGCGGGTGGAAAATGCCCAAGCCAGTTGCCAAATGACGGGGGGGCATGTGCTGCTGTGCGAGGCGGTGGATGGGGTGCAATCTGGCGCGCGCGTGCATCTTTCGCTGCGCCCCGAGCGGTTGTTTTTAACCCAAGCCGGCGCTGGGCCTGACGGGCTAAGGGGGCGGGTGCGCGAAAATATTTTTATCGGCACAGATATCACCACCATCGTGGCGCTGGATCAGGGGCCCAGCTTTACCATCCGCGCCTCGAATTCGGCGCGGGGCAATGCACGGGTGTTTGCGCCGGGCACAGACGTGGTGATCAACACAGAGCAAGGGGCAGGGCGCCTCTTGGTGTCATAATGGCAGGGGGCGGGCAGACCAGCGGCGCATCGCAAAGCGACAGTTTCGCGCCGGTGCGCTATTGGTTGCTGTTGCCCTCGTGGCTGACATTGCTGGTGCTGGTGTTGGCGCCAGTGTCGATGATGGCGCTGTATTCGTTTCTGACCAAAGAGTTTCGCGGCGGCGTGGTGTGGGACTTTACGCTGGCCGCCTATGACCAGTTCTTTTTCGATCGCGGCCTTTTTGGCGATGAACCGCCCAAGCTGCAATGGACCTATATCTCGATTTTTTGGCGCTCGATCTGGCAGGCGGGGCTGGCCACGCTGATGAGCTTGCTGATCGGCTTTCCAACGGCCTATTTCATTGCCACACGCCCCGAAAAACAGCGCGCACTTTGGGTGTTTTTGATCACCATCCCCTATTGGGTGAATTTGTTGATCCGCACGGTTTCTATGAAATTCCTGCTGCGCGAACAGGGGCCGCTGAACGATTTTCTGTTAAGCACCGGCCTTTTGTCCGAGCCTTTGGCGATTGTGAACACCAATTTCGCCGTGCAGTTGGGGCTGTTTTATTCCTATCTGCCCTTCATGGTGCTGCCCATTTATGCCGCGGTCGAGCGGTATAATTTCACCCTGTCCGAGGCCGCAGCCGATCTTTACGCCACCCGCTGGGTGATTTTGCGCCGCATCATTTTGCCCAGTGTCAAACCGGGCATCATTGCCGGCTGTATCTTGGTTTTCGTGCCGTCTTTGGGCTCGTTTTTGGCCCCCGACCTGCTGGGTGGGGCCAAGAATTTCATGATCGGATCGCTGATCGAAGAGCAATTCAAAGGCAATGCCGGCAATTGGCCTTTTGGCGCGGCGGCCTCGATGATCTTGCTGACAATGGTCATGCTGATTTTGATGATCTTTGCGCATCAGCAGGCAAAAGGGGGCAAATAATATGGCCATGCGCCGCTATGATTTGCGCCATTACCCCAGCTTTAAAGCGGTAACGCTGTTTTGCCTGTTTGTTCTTTACGCCCCGCTGTTGGTGGTGACGGCCTACAGTTTTAACGCCTCGGCCTCGATCACCAATTGGGAGGGGGTTTCGCTGCGCTGGTATGTCGAGGTGTTCACCGGCGCCGAAAGCGAAAAGTTTAAATCTGCCGCCCGAAACAGTTTTGTGATCGCCCTGATCGCGGCCACGGTTTCCACCGCGATGGCCACCTTTGCCGCAACGGCGCTGTTGCGCGGCGGGCGGTTTCGCCTGCGCATGCTGTCTTTTGGCCTGATCTCGCTGCCATTGATGGTGCCCGAAATCGTTACTGCCGTTGCCACGCTGATATTTTTCAATGCCTTAGGCGTCGAGCGCGGGTTGCTGACCATTTTATTGGCCCATATCGCCTTTTGCATTCCTTTTGCCTACCTGCCCATTTCTGCGCGCATGCAAGGGATCGAGGCCACATACGAGCAGGCGGCCATGGATCTTTACGCCACCCGCGCCAAGGCCTTTACCCGTGTGCTGCTGCCGCTGATGATGCCCGGTATCCTCAGCGGTTGGCTGCTGGCCTTTATCGTGTCTCTGGATGATTTCATCATCACCAATTTTGTCAAAGGTGCGGGGGTTGAAACCCTGCCAACCGCGATTTTTGGCGCGGTCAAACAGGGCATAAAGCCCAATATCATGGCTATTTCCACAATGCTTCTTGGGGTGTCGGTGGTGATGGTCACGCTGTCTTGGCTGATTAGCCAAAGGGATACTACCAAATAAACAACATGGAGGTTGTCATGAAATCGATCATCAAATCCACTGTGGCTGCGGCCGCGCTTTGCTTGGCTGCCGGGGCCGCCATGGCCGATGGCAAGCTGGTTATCTACCATTGGTTCGAATATATCCCGCAGGAATTGCTGGATAAATTTGCCGCCGAAAATGGCGTAGAGATCGTGATGGATACCTACGACAGCAACGAGGCGCTGTTGGCCGCGCTAAAGGCGGGCGCGATGGGCACGTATGATGTGGCCGTGCCCGGCGACTATATGGTGCAAATCATGGCGGGCGAGGGGCTGCTGGATACCATCGCCGAGGGCGAGTTGAAAAACAAAGGCAATATCTTGCCCCAATGGGCCGATCCCAGCTTTGACCCGGGGCGCACGCATTCGATACCCTATCAGTGGGGGTCCACCTCGTTTGCGGTGAACCGCGAGGTCTATTCTGGCGATATCAATACCACCGCCATCTTGTTTGACCCGCCTGCCGAATTGTCTGGCAAAATCAACATGCTGGACAGCCAGGGCGAGGTGATGGCAATGGCTGCGCTGCATTTGGGCATTCCGCAATGTTCCAGCGATCGCGCACAGCTGAAGGCGCTGAACGATATGCTGCAAAAGGCCAAAACGCATTGGGCCTCGTTCAATTCAGACACGGCAAAAGAGGTGCTGGTGTCTGGTGATGCGGCCGTGGGGCAAATTTACGATGGCTTTGGCGCCAAGGCCCGCGAAGAGGGCGCACCGATTGAATATGCCTTCCCGCGCGAGGGCTATGTGGTGTGGATGGATAACGTGGTGCTGCTAAAAGATGCGCCCAACCGCGAAAACGCCATTAAATTCATGGACTTTTTGCTAGAGCCTGAAAACATTGCGGCGGTGTCGAATTATGCCCGCTATGTTGCCGGTGTCGATGGTGTGGCGCCCTTCCTTGACCCAAGTTTGGCCAGCCAGCCAGAATCGAACCCGCCGGCAAATGCCGGGCCGGGCGTGTTTATCGAGGTATGCGATCAGCAAGTGCAGGAAATTTATGATCGCATTTGGACCGAGCTGAAAAACTAACGCGCAGCACGCGCCTACTGGTGGCCCCCCGTGGGCGGGCCACCAGCCTTTGGCCTTGAACCTGCACCCAAGCTGGGCCAAGTTTCGCCCGTTGCCCCCAGCTGCAGGAATGCCCAATGCCCGAAACACGCTTGCTTACCGAATTTGGCATCGGCACCTCGCTGCGCCGCCAAGACTATACGCAGGCCGCGCTGCGTGCTGTGCGCGATGCGCTGTGGCGCAACTCGATCAATCTGGCCGAGCTGTTTGGCGCCCCGAAAGAGGCGATGATCTTGGATGTAGAAATTGGTGTGGCCCGCCCCGATCTGGTGGATCGCGCCCAGATCGAGGCGGCCTTTCCCTATGGCCAGCCGCGGGTTGTGGTGGTTGAGGGCGGTTTGGATGTGCCCCGCCCCAGTGGGCCGCCCAATGTTATGGCCCTTGTGGCCATATCTGTCTCGCTTGATCTGGAGGCGCAGTGATGGCGGACCAACGATTCATTATCGAAATGGGTATGGGCAACGACCTGCATGGCGAAAACTATACCAAGGCGGCCATGCGCGCGGTGGAAAACGCGCGGCAGCGCTCGTCTTTGCATCTGCTTGGTGTGCCGGGGGTTCAGCGTGGGGCGCTGCGTATTGTCGTGACAATCGGCGTGCAAGCCCCCGAGCAGGTAGATCGTGATGCCATTGCCGGGCTGTTTGGCGATGCCAATGTCACGGTTTTGGTGAAAAAGGGCGGGCTGAATTCGCGCCACCCGGGCACGGGGCAATCCATTGTCATGGCCGCCGCAGCTGTCGAGGCGTTTTTGCCTGCGCAGCGCTAGGCCCGTGGCCGAAAGCGGGCGTGTTTTGGCGACCATCGCTGTTTATTAACGCGCCCATGCCGCAGGGGCACGGGCGCGCGTAGGGGGGCTGTTGATTAGCCCTGCATGTGAATGTCGTGCAGATCCAATTGGTAGAAGGGATGCACGTTTACATTGGCGAATTTGCCGTTCGAGTGGTTATAGACCGAACGCCAATAGGGCTGGATCAACACGCCTTCCTCTTGCAAGATACGCTGCATCTGGGCCATGATCTTGCGCCGTTTGTCGGCATCGGCAATCGAAAGGCCCTGCGCCAGCAAGCTGTCGAATGTTTCGTTGGCAAAGGCGCTTTCGTTCCATGCCACACCGCTTTTATACGCCAGCGCCATGATCTGAATGCCCAAGGGGCGCGGGCCCCATTCGGTGGCCGAGAACGGATATTTCAGCCAATCATTCCAGAATGTTGCGCCGGGCAGAATGGTGCGTTTCACGTTCAGGCCCGCGTCGCGCATTTGCGCGGCAATGGCATCGCATGTGTTGCGCTGCCATTCGGTATCCAGCGAGGTCAGTTCAAATTCGGTATCGCCATGGCCTGCGGCCACCACCATTTCGCGGCCCTTGTCTGGGTTTACCTCTAGCGCGGGCAGGGTGGCGTATTCTGGATGTACGGGGCAGACATGGTGGTTTTCGCCCGGCAGGCCCAGCCCGCCAATGCCCAATTCCAGCACCTTGGCATTATCGACGGCCAGCTGAATGCCACGGCGCACATCGCGGTTGTCATAGGGCGCGCCTGCTTGGTTGAAACGCACGGCCAAGGTGTTGGCAGTGACCACATCCGTGGGCTGCCAGCCGATGGCGTCAAAGGCGGCCACGAAATCGCCATCGGTGCGATAGGTCAGGTCGATCTCGTCGCCCTCGGCGGCGGCCAAAATGGCCGATTGATCGGTGCCCAGATCGATAAATTCGATCCGGTCCAGCCAGCCGCCCGCGCGCCAATAGTCGTGGTTGGGGTTGCGCACCAACACGCCTTTTTCGCCCACAGAGTAGCTTTCTGGCAGATAGGCGCCGGTGCCGATGGGATTGTCCAGCAAATCACCGCCCGTATAGCTGCGGTGCACCACGGCTGCAGGGTAATCTGACAGGCCTGCAATGATGCTGATATCGGATTGGGCCAGATTGAGCCGCACGGTATGGGCGTCGATCACCTCGACCGCGCCGGGGCGCAGTTTTTTGGTGTCGGGGTCTTGCAGCGCGGCCACGCGGGTTGCCATCGAGTTGCCCTCGACCGTGCCATCGGCCCAGCGATCGAAGTTATGCACCACGTCTTCGGCGGTGAAATCGTCGCCATTGTTCCATTTCACGCCTTTGCGCAGGTTCAGCACATATTCGGTGGCCGCGTCATTGGCGCTCCAGCTTTCAAGCAGCCCGCCCGTCACGCTGCCATCGCGGTTGAACTGTGCCAGATAATCCAGCCAGCCGCGGCAGAAATTGGCGTATTCTGTCCAGTCCCACAGGCGGGGGTCTTTCAGCGCTTTGGTTTCCATGTTCACCCGCAATGTGCCACCTTTTTGGGGGGCTGCCTGCGCCGGGGTGGGCAGGCTTAGGCCGATGGCGGCATAGGCGGCGCTGGCGCTGAGGCCCAGCATGGTGGCGCGCGATATGAATTCGCGCCGGTCCATCAGGCCCGCGCGGGTTTCGCGCGCGTAAAGCGATACCGCGGGGTGGTGCGGCGTTTTGGTCATGGTTTTTCTCCCTGTTATGATATGTGAATTGAGTCGTGGACAGTGCTGTCTAGAACGACAGGTGGCGGCAGGGGGCGTCTGTCAACAAATTTGCGGGGCCGGGTAAAACACCACGCAAGGCGGGCCGAATATCGGCTGCGCGTCAGGCTGCCTTGGCG
>RFQY01000057.1 GCA_009924775.1 Paracoccaceae bacterium | reverse complement strand
CGGCATCGGGGGCCTCACCTGCCACCTGCGCCACGGCGGCCGCGCCTTCGGCGGGGGCATAGCCAAGGTTTGACAAGGCTGAAAGCGCCTCGGATTGTGCGGCCGCTTGGCTGTGGGCGGGTGCGGGCGCTTTGGGCGCGGGTTTCGGCGCCTCGGCGCTATCGCCGGCATCCAGCACATCGTCGGGTATGCTGACAGGTGCGGCGCCCCCTGCCCCCATGGCCATCAGCATAGGCGCCTTATCTTTCAGCTCGATCACCACGCGCTGGGCGGTTTTGGGCCCAATGCCCCTGGCCGCCTTGATCGCCGCCACATCGCCCAGCGCAATGGCGCGGCTGGTGCCTTCGGCGCCCAAAGCCCCCAAAATGGCCAAAGCCGCCTTAGCCCCAATTCCCTGAACCGTTAAAAGCAGGCGAAACCATTCTTTTTCCAGCAGCGTCAAAAAGCCGTAAAGCTGCAGCAGGTCTTCGCGCACCAGCAGTTCGGTGTAAAGCGCCACAGCCTGCCCGGGGCCGGGCAATTGGGCCAAGCTGCGATCGCTGCAATAGACCAAGTAGCCCACACCGCGCACATCAACCAAAACATGGTCATCCGCGCGATACTCTAGCCGCCCTGCGATTTTCCCGATCATGCCGTCGCCCTTTTCACCGCATCCGCCAGCTTTGTTGCCGAGGCCCCTTGATAGGCGTGGCAGATGGCCACCGCCAGCGCATCGGCGGCATCGGCACCGTTGATCTGCGCGCCGGGCAATTGCATGCGCACCATATGCTCGACCTGGCCTTTTTGCGCATGGCCCACACCCACCACGGTTTTTTTCACCGCGTTTGGCGCATATTCCCCCACCGGAATGCCAAATTTTGCCGGCACCAGCAGCGCGATGGCGCGCGCCTGCCCCAGCTTTAGGGTGCCAGCGCCATCTTTATTGACGAATGTATGTTCCACGGCGGCGGTGTTGGGTTGATAGCGTTCAACCACCTCGCCCAATTGGTGATAAAGCGACAGCAAACGCAGCGCCAAATCGCTGCCGACCGAGTGTAAGATGCCATTGGCAACATGCGTCAGGCGATTCCCCTGCACATCGATTACCCCCCAACCAAGGTTGCGTAGGCCTGGATCCAGCCCCAAAACCCGCATCACCGCCCCCGATATTGTTGCTTTAAAGACGCACTAGCACGAAACGCGAACAAACGCCAAGCTGAAACAAACATGGTGGCGGGCGGCATTTTTGCTGCAGGGCAGCATTTTTCTGCCGAAATTCGCCGCAGCACCGCGCAAAAGCGACATATGCATACTGGCAATGATCCTTTATTTATTGGGCCTATCGCCAAAAGCGACCTATGCACCCAAAGCATGCCGCGCATGCAAAAAATGGAACTTGTGCAAAGACGCGCCCAGCCTTAGATGCGCCAGACACCGAGTGGTTTACAACCCGCCTAGAAAATCATCGCAAGGACCGAAACATGGCTATTTTTGAAACAACCCGCACCCAATCCGCCCCCGTTTGCGGCTTCTTTTCGGCGCTTATTGCTGCCGTGATCAGCTGGAACGATGCGCGCGTGACCCGCACTGCGCTGTCCCGTCTGAGCGACCGCGAGCTGGAAGACATCGGTCTTTGCCGCGGCGATATCGACTACGTGTCGCGCCAGTCCTGACCCCCTCGTTCAGGCGGGTTACCGGCACGAAAGAAGGGCCGCGCAGCAATGCGCGGCCTTTTTTCATTTCAATTCAAATGATTACAAGTTTACTGGCGCTGCAACGTCAGGGTTGTCCATTCGCCAATTTCTTCGCGATGGGCCAGCTCCATGCCATTTTCGGCATAAACTTGTGCCACCTCGTCGGCCTGCTCGTTCAAGATGCCCGACAAAATTATCTTGCCCTGCGCCTGCGTGTATTGCGCCATATCGGGGGCAAGGGCGATCAGCGGACCCTTGAGAATATTGGCAAAAACCAGATCAAAGGGGGCTGCATTTTTCAGGGCGTCATGCTCGAAGCCCACCGCCTCTAGGCAGCGCACGCGGCCTTGCAGCTGGTTGGCTTTCACATTGGCTTCGGCCACCTCGACGGCAACAGCGTCGATATCGCTGGCCAGCACTTCGCCGGGCCAAATGCAGGCCGCAGCCATGGCCAAAACCGCGGTGCCACAGCCAATATCCACCACGCGCTGGCCCTGAAACCCGCTGCTGGCCAGCCTATCAAGCGCGCGCAAGCAGCCCAGCGTTGTGCCATGATGGCCGGTGCCAAAGGCCATTGCCGCCTCGATCAACAGCGGCTGACAATCGGCAGGCACCTTATCGGCGTCGTGGCTGCCATAGACAAAAAAGCGCCCTGCAACCACGGGCGTTAATTCCCGGCGCACCTTTGCCACCCAATCGGTTTCAGGCAGTTCTGACACCACAAAGGGCTTGGCCCCATGCGCCTTGGCCAACAGCGCAAGGCCCAAGTCATCGGGCGGCTCGACGAAATAGCATGCGACCTCTCGCAGGCCCGAGCCATCTTCGATTTCGTAAACCCCCACGCCGATGGGTTCGGGAAACAGGTTTTCCAACGCCGCGCCTAGCGCCTCGGCTTTGTCTTGTCCCATAAGGGTGGTTAGGGCGGTGAATGTGGGCATGGTATGCTCCTCGTTGGCTGCGCTTTGGCGTTAGGCCCGATGCACCGCAGGGTCAAGCCCGGCGCGCGCGCCCCGCACAACAAAGCGCCAGCCCGCCCAAGCCACCAAGGTGCCCACAAGCACATTGGCCAGCGCCTGCGCCACAATCACCCCAAAGCCAGCCCATACAGCCCCCAAGCCAAAGGCCAAAGGCGCCATCAGCAGGCCATCGCGCGTCCAATTGGCCATCGTCGCCCAAACCGGGCGGCCCAAATTGTTAAAGGCGGCATTGGCCACAAACAGCGCGCCCGTGAACACAAAACTGCCCGCCCCGATCCAGGCAAACCAATGCACCACCTGCGCGCCATCGGCCCCCAAGCCAAAGGCGCGGGCCAAATAATCGGCAAATATCACCATCAGGCCCCAGACGACCGCGGTGTAAAGCGCGCAAAATTTCAAGGCGTCAACATAGGCTTGGCGCACCCGATCATGCAGGCCTGCGCCATAGTTCTGGCCGATGATCCCACCAATGGCACCCGACAGGGCAAAGATGCCCCCAAACCCCAAGATCTGCAGCCGCGCAACCACACCCAAACCGGCCACGGCGCTTTCACCATGGGCCGCCATCGCCTTGATCAAAACCCAATTGCCAAAGGGGGTGGAAACTTGGGTCGCGACGGCGGGTAGGGCAATGGCAAAGAACGGGCGCCAGATTTGCGCCAGATCCGCACGGCTGGGCCGGCCCATCAGGCCTTGGCGGGTCACCCAATACAGGCCAAACCCTGCCATAACCCCGCGCGAGATAACAATGGCCAGCCCCGCGCCCGGCACGCCCCAGCCCAAAACCACGATCAATATCGGGTCAATCACCAGCGCCACCAGCCCGCCCACAGATGTCACCATCATCGAACGCCACGCATCGCCCGCGGCGCGCAACACCGCGCTAGAGGTCATCGCCATGGCGATCAGCGGCAAAGACGGCAGCGAAATTTGCAAAAACTGCGCCCCCACCTGCAGCACTTCGCCCTCGGCGCCAGACCAAGCCAAAATCTCGAAGCGCCAGAAATAAACCACAACCGCGATCACGCTTTGCAGCGTGGTGACATAAATCAACGCAGACACCGCCACGCGGCGGGCGCGGTCGGGGTTGCCCTGCCCCAAGGCACGCGCCACCAAGGCCACCGCCGCGATCATCATGCCGATGGCCACCGAGACCACGAAAAACTGGATGGTGCCGGCAATACCAACGGCGCTGATCAGATGTTCATCTTGCAGGCGGCTGATCCAGTACAGCGCCAGAAAATCCACCAAGAACATAAAGCTTAAGCCAAGCGAGCCGGTCAGCGTCATCACCACGACATGACGCATGGTGGACCCGGTCAAGAATTTTGCCGACTTATCCATTTCAGATCCAATCTGATCTTATTGGGCTGGGCTGGCCAGCACGCTACGCGTGAAAATGGTTTCCCGTCCCGGTTCGGGGTGGCGCGGAATACACAGCGCCAACCCCAACGAGGTGGTCGCCATGGCCGCCGCCAGCACAAACACCGACGTGGGCGACACCAGCCACAGCAGCCCCAAGGCCCAGGGCAAACCCACCGCAGCAATGTGATTGATGGTAAAGGCCACAGCCGCCGTGGGGGCAATATCGGACGGGTCTGCGATTTTTTGGAAATAGGTTTTCAGCGCCAAGGCCAGCGCAAACAGCATGTGATCGACCACATACAACACCGAGGCCAGCAGCACCCCCCAGCCAAACCAGTAAAGCCCGCCATAGGCCAAAAACACAATCGCCAGCCCGCTATATTCAAAAACCAGCGTATTGCGTTCCCCAAACCGCGCCACCGCCCGGCCAAAAACCGGCGCAAGCCCCATATTGATCACCAGATTGATCATGAACAGCGCTGTCACCTCGTGCACATCAAAGCCAAATTTCTCGACCATCATGAAGCCAGCGAAGACGATGAATATCTGCCGCCGGGCGCCGGCCATGAACTGCAAAGCGTAATAAAGCCAATAGCGGCGGCGCAGGATCAGGCGTTTTTTCTGTGGGTTTGGCGCCTCGAATTGCGGGTAAAGCAGGTAGCACATCACCGCAATCACCGCCGTGATACCGCCAGACACCAGATAGACCAGATCATAAGACAGATCAAAGGCACGCCATGTCATCACGATCAGCCCATAGGCCACCAGCGTGGCCGCAGACCCCGCCGCCAACAACCAGCCCAAGATTTGCGGCGCGCGGTCTTTGGGAAGCCATTGCAACTGCAGCGATTGATTGACGGTTTCGTAATAGTGAAAGCCAATCGAGCTGAGCATGGTGATGGTCAAAATGCCCCCCATGCTGGGGAACCATGCCGTTACCATCGTGGCCACACCCAGCATAAACAACGAGACCAGCCCCAAAACCTGCTCGCGCATCAGCAACAGCACCGCGATAACGCCCACCGCCAAAAAGCCCGGTATCTCGCGCACGGTGTGCAAAAGGCCAATATCGGCGCCGTCAAAGCCTGCCACTTCGATGACAAAGTTATTCAGCAGCGCCGACCATGTGTTAAAAGCAATCGGCATGCCCAACGCCATGCAAAATAGCAGCGCGATGGGGCGGCGCCAAAACGGCAGGCCCTGGGCCTGAGCAAGGGTCATGGTTTTCATGCTTTGCCCTTACGCCTTTTCCCCAGCTTTGATAAGAGCGCAACACTACGGTAGGCAGGCGGTAGCGGCGCCCCAGCCAATCTGATCTGATCTGAATCAAGGCGGGCCAAGCCACATGGCGGCATAACCCCCCAAACACAAAGGAGCCGCAGATGGATTTGCTGTCGCTTGTAGAAACCTTGGGCGAGCCGGAAACCGCAGCGCTGTTGGGGCTGGCCACCGGCGTAATTTTCGGCGTGTCGGCCCAGCGCTCGCGGTTTTGCCTGCGCGCGGCCACTGTGGAATTTGCCCGCCGCCAAATGGGCGACAAGGTGGCCGTGTGGTTTTTGACCTTTTCCACAGCCGTGGTTTGGGTGCAGGCCGCGCAGCTGCTGGGCCTGTTTGATGCCGCGAATGCCCGGCAAATGGCCATTCCCGGCAGCTGGTCTGGGGCCATTATCGGCGGGTTGATCTTTGGCGTGGGCATGGTGCTGGCGCGCGGCTGTTCGGGGCGTTTGTTGGTGCTTGCGGCAACGGGGAACCTGCGCTCGGTCGTTGCGGGATTGGTGTTTGCGGTGGTCGCACAGATGAGCCTTGCTGGCATTTTGGCAGACACGCGCAACGCGCTGGCCGCGCTTTGGGTGACGCAAGGCGGGCGCAACGTGGATCTTTTGGGCGCATTTGGCCTGCCAAACTGGGGCGGCTTGGCCATTGGCGTGGTGTTTGCCGTGCTGGCGTTGGTGTTGTCATGGCGCAACCAAATCCCGGTGATGCGAATCGTCTTTGGCGCCGGCGTTGGGTTTGCGGTGGCGGTGGGCTGGGTCAGCACCCATGCGTTGTCGCAGGTGGCATTTGATCCGGTCACGGTGGAAAGCGTGACATTCTCGGGCCCATCCGCCCATACATTGATGTTTTTCCTTGATCGCAACGAGGTGATGCAATTCTCGGTGGGGTTGGTGCCCGGGGTTGTGCTGGGCTCGTTTACCAGCGCGATGGTGATGGGCGAATTCAAATTCGAAGGGTTCAGCGACGCCGCAACCATGCGCCGGTCGATGTTTGGGGCGGTGCTGATGGGCTTTGGCGCGATGTTGGCGGGGGGCTGCGCCATTGGCGCGGGCGTGACTGGCGGATCGGTCTTTGCGGGCACGGCCTGGCTGGCGTTGTTTTGCATGTGGCTGGGCGCCATGGCCACGGATTTCGTGCTTGATCAACGTGGCCTGCGCGCCGGCGTGATAGCCTAGAAAAAGCTTTGCGGATCAATGTCGATGGCCAGCCGCACTTGGGCTGGCAGGCGCACCTGCCCAACCCAAGCCGCCAGCGCAGCTTGTAGCGCAACGCCACGGTCGGCCTTGACCAGCAATCTTACGCGGTGACGGCCACGAATGCGGGCAATCGGCGCGGGCGCAGGCCCAAAGACCTGCGCGCCCACGCGGGCCAAGGGGGCCACGCGCCGGGCCAGTTCCTGGCCCAGATCAAAGGCCGCTTGCGGCGTTGGGGCTGAAATAATGATCCCCGCCATGCGCCCATAGGGCGGCACGCCAGCCTGTTGACGCAGCGCCGCTTCGGCCTGCCAAAACCCCTGTTCATCGCCGCCCAAAATGGCACGGATCACCGGGTGTTCGGGCTGGTAGGTTTGCAGCATGGCCACACCCGCACGCGCGGCCCGGCCTGCGCGCCCCGCCACCTGCCGCATCAATTGAAAGGTGCGTTCGGCGGCGCGCAAATCTGATCCTTGCAGCCCCAAATCGGCATCAATGACCCCCACCAAGGTCAGGCGTGGAAAATTGTGCCCCTTGGCCACCAGCTGGGTGCCAATGATGATATCGGCCTCGCCCTCGGCAATTGCGGCAATCTGCGCCTTTAACGCCCGTGCGCTGCCAAACATATCAGAGCTAAGCGTGGCAATCCGCGCATGGGGGAAAAGCGCGGCCGCCTCTTCGCCCAACCGCTCGACCCCGGGGCCAACAGCCGCCAATCGCCCCTCGACATGGCACGCGGGGCAGGCCTCGGGCATGGGTTTGGTTTCGCCGCATTGATGGCACACAAGACGTTTGAGAAACCGATGCTCGACCATGCGCGCATCGCAATGATCGCAGCCAATCTGGTGGCCACAGGCCCGGCACAGCGTGACCGGGGCATAGCCACGGCGATTGATGAAAAGCAGCGCCTGTTCGCCCGCCGCGATACGCGCGTTAACCGCCCCCTGCAGCGGCGCTGAAATCCAGCGTTGGGCAGGCAAGGTTTCGGCGCGCATATCGATGGCCTGCATTTTTGGCAAAACGCTGGCGCCAAAGCGGTTGGCCAAAACCAGCTTTTGGTATTTGCCCGCCTCGGCATTCGCCCAAGTTTCCAAGCTGGGCGTGGCAGAGGCCAGCACAACCCGCGCGCCGCAAATACTGGCGCGCAGCACCGCCATGTCGCGCGCGTTGTAAATCACGCCTTCCTCTTGCTTGTACGAGGTGTCGTGTTCTTCATCCACCACCACCAGCCCAAGGTTTTGATAGGGCAAAAACAGCGCCGAACGGGCCCCTACCACCAGCCCCACGCCCCCTTCGGCGGCCATGCGCCACACCCGGCGCCGCTCGGTCAGGGTAACGCCCGAATGCCATTCGGCGGGGCGGGCGCCAAAGCGGGCCTCGACCCGGGTTAAAAACTCTTGCGTCAGGGCAATTTCTGGCAACAAAACCAACGCCTGCGCCCCGGCCCGCAGGCATTCGGCCACCGCTTCCAGATACACCTCGGTTTTGCCCGAGCCGGTGACCCCATGCAAAAGCGTGGTGCCATAGCCCCCCGCGCGTGCCCCTGCCACCAGCTGCTGGGCTGCCTGGGCCTGGGCCTCGGTCAGGGCCTTGGCACCATGGTCGGGATCTAGCCGCTGAAAGGGCAGATCGCGTGGGCTGTCCTCTTCGCACACGGCGCCTTGGGCCACCAGCCCCTTGATCACGCTGCTGGTCACGCCCGCGCTGGCCGAAAGCTCGCCCAAGGTGAAGGCCAAGCCGCCATAGTCTTGCAGCACCTGCAGCACGCGGGCGCGGGCCTCGGTTAGGCGGGCGGGGGCATGGGCGCCCAAGCGATAGATCTTGCGCATCGAGGGCGGATCCCCCAACCCCGGCGCACGCGTGGCCAGCCGCAGCATTTGCGACATAGGCGTCAGCGTATAATCGCCCGCGCGCGTCAGAAACTCTTGCAACTCGTCGCGCATGGGCGGCACATCCAACACCTTTTGCACCGCGCGTATCTTGGCGGGGTCAAACCGCCCCTCGCCCGGCCCCCACACCACGCCCACAACCCGGCGTGGCCCCAGCGGCACCTGCACAAAGGCGCCCAGCATGCAGCCCCCCTCGGGCGCGCGGTAATCAAGCAGGCGGTCAAGCGGTTCGGCGGTTAACACCGCCACCAATGCCCCTTGTTCAAAGAATGCGCTCACGCCGACATGCCCCGCAGTTTTCGGTTTCGACTTCCAGTCCTATGGGGTAAAGGCGGGGCGGAGCAAGCCCACTGCCATAGGAGCCAGCCATGAAATTCTTCGTGGACACCGCCGACATCGCCGCCATTTCCGAACTGAACGATCTTGGAATCGTCGATGGCGTTACCACAAACCCCTCGCTGATCAAAAAATCTGGCCGCGATATTTTGGAAGTGACCAAAGAAATCGCCGCTTTGGTCGATGGCCCGGTCAGCGCCGAGGTTGTCGCCACCGAAGCCAGCGCCATGATCGCCGAAGGGCGCAAGCTGGCCGCGATTGCCGACAATATCGCGATCAAACTGCCGCTTACATGGGACGGGCTGAAAGCCTGCAAAGCCCTGTCAACCGAGGGGCACATGATCAACGTGACCTTGTGTTTTTCGGCCAATCAGGCCCTGTTGGCCGCCAAGGCCGGTGCCACGTTTATCAGCCCCTTTATCGGGCGCTTGGACGACATCAACCTTGATGGCATGGAGCTGATTGCCGATATCCGCGAGATCTACGACAATTACGGCTTTGAAACCCAGATTTTGGCCGCCTCGATCCGCACGGTTAACCATGTGTCTGACGCCGCAAAAATTGGCGCCGATGTGATGACCGCACCGCCCGAAGTGATCAAAAAACTGGCTCAGCACCCGCTGACCGATGCCGGGCTGGCGCAGTTTCTGAAAGACGCTGAAAGCGCAGGCATTAAAATCGTTTAAGCCGGCGCAAACGGCCCGGTTTCACAGCGCCCACAGCTTTGGGTGCGCAAGGCCTGCCCTTGGGGCGGGCCTTCTTCATTGACAAAGCCCCGCCTAATCTCGCAGAAACCGGAAAAAATAGCAGAAAACCACGGAAAGCTTTGCTAAGCTTCCCAGCAAAGGCATAAGGCGAGGCACGAGGCGAGCATGACCACCAAGCCGAAAATTGACGAGGCGGTACGCGACCAAATCTTGGCCCAGCCCGATGTGGTGCTGGAAGATGCCGATTTAATGCGCGCCTTGGTGCTGGCCAATGACCGCGCCATGGGCAGCAATATCGTGGATCTGCGCGGCCTTGCGATGGAGCGGCTAGAGGCGCGCCTGACGCGGCTGGAAGATACCCATCGCAACATGATTGCAGCCGCCTACGAAAACTTGGCCGGCACAAACCAAGTGCACCGCGCGATTTTATGCATGCTAGATCCCGTTGATTTTGAGGGGTTTTTGCGCAACCTCGGCAGTGAAGTTGCGGCCATTTTGCGTGTGGATACCATCCGCTTGGTGCTGGAAAGCAGCCAGTCAGATGGCGCCCCTGTGGCGGAAAAACTGGGCGATGTGCTGCATGTGGCGGCGCCCGGTTTTGTCGATGACTACCTGACAGGCGGGCGCGGCACGCCGGTGCGCCCGGTGGTGTTGCGCCAAATCCGCGAAGGCAGCGCCACGGTCTATGGCGAGGCCTCGGGCTGGTTGCGATCAGAGGCGTGTTTGCGGTTAGATTTCGGCAGCGGGCGGTTGCCCGGCATGTTGTTGATGGGCGCCGAAGACCCCCATCAGTTTTCGCCCAGTCAAGGCGTGGATTTGCTGACATTTTTCGCAGGCGTCTTTGAAAGGGCGATGCGCCGTTGGCTGTCATGAGCCATGCCTCACCCGGTGTAACGCAAGCCATGGCCGATTGGCTGGATCGGCAAAGCGCGCTAAAGGGCGCCGCTGACAACACGATCGCGGCCTATCGCCATGATGTGGCAGGGTTTTTGGGCTTTGTGGGCCAGCACATGGGCCAGGCGCTGGGTACAACCGCTTTGGGTGGGTTGCAAACCAGTGACATGCGCGCATGGATGGCGCACGAACGCGCGCAGGGCATCGGCCCACGCTCGCTGGCGCGCAAACTGTCTGCGGTCAAAAGCTTCATTCGCTGGCTGGCCGAACGCGAGGGGTTCGAACCCACCGCTATTTTGGCCACGCGCAGCCCGAAATTTCAGAAAAAACTGCCCCGTCCTTTGGCCGTGGATGCAGCCCGCGCCATGCTGGACCGGGTTGAATTGCAGGCGCCAGCGCCATGGGTGGCGGCGCGCGATTTGGCGGTTGTCACGCTGCTTTATGGCTGCGGGTTGCGCATATCCGAGGCGCTTTCGTTGCGCGGGGCCGATCTGCCCTTGGGCGATATGCTGCGCGTCTTGGGCAAGGGCGGCAAAGAACGTCTGGTGCCCGTTTTGCCCGCCGCCCAGCAGGCCATGGCACAGTATCTGCGTTTGCTGCCGCATCCGATAGCCGCCGATGGCGCTGTGTTTCGCGGCGTGCGGGGTGGCCCGCTGGGCCCGCGCGCTATTCAAAAAGTGATGGAACAGGCGCGCATGCAATTGGGCCTGCCCGCCACCGCCACACCCCACGCCATGCGCCACAGCTTTGCCACACATTTGCTGGATGCAGGCGGCGATTTACGCGCCATTCAGGAATTGCTGGGGCATGCCTCGCTGTCCACAACGCAGGCCTATACGGCCGTGGACACCGCCCGACTGCTGCAGGTCTACGAGGCCACCCACCCCCGGGCGCGCGACAGTTTCTGAAAGGTAGGTAATTTTGTCGATCCAATTCAAAGCGTTATTGGTGCACTTGCTCACCGCGACAGGCGCTGTTTTTGCCATGCTGGCCATGTTGGCCGCGGTCGAGGAAAAATGGAGCTTGATGTTTTTATGGCTGGTCGTTGCCTTTGCCGTCGACGGGATCGATGGGCCGTTGGCGCGCAAATATGATGTCAAAACCAATGCCCCCGAATTTGACGGTGTGCTGTTAGATTTGATCATCGATTACCTGACATATGTCTTTGTGCCCGCCTATGCGCTGTTCAAATCGGGGCTTTTGCCGGGCTGGACGGGGTGGTTTGCCATTATCGTCATCACCTTTGCCAGCGCCATGTATTTTGCAGATAACCGCATGAAAACCAAAGACAATTCATTTTCCGGCTTTCCCGGATGCTGGAACATGCTGGTATTGGTGCTGTTTGCGGTGCAGCCCAATTTCTATGTGATCGTGGGGTTGGTGGCGCTGTTGGCGGTTGCCATGTTCACCCCGCTCAAGTTCATCCACCCCGTGCGCACGGTGCGCTGGCGCAGCGTGTCGCTGCCCGTGGCGCTGGCGTGGACAATTTTTGCCGGCTGGGCTGCATGGGTTGATTTTCACCCCGGCAGCTGGGCGCATTGGGGGCTGGTGGCCACCAGCCTGTATTTGCTGGGTGTGGGCATTATGCAGCAGCTTATTCCCGCCCGCGCCACATCTGGCTGACCCAACAAAAAAGGCACGCCCAGCGTGCCTTTTTATGGTTCTTTTCGCGCTTTTCGCCAGAACTAGCCCAGCGCGCTGTCACAGCGTTGGCACACAGCGGCGTGGCTATGGCTGCCCACATCGGGCAGGATTTTCCAGCAGCGTTCGCATTTTTGACCATCGGCTTTTTCAAAAACCACCCACACACCGGGTACCTCGGCCATAGCGAAGGCATCCGCTGGGGCAGTGCCCGTGCTTAGCGAAACGGCAGAGGTGATGCAGACATCCTCAAAGGCCACGGTTTTCAGCGCCTCTAATACCTGCGGATCTTCCAGATACACCACCGGTGCCGCCTCGAGGCTGGCGCCAATCACCTTGTCGCGGCGCTGCAGTTCCAATGCGGCGGTCACCACGCGGCGCACCTTGCGAATGCCCGCCCATTTTGCCGCCAGATCCGGGTTTTGCCAGCTGTCCGGGGTTTCGGGGAAATCGTGCAAATGCACCGAGGCGCCCGGGCCTTTGTGCCGCTCTAGCCAGACCTCTTCCATGGTGAACACCAAAATCGGGGCCAGCCATGTGGTCAGGCGCTGGAACAAAATATCCATCACCGTGCGCGCAGCGCGGCGGCGCAGGCTGTCGCCATCGCAATAAAGCGCGTCTTTGCGGATATCGAAATAATAGGCCGACAGATCAACCGTGGCAAAGTTGAACAGGGCCTGGAACACGCCTTGGAAATCGTATTCTGCATAGCCCTTGCGCACTTGGCCATCCAATTCCCACAAGCGGTGCAAAACCCAGCGCTCTAATTCGGGCATATCGGCGGGGTCTACCTGCTGATCGGGGGTATAATCAGCCAGTGCACCCAGCATAAAGCGCATGGTATTGCGCAACCGGCGGTAGCTGTCTGCCACCCCTTTGATGATCTTGTCGCCGATACGCAGATCAACAGTATAGTCAGATTGCGCCACCCACAGGCGCAAAATATCTGCGCCATATTCGTCGATCACCTCTTGCGGGGCCACCGTGTTGCCCAAGGATTTGGACATTTTCATGCCCTTTTCATCCAGCGTAAAGCCATGGGTCAGCACCCCGCGATAGGGCGCGCGCCCCTTGGTGCCACAGGCCTGCAACATCGAGGAATGGAACCACCCGCGGTGCTGGTCGGTGCCTTCTAGATATAGGTCTGCAATGCCATCGGGGGCACCATCGGCACGGTCGCGCAGCACGAATGCATGGGTAGAACCGGAATCGAACCACACATCCAGCACATCGAACACCTGTTCGTAGTCATCTGGGTTGGCATCGGTGCCAAACACCCGCGCCTTGAAGCCATCGACATACCATACATCGGCGCCCTCGGCCTCGAAGGCCTCGGCGATGCGGGCGTTGATGGCGGGATTGCGCAGCAAGAAATCTGCATCCGTGGGCCGGGCGCCTTTTTTCACAAAGCAGGTCAGCGGCACACCCCATGCGCGCTGGCGCGACAACACCCAATCGGGGCGCGCCTCGATCATGGAATAAAGGCGGTTGCGCCCGGTGGCGGGCGTCCATTTCACCAGCTGGTCAATCGAGGTCAGCGCGCGTTCGCGGATGGTTTTGCCATAGCTATCTTGGCCATCGCCAACCGCGCGGTCGATGGCGGCAAACCACTGCGGCGTGTTGCGATAGATCAGCGGTGCCTTACTACGCCAAGAATGCGGGTAGGAATGTTTCAGCTTGGCCTTGCCAAACAGCGCCCCTGCCCCGTGCATGGCCTTGATATTTGACACATTGGCGGGGCCTTCTTTGCCGTCGGGCAAAATGATGTGTTGCCCGCCAAACAGCGGCAGATCTGCGCGGTAGCTGCTGTCTTCGGTGACATTATAGGTCATCGGCAGGCCGTATTGCAGGCCCAGTTGATAATCGTCGTCGCCATGGCTGGGCGCGGTATGTACGAACCCTGTGCCCGCCTCTTCGGTCACATGTTCGCCCGGCAGCATGGGCACATCGAAATCCCACTCGGCCTGGCCCCCCTCGACCCCACGATAGGGGTGGGCCAGCACCATGCCCTGCAGCGCGGCGGTGTCGATATCGCGCAGCTTTTCAAAGCCCGTCACCCGGACACCCTGCATCACGCTTTCGGCCAGCGAATTGGCCAGCAGCACCACCTCGCCCACTTGGGCGCTGGAATGCTCGTGCACTTCGCTCACGCGGTACAGCCCATAAGAGATACCGGGCCCATAGGCCACCGCACGGTTTTGCGGGATGGTCCATGGCGTTGTGGTCCAGATCACAACCGTGAAATCGCCCTCGGCCACGGCCGCCCCCCCCTGCACCGGGCGGAAGCGCACCCAAACTTGGTGGCTGGTGTGATCGTGATATTCCACCTCGGCCTCGGCCAGCGCGGTTTTCTCTACCGGCGACCACATCACAGGTTTCGAGCCTTGGTAGAGCGTGCCGTTCATCAACAGCTTCATAAATTCTTCGGCGATCACCCGCTCGGCATGGAAATCCATGGTCAAATACGGGTTGTCCCAATTGCCAGTGATGCCAAGCCGCTTGAATTCATCGCGCTGCACCTCGATCCAGCCTTCGGCAAAGCGGCGGCATTCTTGGCGGAAATCGACGATATTCACCTCGTCTTTATTCTTGCCTTCGGCGCGATATTTTTCCTCGATTTTCCATTCGATGGGCAGGCCGTGGCAATCCCAGCCCGGCACATAGCGCGCGTCGTGGCCCAGCATTTGCTGGCTGCGCACGATGAAATCCTTCAAGATCTTATTCAGCGCATGGCCGATGTGCAGATGCCCATTCGCATAGGGCGGGCCATCGTGCAGGATAAAGGGCGTGCGCCCCGGCTTTTCACGCAAGCGATCGTAGATACCAATTTCCGCCCATTGGGCCAGCCAGCCCGGCTCGCGCTGGGGCAGGCCTGCGCGCATGGGAAATTCGGTTTCAGGCAGGTTCAGGGTGTCTTTATAGTCGGGCGTATCGGCGCACATCTGTGGCGTCCTTTGCAAATCGGTCTGTCTGGAAGAAAAACAGGGCGGCGCGGCAGTCCATACGCCTTTTCCCGGCGGCTCGATCTTATCAGAGCGCCGGGCATATAATTCGAATAATGATCGCCAGTATCCGTGTCATGTGCGGCGTTATAAGCTGCTGTTTGGCAGCCGTCCAGTGGGGCGTTGGGGGCTTTTCGCCGCCCCTTAGGCGCGGTTTGGCACGTTTATCGGGTTTGTCAGCAACAGGGGCGCCGGGCGGGTATCGGCCAGCGCCTGGCCACGGGCGTTGCGCTCGATCAGATAGGCAAACGAGCGCGTCACCTCGTGCAGGCGCGCCTCGGCCCGTTCGGCGCGCGCCTGCGAGGCGGCCACTTGCTGTTTGAGGTCTTGAATAAGGCCGCGCTGATGGTGGCGTTCCGCTTTGACCATTTCCAAAGCAACCGCCAATTCAAGGGTTTTTGCCTTGGCATCGCTTAGGCCTTGCGACAGATGCGCCAATTCCGCCTCGGCACTACCAGAATAGGTGCCCAGTTTGGCCACCAAGCGCAACGCTTGCTCCAGCTCTAGCCCGTCGTTGTGGGTTTGCTCTATGCCCAAGATAGAGCGCGCCATATAGGCCAGCATCGCGCGCTTGCGCCCGGTGATGGTTTCCAGCTTGTCCCAGTCGATAATCATCGGCCACCCAGCAAAGTTTCACGACACGCAAAAACCAATTACCGGGGCCAACACATGCGCCATGCATCTGAAACTGGCCGCTTACCAAACGAACACCTAACTCAGGCCAAGCCAAATTGCCAGCCAGAACCGAAAAAGACTGCCAAACCAAACGCATATAAGATGGGGCAGGTGAATATTTTCCCCAAGGCCCCCAAAAAGCGGGCCAGAATTTGGCACAACAGTTTTCGCCATATGCACGGTTTTATTACGCCGCTATTTCAAACCTTCACAAAGTTTGGCGAAAAACGCCTGCAGTTTTCAGGGCAATCTACATTTCCCAAATCATAAACGGGTATTTATCGGCAGCGATACCCCAGATGATACGCCCGTTTTATCGCACAACATCATCCTTATGCAGATATGCCAGCATTCATGCCAAATGGCTGGGCCAAATGGCGCGGCCAAATGCACCCATCAACTGCGTAGCTGACATTTCAGCGCAACGCTGCAACCAAAGGATGCATCATTCCAGCCCCGCAGACGCGGATGCGATATATTTTCGCTATAAGAAAAAGGCGACAACGTGCGGCCATACGGCGGCATGCCAAACGCCCAAGCGCCCCCTTAAATAAACGGAACGAAGGGCACCCCACAGCCCGACAACAGGGCAAGGGCTGCAAAAAAAGCAATACGTTTCATTAAAAATAACCT
>RFQY01000056.1 GCA_009924775.1 Paracoccaceae bacterium | reverse complement strand
GGATACGACCCGGTGCCCCACGCCGCCGGGGAAACACCCCCGCAAAATCCGCCCTCGTCCCCCTGAAACACGGCCCCGGCCTGCACCCGTGCTTGCGGGGCGGGCGGGCTTGCACTAAGCGGTAGCCATGCTTGACGATGCAGATGAAATTCACCCGCTGTTCTATGGTGCCCCCAAAAGCACCGAGTTCAAAAAGCTGCGCAAGCGCATCGTGCAACACACGCGCGAGGCGATTGAGCAATATGGCATGATCCAACCCGGCGCGCGCTGGCTGGTGTGCATGTCGGGGGGCAAAGACAGCTACACCTTGCTGGCGGTGCTGCACGAGCTGAAATGGCGCGGCCTGCTGCCCGTGGACCTGCTGGCCTGCAATCTGGATCAGGGGCAGCCGGGATTTCCCGCAACTGTGCTGCCTGAATTTCTGGAAAAAATGGGCGTGCCCCACCGCATCGAATACCAAGACACCTATTCCATCGTCATGGATAAAGTGCCGCAGGGCCGCACCTATTGCGCGCTGTGTTCGCGGCTGCGGCGTGGCAACCTGTATCGCATCGCCCGCGAAGAAGGCTGCAGCGCCGTGGTGCTGGGCCACCACCGCGACGACATTTTGGAAACGTTTTTTATGAACCTGTTCCACGGCTCGCGCTTGGCCACGATGCCGCCAAAACTGGTGAATGAAGAGGGCGATTTGTTCGTCTACCGCCCCCTCGCCCATGTGGCCGAGGCCGATTGCGCCCGCTTTGCCACGGCGATGAACTACCCGATCATCCCATGCGATCTGTGCGGCAGCCAAGACGGGCTGCAACGCATGCAGGTAAAGGGCTTGCTGGACCAATGGGAAAAAAACCACCCCGGCCGGCGGCAAAAAATGTTCCGCGCGCTGATGAACATCCGCCCCTCGCATATGCTGGACCCAGAGTTGTTTGATTTCGCGGGTTTGGTCTGCACCCCAAAAGACGACACCCCGCCCGAGGGAATACCGGTTCTGCGTTAAACTTGCATTCAGGCCCTTGCCCTAATCTGCACCCGTCGCAGAAGGGAAAGCCATGCAGCAGCCATCACCGCGCCTTACGCCGCCCAATGACAGATTTGCGCCAAACCGCTTTGGCAGGCTACGCGCGCTTTGGCGCCGGGTGGTAACCTGGCTCAGGCCCCAGCCCGCCCCACAGGGCCCACAGCCCGATTTGCACAGGTTTATGGAACGCGCGCGCAGCTTGGGCCAAGAGTGTGCTTGCTTGTTTTTGGCACTGGATCAGGCAGATGATCTGCGCCGCGATCTGGCGCCTGCGCAGCTGCAACGCCTGCGCGAAGACATTATCAACCGCCTACGCCCCATTTTGCGCAGCGAAGACACCCTTGGCCCCGATGGGGCCACGGCCATTTGGGTGGCGCTGGCACCAACGGCCAAGATGAATTTGGAAAACCTGATCGCCATTTCAGGCCGATTGATGGCGGCGGCCGATCAACCCTTTGATGGGGCCGGGCGCATGCTGTATCCCAGTTGTTCGATCGGGCTGGCCTTGGCCAGCCAATGCCCTGCCGCCAGCGCCGCCCAGCTGGAAAATGCCGCCCGCCAAGCGCTGCAGGCAGCACAGGCCCACGCCCCCGCAGCGATACGTCTTTATTGTGCCACCCTACCCCCCGCAACGCCGCTGCCCAAACCCAGCCGCAGCGTGATGACCCAAGCGCTGCAAAAGGGGCAGTTGCACCCATGGTTCCAGCCCCAGATCAGCACCGATACGGGCGATATCAGCGGGCTAGAGATGTTGGCGCGGTGGCATCACCCCAACAATGGCGTTCTGCCCCCGGCAAATTTTTTGCCCGCCTTGGGGGCTGCGCATTTGTTGCCAAACTTATGCGAGCAGATGGTTCGAGCCGGGCTGTCATGGCTGTCGCAATGGGATGACGAAGGGCTGGGAATTCCAGAAATATCGATAAACCTATCGGCCCAAGATCTGGCCGATCCCGGCTTGGCCGACCGTATTGCTTGGCATCTGGACAGGGCCGATATTGCCCCCCACAGGCTGCGGCTGGAAATCTTGGAAACCATCGCCGCCGCCCCGCCCAACGATGCCAGCACCCGGGCGCTGGGCCAGTTATCGGCGCTGGGCTGCCCCATTGACCTTGATGATTTCGGCACCGCCAATGCCAGCATCAGCGCCATTCGCCGCTTTCACGCCACCCGCATCAAAATTGACCGCTCGTTCATCAGCCATATCGAAACCGACCGTAGCCAACAGCAATTGGTCGCCGCCATGATCAGCATGGCCGATCACCTACAAATCGCGACCTTGGCCGAAGGGGTGGAAACGGCGGGCGCCCACGCCATGCTGTGCCAATTGGGCTGCCAACATGTGCAAGGATTTGGAATCGCGCATCCTATGCCCGGGGGGGATTTGGGGAAATGGCTGGCAAGCCACCGCGCAAAGCAGGGATCCATTGAAAATTGGGGCCCAAAGGCACGCCAAGCGCGCTGAATCCGCACGGTTTGCCCCTTATCCCCCATATCCCCCTTGACCTTTGGGGCCGCACTCTGTTGAACCGCCTTGACACGATCAGGACAGGCGACATCCACAATGGACGATCAGAACAAGAACCTCATTCTGGCCACCGCACTTAGCTTTGCGGTTATTCTGGTGTGGTTTCTGCTGTTCCCACCCCCGGAAAAACCGGCCGACCCCAACGCCGGGGCCGTGGCCAGCCAAACCACACAAACCGCGCCAGTGGCCTTGCCCGCAGCGGGCGGCCAAGCAGCAGGCAGCGCCGCCGCTACCGCCGCCGATAGCACCGCTGCGCGCGTGGCCATCGAAAGCGACCGCATCACCGGCTCGATCTCGTTGCAGGGCGGGCGCATAGACCAGCTTTCGCTGAAAGATTATCGCGAAACCCTAGATGCCGGTTCAGACATTGTGACGCTGCTGTCGCCGATTGGGTCCGAGAACGTATATTACGCGGTTTACGGCTGGGCCCCCGGCGCCGGCCTGAACGCCGATCAGGTGCCCGGCCCCAACACCGTTTGGAGCGCACCTGCCGACGCCCAGCTAACCCCCAACAGCCCCGTTACGCTGAGCTGGAACAATGGCGCTGGGCTGGAATTTTTCAGAACCATCGCGGTGGATGAAGATTACATGTTCTCGGTCAGCCAATCGGTGCGCAACACCGGTTCGGCACAGGTGGCGCTGGCGCCTTATGGCATTCTGGCCCGCCATGGCGAACCTGCGGGGCTGAAGAAATTCTTCATCCTGCACGAAGGCCTGATTGCCATGGCCGATGGCACGCTGACCGAAACCAGCTACGACGATCTGGACAAAGCCGGCCAGCACACCGACATCGAAGTGGCGGAAAGCGGCTGGGTCGGCTTTACCGATCACTTCTGGATGGCCACCATGGTGCCCACCGAAGGCCAAGGCGCCAAGTTCAGCGCCTTCCACGACGAGACACGCGATATTTACCAAACCACCATGCGCCTAGGCACCCAAACCCTGCAGCCGGGCCAAGAAATTACCGTGTCCAGCCAGCTATTTGCCGGTGCCAAGGAATGGGAAACCATCCGCAACTACGAAGCCGGCAAAAAGCTGGACCCATTCTTTACATCTTTGATGTATGGGCTGGGCATGACCGACGCCGCACCCCAAGGCGTGAATGGCTTTTTGGACTCGATCGATTGGGGCTGGTTCTTTTTCCTGACCAAGCCGATTTTCTTTGTGCTGCATGAATTGAATGCCGCCATTGGCAATATGGGTCTGGCCATCATTGCGCTGACCATCGTGATCAAAATTTTGGTCTTCCCGCTGGCCTATAAATCTTATGCCAGCATGGCCAAGATGAAAGAGCTTCAGCCAGAGATGGAGAAGCTGAAAGAGCGGGCGGGCGATGACCGCGCGCGGATGCAAAAAGAAATGATGGAGCTGTACAAGCGCGAAAAGGTCAACCCGGCCTCTGGCTGCTTGCCCATCTTGATTCAGATCCCGATCTTCTTTTCGCTCTACAAGGTGATTTTTGTCACGCTGGAACTGCGCCACGCCCCCTTCTTTGGCTGGCTGCGCGACCTATCCGCACCCGATCCCAGCTCGATCTTCAACTTGTTTGGCATTCTGCCTTGGGCCGCGCCCGAACCGCAAAGCCTGCTGGCCACCATCTTTATCGGCATTCTGCCAATCTTGCTGGGCATCAGCATGTGGTTGCAGCAAAAACTGAACCCAGCGCCCACCGATGCCACGCAAAAGATGATCTTTGCCTGGATGCCATGGGTGTTTATGTTCATGTTGGGCGGCTTTGCCAGCGGTCTGGTGGTGTACTGGATCACCAACAACACCATCACCTTTACCCAGCAATATCTGATCATGCGCAGCCACGGCTATAAGCCAGACGTGTTCGGCAATATCCGCAGCTCGTTCCAACGTGGCGCCAAGAGCGCGAAAAAATGAGCGTAACAATCGCGCAGCTTTGGCGCCACCCGATCAAGGGAATTGGCGCCGAAGCCCTAGAGCACGCATTTTTAACGCCGGGCAGGCCACTGCCCGGCGATCGTTCTTGGGCCGTGGCCCATGCAGCGGCCAGCACCCAACCGGGCTGGCAGCCCTGCCGAAACTTTCTGCGCGGTGCCGCCAGCCCACAGCTGATGGCCATCACCGCCGAAACACTGGCCAATGGTCATCTTTGCCTGCGCCACCCGCAGCGTGACGCGCTGCAGATTGACCCCACGGGCGACGCACAGGCGCTATTGTCGTGGCTGGCCCCGCTGTGGCCCGCAGACAGGCCCGCCCCCACGCGGCTGGTGCAGGCCCCACCCGAAGGGATGAGCGATGCGCCCTTCGCCTCGGTATCGGTGCTGAACATGGCCTCGTTGCGCGCCCTTTCGCAGCGGCTGGGCGTGGCGCTGGATACCCGCCGCTTTCGTGGCAATATCTGGCTGCAGGGGCTGGCCCCTTGGGAAGAATTCGACCTGATTGGAAAAACCATACAGATCGGCGATGCCCAACTGCACATGCGCGAGCCGATCACCCGCTGCCGCGCAACCGAGGCCAACCCAGACACTGGCCTGCGCGACGCCGCCACGCTGGATATGCTGCAAAGCGGCTGGGGCCACAGCGAATTTGGTGTATATGCAGAAGTCATCACCGCCGGGCAGGTCTGCACCGGCGACGCCGCAAAGGTAGTATAATATGCAAATGACATTCCCCTTGGCGCCCGCGCCTGACGACGCCACCAGCGAACGCGGGCGCAAATTGTTTGCCGGCCAGACCGACTTTTTGAAGGGTGTTGTTGCCATGAACGGCCTGCCCCCGGCTGACCGTATCGAGGTGTGTTTCGCCGGGCGTTCAAATGTTGGGAAATCTAGCCTGATCAACGCCCTGACCGGGCGTAAGGGGCTGGCGCGGGCCTCGAACACGCCGGGGCGCACCCAAGAGATTAACTTTTTCACCATGGCTGAAAGCCACTATCTGGTCGATTTGCCGGGCTATGGTTTTGCCAATGCGCCGGTGGCCGTGGTGGAAAAATGGCAGCGTTTGCTAAAGCAATACCTGTCGGGCCGCCCAACCCTGCGCCGCGCCTTTGTTTTGATCGATGCGCGCCATGGCATAAAATCGGTGGACGAAGAAATCATGCAACTGCTTGATAAATCAGCGGTTACCTTTCAGGTGGTGATGACCAAAGCAGACAAGATCAAACTGTCAGACCATGACACGCTGCTGGCGCAGGTGCGCGGCAAGCTGGCCAAACACCCCGCCGCATTCCCCGAAATTGTGATGACATCCAGCGAAAAAGCCGAAGGTCTAGCCACGTTGCGCGCCATTATCGCAACGCTGGATTAAGGGCCGCGCCCCTATACGTGCTGACCACCGTTAATTTCTATTTCCGTGCCAGTAATGTAACTGCTGTCTTGCGCGCATAGAAAAAAGATGGTGGCCGCCACCTCTTCGGGTTGGCCCAAGCGGCGCAGCGGCAGTTGTTCGACAATCTTTTCGGTGCCGGGCGACAAGATCGAGGTTTCCACCTCGCCGGGCGCAATGGCATTCACGCGCACGCCCAAGGGGCCAAAATCATGGGCCATTTCCCGTGTCAGCGCCTTCAGCGCCGCCTTCGACGTGGCATAGGCCGCGCCAGCAAATGGGTGCACCTGATTGCCGGCAATCGAGGTAACATTCACCACCGCCCCCTTGGCCGCGGCCAGTTCTGCGCGCAGGCCCCGCGCCAAAACCACAGAGGCAAAGAAATTCACATGAAACACCTGCCCCCATGTGCGCAGGTCGGTTTCCAGCGTGTTCAACCGCGCCCCACCGGGCCCCTTGGGCGAGATGCCCGCGTTATTGACCAGCGCATCAAGCCGCCCGCCCAGACGGGCGCGAATTTCTTCGACCTTGGCGATGGTGTCGTTTGGGTCGGCCAGATCGATCCGGATATGCGTCTCGGCGCCCCCACCCCAAGGACATTCCTTTGGGAAAGGTTGACGCGAACAGGTGATCACGCGCCAACCCTCGGCGCTAAAACGGCGCACCGTGGCATGGCCAATACCGCGGCTTGCCCCGGTCAACAGCAGTGTTTTTTGATGCGTGCTCATGATGTCCCTCTTTCGGGGAAATATCTATACGATTGCGCCACAATTACAACGGCCACTTGGCAGCGGCACCCACACAGGCTAACACGGGACCGTTTGCTAAGGATGCCGCCACATGAGAAAGCAGAATATGAACAGCGACTGGATTGCAACTGCCCGCACCCTTTCCGAGGCTTTGCCCTATCTACAGCGCTATGCCGGCGCCATTGTGGTGGTGAAATTTGGCGGCAACGCCATGGGCGATGCCGATGCCATGGCGGAATTTGCCCGCGATATCGTGCTGATGCGCCAAGTTGGCCTGAACCCTGTGGTGGTGCATGGTGGTGGGCCCATGATAAACGAAATGCTTGATAAGCTGGGCATCACATCAGAATTCGTGCGCGGCAAGCGCGTCACCGACAAAGCCACCGTCGAGGTGGTGGAAATGGTGCTGACGGGGCTGGTGAACAAACGCATCGTGCAGGCCATCATGGACGAGGGCGGCCGCGCGGTGGGCCTGTCTGGCAAGGATGATGATTTGATCGTCTGCATCGCCGACGACCCAGAATTGGGGTTTGTGGGCAAACCGGTCGAGGCGAATGTGCAGGTTCTGCACGATCTTTTTGCTGCAGGCATTATCCCGGTGGTGGCCCCCGTGGCCACCGGCATGGGCGCCAATGAAACCTTTAACGTGAATGGCGACACCGCCGCAGGGTTTCTGGCCGGGGCGCTGCGCGCCGACCGCTTGCTGCTGCTGACCGATGTGGCCGGGGTGAAAAACGCCGAAGGTGCCGTGATTACCGAGATGTCGCCCCAAGACGTGGAAGCGATGATTGCCGATGGCACCATTGCCGGCGGGATGATTCCCAAAACCGAAACCGCGCTGGCCGCCATTGCCGCCGGTGTGCGCGCCGTGGTTATTTTGGATGGCCGCGTGCCCAATGCCTGTTTGCTGGAATTGTTCACCGAACATGGTGCAGGCTCGCTGATCAAACCGGCCAACCTGCCCCCCCGCGAACACCGGCCCCGCTAGCCCATGCTGGCCCAGATCGAACAGGCCTTGCCGCCCCATGGGCTGATGCTGATGGGTGGGCTGATAGAGGGGGCCGACACGCTTTATTTACTGGGCTGCACCGCGGATTTTTGGCCAATTTTCACCGCCAGCGCTGAATGGCGCGATGGCCAGCCCCACCCGGTCGATCGGTGGTCTACGCGGGTTTTGGGCGCCTTGGCGCAGCAGTTTGGCGGGCGGGCCGAATACCCGTTTGGCGGCCCCCCCTACGCGCCATTCATCCGCTACGCCAAAGAGGCTGGGCAATGCCACCAAAGCCCGGTTGGCATGCTGGTGCATGGGGTGGCAGGCATGATGATATCGCTGCGCGGTGGGCTGTGGCTGCCCGGCCATCACCCTGTGCCACACGCCACCGCCACCCCCTGCCAAGGCTGCGCGCAGCCCTGCGCCAGCGCTTGCCCCGTGGGCGCATTGGTGCCGGGCCAGCCCTATGATGTTGCTGCCTGCAAAGCCCATATTGCCAGCCCCGCAGGCACCAGTTGCCTGACAGGCGGGTGCCTGGTGCGCCGCGCCTGCCCGGTCTCGCAGCGTTTTGGCCGGATACCGGCGCAATCAGCCCATCATATGGCTGCGTTCTTGGCCGGTTAAGCCGGGTTAAGCCGCACAGGGCCCAAGGGCCGCATCGGCGGACAGATCCAGCCGCACCAGCTGGTTTGGCGCCACCTCGGCCCAATGGGCCGAGGGGCCATCCAGCGGCTCGGAGGCAACAACCAACCCGCCGGGAACAAACTGGCGCGATACATACAGGCTGGGGCAGCGGCCATCACTGGCATAGCGGTAGCAATACAGGTGGCGCCCATCGCTGAACACGCATGTTTGACGCAGCAGCGCCACAACCCCCAGCTGCCGCGCCGTTTCGGTGAGCAGCTGCAAAACCGACTGGCAGGCCGCCTGCGGATCTGTGGCCAAGCCATGGCTGAGCAGCAGCAAAAACAACAATTCAGAATCAGTGCTGCCACGGCGCAGGGCATAAAGCGGGTCGGGCAAACACGCCTCTAGCGGGCGGCGCATTGCTGTGAAACCGCCGGTTTGGCCATTGTGCATGAAGGCCCAATTTTCATAGGTGAAGGGGTGGCAATTGGCCTGCGACGTGCCGCCACCGGTCGAGGCGCGCACATGGGCCAAAAACAAAGGCGACACGATATGCTGGCAAAGATTCAGCAAATTGCCATCTGACCACGCGGGCAAAATGTTTTTGTAAAGCCCCGGGTCGGGCCGCGTGCCATACCATGCAATGCCAAACCCATCGCCGTTGACGGTTAGTTTTGCCTCTAGGGCGGCCTTGCTTTGCATGATCAGCGAATGCGGCGGGGCGATAATGATATCTTCCAGCGCAATCGCAGGGCCCAAATAGGCGGCAAGGCGGCACATCAGCTGCGCCGCCCCAGCCGGGCATTCAACTGCCCCACCCTGCGGCTGGCGGTTTTTTCAAACAGGCAGGGAATAAGCGCATGCACCAGCGCCGCCCCCGCCGCCAAAAACAGCTGCCCGGCAAACCAGCCTGCAAAGCGCATGTGTTGAAAATATGTCTCGTCTACCGATTGCGGGTGGTCCACAAAAACGCGCTGGAACATTCGGGGCATGGGGCACCTATACCTGTTTTCCATGGTTTACACCGCAGCGCCGCAAAACGGATCCCATTTTTGATTGTGATTTTGCTTAACTTGTGGATATTTTCCCGTCTATGCACATAATTATCGACGAAATAGACCGCAACATTCTGAACCATTTGCAACAAGACGCCGCGCTTAGCCTAGATGCGCTGGCATCTTTGGTGCATCTTTCACGCAACGCCTGCTGGCGGCGCATCAGACGGTTGGAAACCGAAGGGGTTTTGACCAAACGCGTGGCGCTGTTGAACCCGGCCGCCTTGGGGCTGGGGCTGCAAGCCATCGTGATGATCCGCACCAACGACCACAGCGCCGAATGGCTGCAGGCCTTTCGCCAAGCGGTGCGCGACATGCCCGAAATTGTGGCGGCCCAGCGGATGACAGGCGATTTAGATTATGTGCTGCGCGTGCGTTTGGCCGATGTGCCCGCCTATGACAGGTTTTATCAGCGCCTGATTAAGAAAGTAAAAATTGCCGATGTTTCGGCCAGTTTCGTGATGGAAGACATCAAGGAAACCACTGCCTTGCCCCTATAAGGGCAAAAGGCGCGCCAGACTGGCGCGCCTTGGTAATGCAGCGTGATTGTAAGCCGTGGGTTAGTGGCCCAAAATCTGGCTTAAGAACAGTTTCGTCCGCTCGCTTTGCGGATTGTTGAAAAACTCTTCTGGTTCGTTTTGTTCAACAATCTGGCCCGCATCCATAAAGATCACGCGGTTGGCCACCTGCCGTGCAAAGCCCATTTCATGGGTCACGCACAGCATGGTCATGCCCTCTTCGGCCAGCTCGACCATCGTATCCAGAACCTCTTTGATCATCTCAGGGTCCAGCGCCGATGTCGGCTCGTCGAACAACATGATCCGCGGGCGCATACACAGCGAGCGCGCAATCGCCACACGCTGCTGCTGCCCACCCGACAACTGGCCGGGGTATTTATGCGCCTGATCGGGGATTTTCACCTTTTCCAAGAAATGCATCGCCGTTTCTTCGGCCTGTTTCTTCGGAACCTTGCGCACCCACAGCGGCGCCAAGGTGCAATTTTCCAAAATGGTCAAATGCGGGAATAGGTTAAAATGCTGAAACACCATCCCCACTTCCGAACGGATTTTATCGATGTTCTTCACATCCGACGATAAAACCGTGCCATCAACGGTGATGCGCCCTTTTTGATGCTCTTCCAAGGCGTTGATGCAGCGGATCAGCGTCGATTTACCCGAGCCAGATGGCCCAGCAATCACGATCCGCTCGCCGCGGTTCACGGTGAGGTTGATGTCGCGTAGAACATGAAACTGGCCATACCATTTGTTCATGTTCTCGATGGTGATAGCGATTTCGTTCGAAACGCCCATGTGTGCCGGTTCAGCCATGATACACACCTTTCCTTAACGATGATCGCGCTGTAGCTGACGTTCCAGCCACTGCGAATATTGCGAAATGCCGTAGCAAACGACGAAAAACAGAACGACGGCAAAGCCCCAAAGTTCCCAGTAAACGCCATTCCACTCGGTCGAGGCCAAAATCGGGCCGCGGATCATGCCCACCAAATCGAACATGGAAATCACCGAAACCAGCGTTGTATCTTTGAACAGGCCCACGGCCACGTTCACGATACCCGGGATCGAGATTTTCAATGCCTGCGGCAGAATGATCAGCCGCATGCTTTGGGCGTAATCCAGCCCCAAACTATCGGCCGCCTCGTATTGGCCTGCGGGCAACGCCGCCAGCCCGCCGCGGATCACCTCGGCGATATAGGCCGAGCTGAACATCGTGATCATGATGATCACCCGCAAGATCAGGTCGAAATTGGTGCCCGGCGGCAAGAAATACGCCAGCACCACGTTGGCCACAAAAAGCAGGGTAATCAGCGGCACACCGCGGATGAATTCGATGAAGACAACGCAGATCCATTTGATGATCGGCATATCCGACTGGCGCCCCAGCGCCAGCACGATACCGATGGGCAACGACAGCGACACGCAGACCGTGCCCAGCATCATGTTCAACATGAAACCGCCCATGTCGCGGCTAGGCACCTCTGGCAGGGCCAACGCATCTTGGGCGGCAGCGGTTACAAACCCGCCCAGATACCAAACCACTAAGGCGGCAACCAAGGCCGCCAAAAAGCCCATGGCAAAACTGGCCGCCTCGAACCGGCGAAAGGCCATGTAACCGGCCAAAACACCCACCAAGGCCACCAAGGGCGCCAGCACTGTGCCCCCCCAGATCAGCCAATAGCCAACAAACGGAAACAGCCCCGTGACCAGCAGCAATTTGCGGCTAACCGCCATGCTGCCCCAGCCCTGTGCCGCACCAAAACGGGCCAGCACCCAGTACCCCAGCCCGCCGACCACGACGGTGGGCACCGCAAGGCCTGCGGCCCCCGCCAGCAGTTCGACCAGCACCACCGTGGCGATGACTGCGGCTGCGGCCACAAATAGGCGTGGCAATTCTTGGAACAGCACCGGCGTAATGGCCACCATCAGCAGCACGAAGGCCAGCGTGGGGCGCCAATATTCTTCCACCGGGTATTTGAACCCAAATAGCAGCTGGTTCCAGCGCTCGGTCAGCACCGAAAAACAACCGCCCGTTTGGCCCTGCAGCACCTCGCGGCATTCAGCCAACGAGGATGTGGTCCAAACACCATTGGCCAGCCAAGGGGTGATCCCGACAAGGATTTTATAAATCACCACCAGCGAGATCAGCGTCATCACGGTGTTGATCGGCCCGGCAAATAGGTTCTCGCGCAGCCATTTCACAACGCCTTGTTCGGTCACCGGCGGGGCCTGTTCGGGCAGCATTTCCGTGCGAACGAAGGATAGATCAGATTTCGACATCTCAGCGCTCCTTCAGCTTTACGGCGTTGTTATAGACGTTCATCACCGCCGAAATGGCCAAGCTGATCGTCAGGTAAAACAGCATCAACAGCAGCACGCATTCAATGGCCCGCCCCGTTTGGTTCAGCGTAATGCCGCCCAAGGTGCCGGTGATATCCATGTAGCCCACAGCAATTGCCAAGGACGAGTTCTTTGTCAGGTTCAGATATTGCGAGATAAGCGGCGGAATGATCACCCGCAGCGCCTGTGGCAAGATCACCAAATTCATAATGCGATTGGGGCGCAGGCCCAACGAGGCGGCGGCCTCGGTCTGGCCCTTGGAAATGGCCAAAATACCGGCGCGCACGTTTTCTGCGATAAAGGCGGCCGTGTAGATCGACAAGGCGAACCAAAGTGCAATCAGCGAGGCGCGGGCAAATATGCCACCCTGAAAGTTAAACCCTTTCAGCGCGGGGTATTCCCATGCCAGCCCCTGCACATAAAGCACCACCGCCAATGGCACCAACCACAAGCCTGCGGTTATATGCCATGTGGTCGGGCGCAGGCCGGTGGCCTCTTGGTTGCGTGCGGCCCAGCGGCCCACGGCCCGGGCGGCAAGCCAGCTGCCCAGCAACACAACCAACACCACAGCCCAGCCAACGGCGCCCTGTGCAAAGCCCGTTTCAAAATACGGCATCGGCGCGTAAAAACCGCGCCCCGTGAAGGCAAACATATCCCCCACCATCGAGGCCGTGGCATTCGCGCCCCGGAAATCGCGCGGTTGGGGCAAAACGGCGGTGAACACCGCCATGATGATCAAGATCCAGATCAGCACGGGCACATTGCGGAAGATTTCCACATAAACCGACATCAACGTGCGGATCAGCCAGTTGCGCGACAGGCGCAGCACGCCCACCACAACGCCGATCACCGTGGCCATGGCACAGCCCAGAACAGCCACCAGCAAGGTATTTAACACCCCCACGATCGCGGCGGTAAAATGCGTTGATTGGCTGTCGTATTCTATCAAACGTTGGTTGATGTCATATCCGGCAGGTTCGCCCAAGAACTGGTACGATATGTTCAGGCCTGCGGCCTGCAAATTGTTGATCAAGTTGCTGATCAAATAGCCCACAAGCAGCAAAATGCCGATCAGGGCGATCACTTGGAAGGTATACGAGCGGTAGCGAGTGTCGTTGATAAGCTGGGAAAGCTTGAACGACTCCGCCGGCGGGTCGGAATACGTCGCCATTATTAAGGTTCCCTTTTGTCCGTTTTATTGGGCCGGGCGGTTTTGTCACCGCTCTGTTGGCCATATCGGAACTTATGCTTTGGCAAGATAAAGAAAGGGCGCGGATTGCCCGCGCCCTTTCTGGGTAACGTCTTAGCGGAACGGGGGCGAGTACAGCAGGCCGCCGTTTGTCCACTGTGCGTTCAAGCCACGCGACAGGCCAATCGGGGTGTTCTCGCCGATGTTACGCTCGAACAGCTCGCCGTAGTTGCCCACCGATTTGATGGCGCGCATTGCCCAGTCTTTGTCCAGACCCAGCATTTCGCCCAACGTGCCTTCGGTGCCCAACAGACGGTTGATTTCCGGGTTGTTGGTGCCGCCAGCCATCTCGTCGATATTGGCCGAGGTAACGCCCAGCTCTTCGGCCGCGATCAGCGCGTTCAAAGTCCAGCGTACGATATCACCCCAGTCGTTGTCGCCATGGCGCACCAGCGGGCCCAGCGGCTCTTTCGAGATGATTTCGGGCAGAACCACGTGGTCCTGTGGGTTTTCAAAGGCAGCGCGGGTTGCGGCCAGGCCCGATGCGTCGGTGGTGTACACGTCGCATGCGCCTTCCAGATACAGCGGCTGCGCTTCGGCGTTGGTTTCAATCGGAACCGGCTCGTACTTGATGTTGTTGGCGCGGAAGAAATCGGCCAAGTTCAGCTCGGTCGTGGTGCCGGTTTGGATACAAACGGTGGCGCCATCCAGTTCCTTTGCCGAGCTAACGCCCAGCGACTTGGGAACCATGAAACCCTGACCGTCGTAGTAGTTCACGCCCAGAAAATCGAACTTCAGGTCGACATCGCGCGAGAAGGTCCAGGTGGTGTTACGTGCCAGCACGTCGATTTCACCCGAGGCCAAAGCGGTAAAGCGGGTTTTGCCGGTGGTGGGCACAAATTCTACGGCGGCAGCGTCGCCCAGCACAGCAGCGGCGATTGCGCGGCACAGGCCAACGTCAAAGCCATCCCAGTTGCCGTTCGCGTCGGGGGCAGCAAAGCCCACCAAACCGGTGGTTACGCCACAGTTCAGCTTGCCGCGTGCCTTGACATCGTCAAGCGTTGCTGCTGCTGCGGCACCGGCTGCTAGGCCAGCAACGGTCAGCGCGCCAAGAAATACGGTTTTTTTCATGTTTACCTCTTCCTGATTATCCGCCCCTTACCCGGGGCGGTTGGTGCGGCCTCGGGCAAAAGCGCCGAGGGCGAAATAAGGCAGGGGTTACCCTGACAATGGGCAAACATTGGCGGGATTCATATCCAAAGGTCAAGTAAAGGATCCGCGAAATACACGTATTTCTACCTCATTCCCTTAGGGAAAGCTGAAACAGCGGGCTAATCATGTTAACAAAGCAAGATCAAAAACACGTTTTGCGTGTAAAAAATCTTGTTTTTTCATCTCTGACAGTTCTTCGACCTCTTCGTCGCGGCCCCATTGTTCGGCTTGCCACATCTCATCCAGACGCGAAATCGCCCAGCCATGCGCGGCGTCAACATGGCCGCGCGCCACGGCCAGCCCCACAATAAGCGAGCCGGAAATGCCCACCAGATCATGAAAGCCAGTCAGCTGATAGGGCGTCATTGCATGCACTTGGGCATAGAGCGGCTGCAGCGCGGCCATGTCTTGGGCCACATGCATCACGCCATGGCCGACCTGCAGCCGGGCGCCAAATTCTGCTTCCGCCCAATCTAGCAGCGGGTCCCATGCCTGCGCTTGGCGCGAAATCAGCTCTTGTGGGTTGGGCGCGCGATAGCACAACAAATCGGTGCCCCCATAGGCGGCAACCATATCTGCGACTTCGCGAAATTGCGGTGCCACCTTATCCAACGCGGCATTGGCCGAGCGGGTAAAGGGCATGGTTTGTGGGTTTACCTCGCCCTCTTGCGCATCCCATTCCGTAGCGATCGCTTCAGCGAATTGGGCACTGGGCACCACCAGCAGGGTTTTTGCGGGGGTCTTCACAGGCCGCCCATCCAGCTGCACGCTATACCCAGTTTGGGCAGGCACAACCTGCACATCTTTCCAAAAGCGTTTTGCTTTCCAACCGCTCATGTCACTTGCTCCAGATTTGGTCCAGCAGCGGGGGCAATTGCGCAAAATCATCGATCACGTGGTTGGCCGCCCCCAAGGCCTGCAGCGGGTGATACCCCCAGCTTACCGCAATGCCGCGCGCGCCCGCCGCCCGCGCCATATCCATATCAAACGAGGTATCGCCGACAACCACGGTATCGTCTGGCCCCACCCCGGTTTCTGCCATCGCCTGCAGCACCATCGAGGGGTGCGGCTTTGAGGGGTGATGGTCAGCCACCTGCGTGGTGACAAAAAAGCCCCGCAGATCATGGCTGTCAAACAGCGCCTCTAGCCCGCGGCGCGATTTGCCCGTGGCCACACCCAGCAGCACATTGGGCTGTTGTGCCAATTGCGCAAGCACCGCGCGCGCCCCGGGATAAAGCGGCGACGAGGCCGCGCCTTTGGCCGCGCGCAGGGCCACGTAGCTGTCTTTATAGGCCTGCACCATCTGCGCATGGGTGGCGGCATCGGCGGCAGGCAACAGCCGCTGCATCGCCGCCTCTAGCGACAGGCCCACAATGCCCAACACCGCAGCGCGCGCGGGCGCCCCGGCCCCCACGGCCTGAAACGCCGCCGCCATCGAGGCCACGATATCGCCTTGGCTGTCTACCAAGGTGCCATCAACATCAAACAGCACCAAACGCAGGGCAGCGCTGCTCATCTTAGCTGCTCGAACGGGTCTTCGGCGGCCAGATCTTCGGCCCAGCCAAAGGTATCCCAGCTATGCGCCATATGCTCGGGCAGGGGCGCGGTTACGGTAATGACCTTGCGGGTGATCGGGTGCTCGAAACGCATCATGCGGGCATGCAGATGCAACTTTTTCGAAATAATGCCACCCAACTGCGCGCCCCAGCCATCGCCCATGTTTTCCTGACCCGAGCCGCCATATTTACCGTCGCCCACAATCGGGTGGCCAATTTCGGCCATATGGGCACGCAGCTGGTGGGTGCGCCCGGTCAGCGGCTCCATCGCCACCCACGAGG
>RFQY01000055.1 GCA_009924775.1 Paracoccaceae bacterium | reverse complement strand
TTTGGTGGCGATCCGGGCAGCCCGGACACGTTCCAGAAATTCTATGCCGATGTGCAGATGTATGCCAACAACTTCGATGGCACCGACCCCGAGGCCTATATGGCTGCACAAACCTGCGGAAAGGCCCCGCGCCCCGAAAGCCAGTGGCAGGGTGAAAACATCAGCCGCATTTGTATGCCCGAATACGATGCGCTGGTGGCCGAACTGGGCCGCACGGGCGACATCGACCAGCGCGCGGCCTTGGTCAAGCAGCTGCACGAAATGATCATCGGCGAGGGCAACATGATCCTGCCGCTGGTCGATCGTGGCCGGGTTTCGGCCCGCTCCACCACTTTGGGTGGCGTGGTTCTGAACACGTGGGATAGCGAATTGTGGAACGTCGCCGACTGGCACCGCATCAAGTAATCTGGGCCTATTACCTATAAATCCAGCACTGCCCCACCGGGGCAGTGTTTTTCTTTCCCGGATAGAAAACTTGCATTTGCACGATAGGACAGGTTCATTTGCACTATTGGCACAACAAAGCGAGGTGGAACACCACCCGGTGCCAATGAATAAATCTTAACAGTCAGGCCCCAATACGCCTGAATAGGGAGATAAAAATGAAGCTAAAGTCCTTAATGCTAGGGGCGGTGGCCGTGTGTGCCATGACGCCCGCAGCCTTTGCCGAACGCGGCGCGGATGGCGAGGTGCGCATCCTTTATTGGCAGGCCCCATCGATTCTTAACCCGTTTCTGTCAGGTGGCACAAAAGACGTGGAAAGCGCCTCGATGATCATCGAGCCGCTGGCGCGCTACGATTCCAAAGGCACGATGGTGCCATGGTTGGTGGAAGACATTCCAACCACGGGCAATGGCGGCGTTGCGGCAGATCTGCGCTCGATCACGTGGAAAATCAAACCGGGCATCACATGGTCTGATGGCACGCCCTTTACCGCCGAAGACGTGAAATTTACCGCCGAATATTGCATGCATCCCGAAGGCGGCTGCGCGCAGGGCGCGAAATTCACGGGCGTTGAAAGCGTCGAGGCGGTCGACAGCCTGACCGTGCGGGTGAATTTCGACAAACCCATGCCCTTTCCCTATGGGCCCTTTGTTGGGGGTGAAAGCCCCATCATCCAAAAGGCACAGTTTCAAAACTGCATGGGCGCCAAGGCCCCAGAATGCACCGCCGAAAACTTTGGCCCCATTGGCACTGGCCCTTTCAAAGTGGTCGAATTCAAGCCCAATGACGTGATCACCATGGTGGCCAACGACAACTACCGCGACCCGGCGAAACCTGCCTTCGCCAGCGTCACCTTTAAAGGTGGCGGCGATGCAACCGGCGCCGGCCGCGCTGTGCTGGAAACCGGCGAATTTGATTACGCATGGAACCTGCAGCTGGCCCCCGATGTGATCGCCGAGATGGAAAAAGCCGGCAAAGGCGTCACCTTTGCAGCCTTTGGCACCGGGGTCGAACGGATCATGGTCAACATGACCGATCCAAACCCAAGCCTGGCACCCGAAATCCGCTCGACCCGCGCGGCGCCGCATCCTTTCTTGTCAGATATCAACGTGCGCAAAGCCCTATCCATGGCCATCGACCGCGCCCTGCTGACCGAAATTGGCTATGGCAAGGCGGGCAAAGTCACCTGCAACGTGGTGCCGGCACCGGCGCTTTATAATTCATCGGCCAACGATGCCTGCATGGTGCAAGACATCGCCGGCGCGAACAAATTGCTCGATGATGCCGGCTGGGTGAAAGGCGCGGATGGGGTGCGTGCCAAAGACGGCGTGCGCCTGTCGATCTTGTATCAAACCTCGACCAACGCGGTGCGCCAAGATTTCCAAGCGCTGATCAAACAGTGGTGGGACGAGATCGGCGTTGAAACCGAATTGCGCAACATCAACGCCTCGGTCTTTTTTGGTGGCGATCCGGGCAGCCCGGACACGTTCCAGAAATTCTATGCCGATGTGGAAATGTACACCAACCTGTTCAACGGCACCGATCCCCAGTCGTATCTGGGTGGCTGGCGCTGTGGGCGTGAACCGCGCCCCGAAAGCCAGTGGCAGGGCGAGAACATTCCGCGCCATTGCAACGAGGCCTATGACAAGCTGCATGACGAACTGCAAGGCACCGCCGATATTCAAGAACGCGGGCGCCTTGGCCGCGAACTGAACGACCTGCTGATGCAGAATTACGTGATCATTCCGCTGGTTCAGCGTGGCCGTCTTAGCGCGGCATCAACCACCCTTGGTGGCGTTGATCTGAACACCTGGGACAGCGAGCTGTGGAACGTGGCCGACTGGCACCGCATCAAGTAAACCAAAGGCTGGCGCCATGCGCGTGGCGCCAGCCCCCTTTGCGGCACTATCGCCGCATTCATTCATTGTGACGGTTAGAAAACAGGACGGGCCGCACGCAGATGCTCACTTATACAATACGCAGGCTGGTGCTGTCGGTGCCAACGCTGCTGTTTATCAGCCTTGTAATTTTCCTGCTGTTGCAGCTGGCCCCGGGCGACCCGATGGCCCAAGTGCCGCTGACAGTGCCCCCAGAGGTAAAAGAGAAAATGCGCGAGGCCTTGGGGCTGGGACAGCCCCTACATGTGCAATACTGGAAATGGCTGGTCCAGATGTTCTGGGTCGAACCAAAGGTCTTTATCGATTGGCTGACCACCAGTAGCGCCCTTCTGGGTTGGCTGCCCGATACCACGCTGTATCAGGGCGAGCTGCGCGTGATCAGCTGGCAAACCCGGTCGCCGGTGATGGATTTGATCGTGCAGGCCCTGCCCCAAACCCTGACGGTGGTGGGCACCGCCTATATCGTGGGGATCTTGATCGCCATTCCCATCGGCATCTATTCCGCCTATCGCCAATATTCGGTCTTCGATCAGGCCGGCACCTTTGTCACGATGATCGGCTTTTCCATTCCGCCGTTTTTCACCGGGCCGCTGCTGATTGTGATCTTCTCGGTACAGCTGGGGTGGTTTCCCTTTATCTATGACACCACTCATCGGGTGACCGACTGGCCCAGTTTCGTGACGCAAGTGAAACAGATGATCATGCCAGTGATGGTGCTGGCGCTGCAAACCACAGCCCAGATCAGCCGCTTCATGCGCGCCTCGATGCTGGACAACCTGCGCCAAGATTACGTGCGCACCGCCCGCGCCAAGGGCTTGGGCGAGGCGGTGGTGGTCATGGTGCACGTGCTGCGCAATTCCATGATCCCCGTGATCACAATCATCGCGCTGGGTGTGCCCAGCATTTTTGGCGGCGCGATCATCACCGAGGTGGTGTTTTCGGTCAACGGGATTGGATCGCAATTGATCAACGCGCTGTTTGCCAATGATCTGCCGCTGGTGATGACCGTTACCTTTATCTTCGCCATGCTGATCGTGCTGTTCAACATCATCGCCGACGTTCTTTACGGCGTTCTTGATCCGAGGATTCGCTATGACTAACCCAGCTTCCTCTCCCCCCCGTATCGAGGCGTTGCGCGACACAGAAATCGCCAAACCCCCACGCAGCCAATGGCGCGATGTCTGGGACCAGTTCAAAATTCACAAAGGCGCCTTGATGGGCGGTGGGTTTTTGCTGTTCATCACGCTGGCGGTGTTGTTTGGCAATCTGGTCTGGGATGTCGACCCAAAGAAGCTGGATATCCGCAACAAAGACGTGCGCCCGATTTACACCGCCATCTGGGACGGCGATGCCAAGGTCAGCTGGGCCCGGCCCTTGGGCACCGACAACTTGGGCCGCGATCATCTGGCGCAAATTTTGGCAGGGGGCCGCGCCTCGATGGCGGTGGGCTGGGCGGCTATGGTGCTGACCATGCTGATCGGCACCGCCGTGGGCGTGATGGCGGGGTTTTTCCGCCGTCTGGACGGGCCCTTGATGCGCTTCACCGATCTGGTGCTGTCACTGCCCATATTGCCGCTGATGTTGGTGGCGGTCACGCTGTTCAGGCAACCCTTGCGCGCCAATTTTGGGCCAGAAACGGGGATGTTTATCCTGATTGTCTGCGTGATTGGCGTGACCAGTTGGATGCAAACCGCCCGCATCGTGCGCGGCGATATCTTGGCGCTGAAAGAGCGGGAATTCGTGCTGGCCGCACGGGCCTCGGGCACCACGGCACGGGGCATTATTTTCCGACACCTTTTGCCCAATGTCATGTCGCCCATCATGGTTTCGGCCACCTTGGGGCTGGCCACCGCCATTATCACCGAAAGCGCGCTGTCGTTCTTGGGTGTCGGGTTTCCCTCGGATTTCCCGACATGGGGCAAGATGCTGGCGGACGCCGTGCCGCGCATGCAAGAATTCCCCGAGCGGGTGATGCTGCCGGGAATCATGATCTCGCTGACGGTGCTATCGGTGAATTATCTGGGCGACGGTCTGCGCGATGCCCTAGATCCGCGTATTCGCGGGCGCTAAGCGAAAAAGAACCCATGTTATGGCCCGCCAAATCTGGTGGGCCATTTTCTTTTGCCGGGGCACCGGGGCGGAACAGCGTTTGCCGCCAGCCACAAAAGCAGAACATTCGTTCCAAGCATGGCCGCTTTTCAGCGGCGTGTCGGGCTTGCCAGGCGCAGAATTCCCCGCAAAACAGAATAAATTTCTGTCAGCGCAAGGATACGCCATGTTTGAACAGCTGGGCCTAGAAACCCTTACCGCCCCTCAGGCCGCAGTGTGGTTTGCGTTGGCTTTGGGATGTGCCTTTGGGGCGCTGGCGCAAATCACGCGCTTTTGCTTTCGCCGGATGATCGATGGCGGGGACCGCCGCCAAGCCGCAGGCGTGTGGCTGACGGCGCTGGCCACCGCCACCTTGGGCACCCAAGCCGCCATCTGGCAGGGGTGGATCGATTTTGCAGATCACCGCTTCATGGTGGCAGATCTGCCCGTTGTGGCCATCGCCTTTGGCGGGTTGGCTTTTGGGGCTGGTATGATTTTAACCCGCGGCTGCGTCTCGCGGCTGACGGTGCTGGGTGCCAGCGGCAACCTGCGCGCGGTGCTGGTGCTGGTGGTGTTCGCAATCATCGCCCATGCCACGCTGAAAGGGGTGCTGTCGGGGCTGCGCACCAGTTTAAGCGCCTTCACCATAGATCTGGCCCCTACCCTGCCCGGCGCTGCCCTGCTGTGGGCGCTGCTGATTGCAGGCGCGGCACTGGCCTTTGCGTGGCGTTCGGGCAACGGGGCGGGCATGCTGGCTTTGGCGGCGCTGTTGGGGCTGCTGGTGCCACTGGGCTGGGTTGGAACCGGCTTTGTGCTGTTTGACGAATTCGATCCGATCGCGCTGGAAAGCCTGTCTTTCACGGCGCCTGCCACCGAAACCCTGTTTTGGGCTGTGGCCTCGACCGCCATATCGCCCGGCTTTGGCGTGGGGCTGATGGGCGGCGTGGTGCTGGGCGCGGCGGTGGCGGCGCTGTTGCGCGGGCAATTCGCATGGGCCAGCTTTTCCAGCCCACGCGAAACCGGGCGTTACATGGCCGGTGCTGGGCTGATGGGCTTTGGCGGCGTGCTGGCTGGCGGGTGCACCGTGGGGGCGGGCCTGTCGGGCGTGCCCATCCTGTCATTTGCAGCGATTTTGGCGCTGGCCACAATCGCGCTGGGGGGCGTTCTGATGCGCTGGCTGCTTAATGCAACGCCTTCTGAATTCGCCGCAAAAGCACCCAAACCATCAGCACTACCGGCAGAGTAAGCAGCGCCAGCAACGTGCCCTTGGACAGCCCGGCCAGATCGCTGACCGGGTAAACCAAATACGACAGCAACGAAACGGCATAATAGCTGATCGCCACCACAGACAGCCCTTCGACCGTGCGCTGCAATTTCAGCTGGGCGTCGGCGCGCGCATTCATGCTTTCCAACAGCGCCTGATTTTGTGCGCTACGCTCTACATCGACCCGCGTCCGCAGCAAATTACCCGCGCGCATGGCCCGGTCTGACATGGCCGCCAACCGCCGCTCGGCGGCTTTGACGGTGCGCATGGCCGGATCATACCGGCGCATCATGAATTCGGCAAAGGTTTGGCGGCCATCAAAACGCTGTTCGCGCAGCACCTCGATCCTTTGGTTCACGATCGCCTCGTAGGCCCCCGTTGCCCCAAAGCGAAACGCCGAATGCGCAATCATCGCTTCCAGTTCGGCCGAAACAGACAGCAGCTTGCCCAGCGTTTCATCGGCGGGTTGATCACCGCTGCTCATATCGCCCATCACCTGCGTCAGGCTTTGATCGATCTCGGTCATCTTGGCAGACATATCTTTGACCGCAGCAAAACCCAGCATCGACACGCTTTTATAGGTCTCGATCTCGCACAGGCGCTGCACGATACGCCCAATGCGCCGCCGCCCCGTGCCCGGCGCCACAAACACGGCAAAGCGTTGGTGCCCGCCCGCGTCGATGCGGAAATCGGCCCCCACAACAGCGGCATCATCCAACACCCGGCTAACCGCCAAGCTTTCGGGCACGAACCAATCGTTCAAGGCTTGGTTTACCTTGTCTTTATCGGTCCAGTTTTCCACCCGGATCAACGCCGAGGTAATGCGCTGCCCATCCAGCAAGGCCAGCCAATCGGCGGGGAAAACATCAAAATCCATCGGGTCAAAGGGGCGGGCCGACAACCCATCGCCAAAGGCGGTGTAGGTTACAAATTCTGTATGGCTTTCCCATTTCAGCGTGTAGCGCCCCAATTTTCCCGAATAATGCGTCGCACCCGGCTGTGGGTGGGGCGCGCCATGCCGATCCAGCAAAGCAATCAAATGGCGCATATCCGCATCGCGGTCGCGCGCGGCAGAATGGCCCGGGGGCTGCACCGCCAAATAGGCCGCCGTGCATGGCGCAGCAAGCGAGGGAAACGGGCGCGCGTGCAGCTCGTTGGCCAAGGCATAGCGCAATGGATGGTCGGTAATAGGTGGCATGAAACACTCCCGCTATTGTGGCAAGCTACGCTTTTTGGCGAAATTGTAAAGTTTTTTGTTAAAATTCAATATGTTGGCGGGATACGGTTGTATACAGCACAGCAAATCAGCACCACAACAGCAAAGGGGCGCCACATTGGGCGCCCCTTGCATTTCGTAACGGGGTTGCCAATCAGGTGATTTTGGTCAGCAACTCGTCCAGCGATTTTTTCGCATCGCCATAGAACATGCGGGTATTTTCTTTGTAGAACAGCGGGTTCTCGATACCCGAATACCCGGTGCCCTGCCCACGTTTCGACACGAATACCTGCTTGGCTTTCCACACCTCTAGCACCGGCATGCCAGCGATGGGCGAGTTCGGATCTTCTTGCGCCGCAGGGTTCACAATGTCGTTCGAGCCGATCACGATGACAACGTCAGTCTGGGGGAAATCTTCGTTGATTTCGTCCATTTCCATAACGATGTCATAGGGCACTTTGGCCTCGGCCAGCAGCACGTTCATATGGCCGGGCAAACGCCCCGCCACCGGGTGAATGGCAAAACGCACCTCTTTGCCCTTGCCGCGCAAACGGCGGGTCAGTTCGGATACGCTGCCTTGGGCCTGCGCCACCGCCATGCCGTAACCCGGCACGATGATCACGCTATCGGCTTCTTCCAGCGCCGCGGCAACACCATCGGAATCGATGGCCACTTGCTCGCCCTCAACCTCCATGGCGGGGCCAGTGGTATTGCCAAAGCCACCCAAAATAACGCTGACAAAGCTGCGGTTCATGGCCTTACACATGATGTAAGACAAAATCGCCCCCGACGAGCCCACCAAGGCGCCCGTGACGATCAGCAGGTCGTTGCCAAGGCTGAAACCAATGGCCGCGGCCGCCCAGCCGGAATAGCTGTTTAGCATCGACACCACCACCGGCATATCGGCACCGCCGATACCCATGATCAGGTGATAGCCAATAAAGAACGCCAACAGCGTCATGGCATACAGCGTCCAGCTGCCCGCGCCGTTCATATACATGATCAGCAGCACGATCGACAGCAGGGCCGCACCGGCGTTCAGCGCGTGCCCACCGGGCAGTTTTTCTGCCTTCGAGGTCACTTTGCCCGCCAGTTTGCCAAAGGCAATGACCGAACCGGTAAAGGTGACCGCGCCAATAAACACGCCCAAGAACACCTCGACCTTTAGGATGTTCAGCTCGACCTGGGTTTTGTGGGCCACTTTTTCGGCAAAACCCGCAAGGCCCATGTCGTGCAGCGCCGCCATCATGCCTTCGGCATTCAAACTGGGCGATAGGCTGGCTTTCATCTCGGCCACGCGGCTCATCTCGATATCGGCGTTAAAGCCGATGAACACCGCAGCCAAACCCACAAACGAATGCAGCGCCGCCACCAGCTGGGGCATTTCGGTCATTTCGACCTTGCCCGCAACCATGTTGCCAATAAAGGCGCCAATCGCGATCATCACCACGACAACCAGATAATTGCCCATGCCGGGGCCAAACACGGTGGCAGCCACGGCCAGCGCCATGCCCACGATACCATACCAAACCGCGCGCTTGGCGCTTTCTTGGCCCGACAACCCGCCCAGCGACAGGATGAATAGAATTGCAGCCGCGATATAGGCCGCCGAAACGATTCCGATACTCATTTCCTCGGCCTCCTTATGATTTCTGGAACATGGCCAGCATGCGGCGCGTGACCAAGAAGCCACCCACGATGTTGATCGTTGCGATCAACACCGAGATGCCTGCAAGGGCCACCACCAAAAAGCTGCCCGAGCCAACCTGCAACAGCGCGCCCAGCACGATGATGCCGGAAATGGCGTTTGTCACCGCCATCAGCGGCGTGTGCAAGCTGTGGCTGACGCCCCAGATCACCTGGAAGCCCACGAAACAGGCCAGCGCGAACACGATGAAATGCGACATGAAGCTTTCAGGCGCGACCGACCCCACCAACAGCATCAAAACGGTGCCAATGGCCAGCAGCCCCACTTGGAACTTGGTCTGTTCTTTAAAGGCGGCCGCTTCTTTGGCTTTTTTCTCTTCGGCGGTCAGCTCTTTGGGCTTTTCTTGCTTTTTCGCGGCAATCGCCTGCACCTTGGGCGGTGGCGGTGGCCAGGTGATTTCCTTTTCAAAGGTCACCGTGGCGCCACGGATCACGTCATCTTCCATGTTGTGAACCAGTTTGCCGTCCTTTTCGGGCGTCAAATCGGTCATCATATGGCGGATGTTGGTGGCATAAAGCGTCGAGGCTTGGGCCGCCATGCGGCTGGGGAAATCGGTATAGCCAATGATGGTAACACCATTGTCGGTCACGATTTTCTCGTCCGCCACGGTCAGCTTGCAGTTGCCGCCCTTTTCAGCGGCCAAGTCCACGATAACCGAGCCGCGCTTCATCGCGGCGACCATGTCTTCGGTCCACAGCTCGGGCGCTTCGCGGTTGGGGATCAGCGCCGTGGTGATCACGATGTCGATCTCGGGGGCCATTTCGCGGAATTTGGCCAGCTGCGCCTCGCGGAACTCGGGGCTTGAGGGGGCCGCATAACCGCCAGTGGCAGCGCCGTCTTGTTGTTCTTCTGCGAAATCCAGATAGACGAATTGCGCGCCCATCGATTCCACCTGTTCGGCCACTTCGGGGCGCACGTCAAAGGCATAGACCACCGCGCCCAAGCTGGCTGCGGCACCGATGGCGGCCAAACCAGCCACGCCCGCACCCACAACCAACACCTTGGCGGGGGGCACTTTGCCGGCCGCCGTGACCTGACCGGTAAAGAAGCGGCCGAAATTATTGCCCGCCTCGATCACCGCGCGATAGCCCGCGATATTGGCCATCGAGGACAATGCATCCATTTTCTGCGCACGGCTGATACGCGGCACCATTTCCATGGCGATCACGTTGGCGCCCGATTTCTTGGCCGCCTCCATGCCCGCTTCGTTGGCGGCAGGGTTAAAGAACGAAATCAGCGTCTGGCCTTCGCGCAGGCGCTTCATCTCGGTCTCGTTGGGCTGGCGAACCTTGGCCACAACATCACAGGCCTTCCACAGCGCAGCTGTAGTTTTGATCACCTCGACACCAGCTTCGGCATAGGCCTCGTCTGTAAATCCAGCAGCGGCACCTGCCCCTGCCTCGATGGCACACTCATAGCCCAGCTTTTGCAGCTGCAGGGCCGAGTCCGGGGTCATCGCGACGCGCGCTTCCCCCTGGTACACTTCCTTTGGCGTTCCGATTTTCACCTAAATATCCCCTTCGTTGCGGCACTTCAGCGAACCTTCCCCATGGGTCGGTCCTTCGTCATAAACATCCGCGCAATAAATGCAAAGATTGATGTCGCGATTGAATGTCAAAATGTCGCGTCATTCACAACCACCGACGCGTTTTTTCGCAAAACCGTGCAAATTCAGCACGATACTTCCGTCTCAGCCTGTCTTCTTCTGGAATAACGAACCGCTTTTCCAGCACCCAAAGCAGGATTGGCAGCAATGGCAAGCTTAGAACGGCATCCCAGCTTAGGATAAACCCTGCAAGAATCAGCAAATCACCCAGATAAATCGGGTTGCGGGTGCGGCTGAAAATACCCGTGCTCACCAGCGCCTGTGCCTCGCGGTGGGGCACGACCGTGGTGCGCTGGCGGCGCATTTCATAAACCGCCAACAGCGCCAGCAACACTCCTGCCCCCACCAAAAGCCCGCCCAGAAAATCGGCCCATGCCCCGCCAAAAGACAGGCCATAGGAAAACTGGCCCGATTGCCACCATGCCACGGCCAAGGCCGCCGCCAGCCACACAGGCGGAATATCCAGCCAGCGCATCAAGCGGCCTGCCCTGTGGTGCGACGAATCATTCCCATTCCATTTCCTCGAAAACCCGGCCGGCGTTTTTGGTGGCCAGCTCCTCGAATGTATCAAGGTTACGCCAGCGTTCTTGGTCGACATAGAACGCGCCGGCCAGATCGCCACCCTCATCGATATGCGCACGAATTTTAGCGCGCAGATCTTTCAGATAGTCGCTGGTGTAGCGGGTCACTTGGGCCATATTCGTGGGGTGGCCATGGCCCGGAATGACATATGTCGCCCCCAGCGCGGTGAACGGCCCATCAAAGGTTTCAATCCAGCAGCTGGTGCAGGTTTCTTGAAAGATCGGGGGCATGCGTTCGTGAAAGGCGATATCGCCCGCAATCACGATACCCCATTGCGGGATCCACACTTGGGTATCGCCCGGGTCATGCGCCGGGCCCAGATGCAACACTTCGATTTTGACATCGCCCATTTCAGTATCGAAACGGTCCTCGAAAGACAGGTTGGGCAGCACCAAATTGGTGCCTTCGGCCTTGTCGCGATTGTAGCGCTGCATGCCTTGCAAGATGAAATCTCCATCTTTCTTGAACGCCTCGATCGCATCGACATGGGCCAAAATATCAACCCCCTGCGCCGCCCAATAGCCATTGCCCAGCATGGCATGGCCTTGGCCATTTTCGTTGATCACCAAACGCACGGGCTGGTCGGTGACTTGGCGAATTTCCGCGTGCAGCGCTTGCGCCAGCCGCACCGAGGCGCCCCCGTTGATCACCACCACACCATCGCCCGTCACGATAAACGACAGGTTGTTGTTATGGCCCGAATTCTCGTATGTGGGCGGGGCCGTGGCACCAATGGCCGACCAGACATGGGGGATCACCTCGACCGGTTTGCTATACAGCTCTGACTGGGGGTAGGTGTCGGCAATATCTTCATGGGCGGCCAATGGGGTGGCCAATGGGGCGGCTGCAAAAACAAGGCCCATCAGGGCGGCTTTTAACGAATACATCGGCACTCCTCCTTTTGGCGCCAAGCTGCGCCATGCCACGTCGCGCGCAGGCTATAAATTCACAGATGTGAATACAATTGTAAAGCGCGCCCGACGCAACGGCGTGGGTTGCACCCAATGCGCCAAACCCTAAAGTTTTATCATCAGCGAGGGAGACAGATATGACACTTTCAGGCAAACACGCATTGGTTACAGGCGGCGGCACCGGCATTGGCTTGGCCATAGCGCAGGCGCTGGCGGCCCAAGGCGCCCAAGTTACCATCACCGGGCGGCGCCCCGAGGTGCTAGAGGCGGTGGCAGGCAATGGGCTGCACGCCATGGCAATGGATGTCACCAACGAAGACCAAGTGCGCCAAGTGATAGACACCGCCACCGCCGCCCGCGGCCCGTTTCAGGTGATTGTGGCCAATGCAGGCATCGCCGAGGGGCGCAAGCTGCATAAAACCGACACCCAGCTGTGGCGCCGGATCATGGCCACAAATCTGGATGGCGCCTTTTTCACCATCCGCGAAGGCATGCGATCGATGTTGCAAACCGATTGGGGCCGGGTCATCGCCATCAGCTCTATCGCGGGGGTGCGCGGCCTGCCGGGCGGCGGGGCCTATTCGGCCTCGAAACACGCGATCATCGGCATGATGCGCAGCTTGGCCGAGGATTTCTTGACCAGCAATTACACCTTCAATTCTATCTGCCCGGGCTATGTGGAAACCGATATCGTCACCCGCAATATCGACACCATCAAAGACCGCGCTGGCATTTCTGCCGATCAGGCGCTGGATATCATGGTGCAGGCCAACCGCCACAAACGCCTGATTGCACCCGCCGAAATTGGCGCAGCCGCGGTGTGGCTATGTGGCCCCGGCTCGCAAAGCGTGAATGGGCAGGAAATCAAGATTGCCGGTGGTCAAGTCGCCGGTTAGGGTGCCGCCAACCCCAAGACAGCAGGCCAAGGACACCAAATGCCAGATTTTTCCGCAACCAAGGCACAATTCACCCTGCCCAAGGGCGTGATCTATCTGGATGGCAACTCGCTTGGCCCGCTGCCAAAGGCCGCTGGCGCCAATATGGCGCGGGTGCTGCAAGAGGAATGGGGCCAGATGCTGATCACCGGCTGGAACAAAGCCGGCTGGATGGATCAGCCCACCCGCACCGGCGACCGGATTGCCCGGCTGATCGGCGCCCAGCCCGGCCATGTTGTGATGGGCGACACGCTAAGCATCAAGGTATATCAGGCCTTGGCCAGCGCCTTGGCGCTAAACCCAGATCGGCGGGTGATTTTATCTGACAGCGGCAATTTCCCATCCGATCTTTACATGGCGCAAGGGCTGATCGCCACGCTGGGCCAAGGCCACGAATTGCGCGTTGTGGCCCCCGAAGAGGTGGCAGATAACATCACCCCCGAGGTGGCCGCCACCCTGCTGACCGAGGTGGATTATCGCACCGGGCGCATGCATGACATGCGCGCGCTGACCCGCCGCGCCCATGATATGGGGGTGATCACCGTGTGGGATCTGGCCCATACCGCCGGGGCCACGCAGGTTGATCTGGCGGGCTGCGACGCCGATTTTGCCGTGGGCTGCACCTATAAATACCTAAACGGTGGGCCGGGCGCGCCCGCGTTCATCTATGTCAACCCGCGCCATGCCGAGGCGGCGCTGCCTGCGCTTTCGGGCTGGCTGGGGCACGAGGCCCCTTTTGCCTTTGATCTGGCCTACCGCCCCGGCGCCGGGATCGAGCGTATGCGCGTGGGCACGCCCCCAGTGCTGGCGCTGGCGGCGCTAGAGGCCGCGCTTGATATTTGGGACATGACCGATATGGCCCAAGTGCGCGCACAATCGCTGGCCCTGACCGACCGCTTTATCGCCGGGATCGAGGCCACCTGCCCAATGTTGGAACTGGCCACGCCCCGCGCCCATGCCGAACGGGGCAGCCAAGTGTCGTTTCGTTTCGCCGAGGGCTATGCCGCCATGCAGGCGCTGATTGCGCGGGGCGTGATTGGCGATTTTCGCGCGCCAGACATCATGCGCTTTGGTTTTACGCCCCTGTTCATCGACGCCGCCGATGTCGATGCCGCCGTGGCCATCATCACCGATGTGATGCAAAACGCCCTGTGGGACCGGCCCGAATATAAAACCCGCGCCAAGGTAACCTAATGGCGCGGCCGCTGCCCCATATCACAGCCCATGTGCCGCTGTGCCAGCCCGCAGGCTGGGTGGCCTTGTGGCGCAAACTATCGGCGATTTCTGCCCTGAACCTGTGAATGGCGCGGCCCCGGCCCCGCTATGTTTTCAGTTTTTACAGGATACGCCATGAAACCCCCATACGACCCCACCGCCGAGGGCGCGCGCAGCGATTTTTCCGCGCATATGTCCTACACCGATTATCTTGGCCTTGATCAGGTGCTTACAGCGCAGGTGCCGCGCACCCAAACCCATGACGAGATGCTCTTTATCATCCAGCACCAGACCTCGGAATTATGGATGAAATTGGCCATTCACGAATTGCAGGCCGCGCGGCGTTTGATGGGCCAAGGCGCGCTGCGCCCGGCCTTTAAAATGCTGGCCCGCGTGGCGCGGATATTTGAACAGCTCAACAACGCATGGGACGTGCTGCGCACGATGACCCCCAGCGATTACACCGCTTTTCGCACCGCGCTTGGGCAAAGCTCGGGGTTTCAATCGTGGCAATATCGCCAGATCGAATTCATGCTGGGCAATCGCAACACCGCCATGTTGGGCCCCCATAAACACCGCGCTGATTTGCTGGCGCCCTTGCAGGCGGAACTGGCGCAGCCATCGCTTTACGATGTGGCGCTGGCGCAATTGCACCTTGCCGTGCCCCTGCCCGCACAGGTGTTGCAGCGCGATCTGGCCCAGCCTTGGCAGCCCGATGCGCGCGTGCAGCAGGCGTGGGCCTGCGTCTATCAAGACCCCCAGCGCCATTGGGAGCTGTACGAGCTGGCCGAAAAGCTGGTGGATTTCGAAGATTATTTCCGCCGCTGGCGGTTTAACCACGTGACCACGGTGGAGCGGGTGATTGGCTTCAAGCGCGGCACCGGCGGCACAGGCGGTGTCAGCTACCTGCGCCGCATGCTAGAGGTGCAGCTGTTTCCCGAACTGTGGCAGCTGCGCACCGAACTTTAGGCCAGCCCGCACAGAGGCTGGCATAAGGTTTCAGGCGCAGGGTGTTTAGGCGCAGGGTGTCATGCGCATCCTTGCGCCTAAACACCGTCGTCAAACGGCATGAAACTGGCCGAAGAGGCGCGGCGCCAACGCACCAAATAGCCAAATCGCGCGTCATCTTCGCGCAGCAAAAACCCCTCGGGCATATAGGGAAACACATCTTCGCCCGTCACCATATCGCGGTCTTTTTCGCGCATCAAAAAGTGGTGGGGCAAAAACTGGCTGGGGTGCGACAGGCCTGCCGCGCCCGCCATATCGCCCAGCGCCTTTAGGGTGTTGCGGTGGAAATTGGCAACGCGCGTGCCCTTATCGATCACGTTCAATGCCCTTTGGCGGCCCGCATCTTGGGTGGCCACGCCCGTGGGGCAATGGTTGGTGTGGCAGGCCTGCGCCTGAATGCAGCCCACAGCAAACATGAAGCCACGCGCCGAATTGGCCCAATCCGCACCCAATGCCAGCACCCGCGCAATATCGAACGAGGTCACCAGCTTGCCCGAGGCCCCCAATTTGATACGCTCGCGCAGCCCCACACCGCGCAGGGTGTTGTGGGCAAATGTCAGCCCCTCTACCAGCGGCATGCCCATATGGTTGGCAAATTCCAAAGGCGCAGCCCCCGTGCCCCCCTCTTTGCCATCGATCACGATGAAATCGGGGGTGATGCCGGTTTCTAGCATGGCGCGCACGATGCACATAAATTCGCGCCGATGCCCAATACACAGCTTAAACCCCACCGGCTTGCCCTTGGCCAAACTGCGCAGCTGGGCGATGAATTCGACAAATTCCAAAGGTGTGGAAAACGCGCTATGCGAGGCGGGCGAGATACAATCTTGGCCCATGGGCACGCCGCGCGCCTCGGCAATTTCGGGGCTGATCTTAGCGGCGGGCAACACCCCGCCCTGCCCCGGCTTGGCGCCTTGCGACAGCTTGATTTCCACCATTTTCACCTGCGGGTCTGCCACCACTTCGGCAAATTTCTGCGGGTCGAAGTTGCCTTGCGCATCGCGGCAGCCGAAATAGCCTGTGCCGATCTCGTAAATCAGGTCGCCCCCGCCTTGGCGATGATAGCGGCTGATCCCGCCCTCGCCCGTATCATGGGCAAAGCCACCGGCCTTGGCCCCACGGCTTAGCGCCAGAATGGCGTTGGCCGACAAGGCCCCAAAACTCATCGCTGAAATATTATACAGCGACAAATCATAAGGCTGGGTGCAATCGGGCCCACCCACGCGCACGCGAAAATCGGTGTTTTCAATCTTTTTCGGCCGGATCGAGTGGGTGATCCATTGATATCCCGCATCATTGACACGCTTCTTGGTGCCAAAGGCGCGTTTGTCTTCCACGTTTTTCGAACGTTGATACACGATCGCGCGGGTTTCGCGCGAAAACGGCACTTCCTCTTCGTCCGATTCCAGCAGGTATTGGCGTATCTCGGGGCGGATCATTTCAAAGAAATACCGCACATGGCCCAAAATCGGGTAGTTGCGCAGCACCGCATGCCGGGTTTGCAACAAATCGCGCAGCCCCAAGGCCAGCAGGCCCGCCGCCAACAGCGCCAAAACCGCCGCCCAAGCCCCGCCTTGCAGCGCGAAAATCAGGCCAAACAGCGCCACAGCCAGCCCGCTTAG
>RFQY01000054.1 GCA_009924775.1 Paracoccaceae bacterium | reverse complement strand
GCGCACCACCACGTCCTGCCCCTCGCTCAGCCCTGCGGTGATCATCACCTGCCCGTCGGCACGCTTGCCCGTCACCACAGGCACCTGCACCGCCCGCCCTTCGCGGGGGGTGTAAACATAGGTCTGTGCCGCTTGGAAAACGATCGCCTCTTCGGGAACCGTCAGCGCCACCTGCGACGACAGCTCCAGCTCCAGCGCCATAAACATCCCCGCCGGCAACACCCCCTCTGGGTTGGGCAAAACCGCCCTGACACGAAACGCGCGGCTGACCGGGTCGATACGGCTATCGACCGCCTCAATTTGGCCGATAAAACTGCGCTCTGGAAACGCCGCGCTATAGCCCATCACGCTCTGGCCGGGGCGCGCTTGGGCAAATAGATGCTCTGGCAGGGAAAACTCCAGCAAAACACTGCTCAAATCATCCAAGCGCACCAACATATCACCAGGCGTCACCCGCGCGCCCACATCCACATAGGACAGGCCCACAACCCCGTCAAAAGGCGCGCGCACCTCGCGGTTGGCCAGTTTCTCGCGGGCCCGCTCTAGATGCGCCTCAGCCTCGGCCAAACGCGCGGTGGCCTCTTCAAAACTGGCCTGCGATACCGCCCGTGTTTCGCGCAGCTGGCGCATCCGCGCCATGGCGTTTTCACGCTCGCTCAGCCGCGCCTCGGCCTCGGCCAAATCGGCGCGCTCCAGCGCGTCATCCAACCGCACCAATACTTGCCCCGCCTGCACCTTGGCACTGGCGCTGATGCCCACCGCCGTCACGCGGCCCGCCTCTTGGGGCACAATCTCAACCGATTGCAGCGCCAGCGTCGTGCCCACCGCCTCGACCGTGTCGCGCACCTCCCGCATCACCGCCGGTGCCACCTCTACGCTCAACGCGCGCCCCCCACGCTTGGCTTGCTGGGCCGCTTCGGTCGGCGGAAAATACGCATCCCGCCCCCAATATGCCCCATAGCCAATCACAGCCAAAACACCAATAAGCAGCAGTTGCTTCCAAACCGACATTTTGCCCTCTTGTGCAGCGGTTAACCGAGCTACGGTAGCCGGGTTATAGGCGAAGGCAAGCGCCAACTCGCCGCCAACCCGCCAGCACAAAAAAAATTCACCGCCCACAGCGGCCCGCAGCCCGACGTCTCACCGCGATTTCATCTTGCCAAAAATACTCATTGCGCGGGTGGCGCCAAATGAAAGGCATGTTGGGCACGGCCTGCATGTTTGGCCGCATAAAGCGCTGCATCCGCTTCTGCCAGCAGCACCGGTGCCGGGCGCGCGTCGCCGCCCGCAATGGTAATGCCAATGCTGGCCGAAATTTTGCACGCAACATCGCCCCAATAAAAGGGCTGGGCAAAACGGCGCTGAATCCGCTCGGCAATCTGGCTCAGGCGCGCGCGCTCTGCGATGCCGGCGAAAAGCAGCACAAATTCATCGCCCCCCACCCGCGCGGCCAGATCGTCTTGGCGGGTTTCTTGCCCCAAAACTTGCACCACATGCGCCAAAAGAGCATCCCCCGCCGCGTGGCCCAACCCATCGTTGACGGGTTTGAAATGATCCAAATCCACCTGCATCACGGCAAAGGGCGCGCGCGCCTGCACCAGCCGCTCCAGCACCCGCTCCATCGCGCGACGGTTGGCAAGCCCGGTCAAACTGTCGGTGATGGCCGCCTCTTCCGCCGCCAGCCGTGCCCCCTGCAGGCGCAAGTTCAGCCGCCGGCTGGCGGCCATGGCGGCCGATTTTGCCTCGACCAGATACAAAAGCTCGATCGCGATATCGGTGCGGGCAAAATCTGCCGCGCTGAGGGTGTAGTCGCGCACCGCGTCCAAGATCGACAGGCCAAAGCCCAAATTCACAACAACCCCCGGCCCAAAGGCCACCGCCACGCCGCGCAACCGGGTGCGCCGCGGTTGGCGCAGCTCCAGCTGCAGCCCGCCCCCTTGGGCCGCGCGCAGCCCCGCCAAACCCTGGCTGCCCCGGGGGCGTATCAGGTGAAAGGCCGCGTCAAACTGCTGGCCCACCAGGCGGGTGGGGGCAAATAATTTTTCCACGCTCGCACCGCAATAGGTAATCTGGCCCTGCGCGCCCACGGCCACATGCATGGGGCAAAACACCGAAAGCAGCGCAAAGATATCATCGCTCATCCGCCGCCCCCAGCGCCGCCCGCCGCCAAGGCAAACCCACGCCCAGCGGCGAAACTGCTATCAAGTAAGGTAATGGCAATATCGGCCCCGTCGCCATGGCGCCCAACCGGGGCAATCAAAACCAGCGCCCCGTAATCATCGGCCATGGCGCGCAACACCCCCATCATGACCGGTGCAAAACCCGCAATCGGGCTGCGCACGTTTAACCTGAATTCCCCATGGCCCAGATCCACCAACTCTAGCTGTGGCATATCCAGATCTTCGACCGCCAGCTGCGCACGCCCCGGCAATTCGTCGAGCGAGTGCAAAAACTCCAAGAAATTCACCCCGCCAAACCGCAGCAATCGCCGCAACACTTCGGTGTTGGGGTGCGACACCAGATAGGTGCCCAAATCCTCTAGCAGCGCATCGGGCGTTTGGTTCAGCGCCGTGCAGGCCGCCCCTAAAACCGCCTCGGTCAAGGTCAGGTCATAGCGCAACATCGCCTCGATCTCGGCATCGGGCAGACGCGCGGCATGGGCCACCGCCTGCCACATCTGCGGGCCATAACTGTCCATCACAAAATTCTGTATGGCCAAATTGATCAGCCCATGAATGCGGTTATGGCCCCCTTTGGCCCGTGCAGGTTCTTGGCCCATGGGTCTACGCGCGCCGCCTTAACAAGGCTTGAACATTGCCCAAAAATACCGCGAAAAAAGCGCGCCGCCGCGCGCGCCACGCCCAAAACCGACTGCCTGCGTCGCGAACCGACAGGATCAGGGCCAATCCCCATGGTTGGTTGGCGCCAGTTTATTTGGCGATGGAGGCACACATGGCAGAGCAGACCACCCGGCGAAAGCGCGGAGGCGGGCGCGCAGGCAATTCGGCGCGGCGGGGCACGGCTGTGATTGAACAGATGTCATGGCGCCTGCCGGTGAACACAGACCGCCCGACCGAACCGCTGACCGAAGAGGGCGTACAAGCCATCCATAACGCGGCGATGGAAATTCTCGAAGATATCGGGATCGAATTTCTAAATGCCGAAGCCTTGGAAATCATGCGCGAGGCGGGCTGCACCATCACCGGGCAAAACGTGCGCATGGGGCGCGATTTCGTGATGGAAATGGTGGCAAAGGCGCCAAGCAGCTTCACCTTGACCCCCCGCAACCCCGAACGCCAGCTGACGATCGGGGGCAACCATATCTTGTTTGGCAATGTCTCTTCGCCGCCCAATTACTGGGATATGGAGCTGGGCCGCAAAATGCCCGGCACCCGGGAAATGTGCCGCAACTTGTTGAAGCTGACGCAATATTTCAACTGCATCCATTTTGCGGGCGGCTACCCGGTCGAGCCGGTGGATATCCACGCCTCGGTGCGGCATTTGGATGTGTTATACGACAAGCTGACGCTGTCTGACAAAGTCATGCACGCCTATAGCCTTGGCAAAGAGCGTGTCGAAGACGTGATGGAGATGGTGCGCATCGCCGGCGGGCTTAGCCACGAAGAATTCGACGCCGCCCCGCGCATGTATACCAATATCAACTCAACCTCGCCCCTAAAGCATGACGAACCCATGCTGGATGGTTGGATGCGTCTGGCCCGCCGGGGCCAAGCGCTGGTTGTAACCCCCTTCACGCTGGCCGGTGCCATGGCGCCCGTCACCATGGCCGGGGCTGTGGCACAATCTTTGGCCGAGGGGCTGTGCGCCATCGCTTTGGCGCAATGGATCAAACCGGGCGTGCCGTGCGTGATTGGCACGTTTACCTCGAATGTCGACATGAAATCTGGCGCCCCCGCCTTTGGCACGCCCGAATACATGCGCGCCACGCAAATGACCGGCCAATTGGCGCGGTTTTACAACCTGCCCATGCGCTCGTCTGGGGTGTGCGCGGCCAATGTCCCCGATGGCCAAGCCATGTGGGAGACATCCAACAGCCTGTGGGCGGCGCTGCAATCGGGCACCAATATGGTCTATCACGCCGCCGGGTGGCTAGAGGGCGGGTTGATCGCCAGCCCCGAGAAATTTGTGATGGATTGCGAAGTGTTGCAGCAGATGCAGCGCTATCTAGAACCGCAGCTGTGCGATACCAGCCCCGATGCTTTGGCCATCGATACCATTCGCGAAGTGGGGCCAAACGGGCATTTCTTTGGCACCCAGCACACCCAAGACCGCTACACAACCGCGTTTTATCAGCCCTTTGTCTCGGATTGGCGCAATTACGAGGCATGGGAGGCGGCAGGCGCGGTCTGGACCCCCGAGCGCGCGCATCGGATTTACAAAGACATCATCGCCAATTTCGAAGAGCCGCCCATGGATGTGGCCATCCGTGACGAGCTGGCCGATTTCGTGGCCCGTCGCAAGGCCGAAGGTGGCGCCCCTACCGATTTCTAAACATCCCTTGCCGCGCCCCGCGCCGCGCGCCTATTGTGGCCTGGCCGAACCTTCGGCCGGGCCATGTTTGGGGGCGAGATGGGCGAAAAAAGCGCCGAAGACAGGGCAGTTGTGCAGCATATCAATGCGCTGTTAGATACAGAAATTGCCGATTTCACCCCCCAAACCCGCAGCGACCACGCCAATTTGGCCGCCTTTTGCAAGGCGCGCGTGGCGCCGCGTTTGGTCACGGTCAATTTCAGCGGTGGCCTGACGCAAAAATGCTGGAACATCACCCGCTCGAACGGCACCTACCGGGTGGTTTACCTGCCCAGTGCCGGGTATTTCTCGTTATGCGTCGAGTCTGATTTCGGGCCGCTGGACATTGGCGTGCATGGCGGCGCGATCAATTGCTTTTCGTCGGTATAATGGCAGCTTAGCCCCAGCCCTGCGCCTGCAACCACCCCGGGATATGGCCAATATCGGGCAAAATGGCATCGGCCAAGGGCGCCAGATCTGCCGGGCCAGCCATGCCAGTGAGCACCGCGATGGTTTTCATCCCTGCGGCCCGCCCTGCGATCAGATCATGGGTGCTATCGCCCACCATCACCACCTGTGCCGGCGCCAGCGCCATGGCTTCAGCAAAGGCCAACAACGGCTGCGGCGCAGGTTTGGCGCCATAGCCACTGTCAAACCCTGCAATAAAATCGAATAAATGGCGCACTTTGGCGGTATCCAGATGCGCCAGCGCCGCGGCCTCGGCATCGTTGGTCATCACGCCCAGCCGCAAGCCGCGCGCGCGCAGATCGGCCAGAAACGGCGCCAAAGGCACGGCTGGGGCCTGTGGCGCGGTGCTGGCATGATGGATCAGCAGCGCCTCGATTTCGCCCAAGCTGCGCCCCGGCAGGGCACTGGCCAGCAATTGTGCCACCTCGCGGTTGGTGCCAGCGATCACCGGGCTGTCGGGGTGAAACGCCCCCGTTGCCCGGTCAAACCGGGTGGCGGCGGCCAAGGCCTCGGCGCGGGTTTCACAGCCCTGCGCCAGATCGGCCAAAACCGCCTGCGCCCATGCATTCCACGTGGCGCCAAAATGAAACAGCGTGCCATCTTTATCGAAAAGGATACCCTGAACCACCCTTGCCCCCTGCCTTGGGCCCATGGCCCGTGGATCTATTGCAGCCAACCTGCTGTGCCGGGCTGCATAAGGCAAGCCCCAGCTTGACTTTCTGGCGCCGCTGGGGTGCTGTTTGCCAGATGAGCAATGACACCCCATACCGTCTGCACCACTCGTTGGGCTACCACCTGTCTATCGCCGCCCGGCTGCAAGAACGGCGGCTGGACGAGCAATTGCGCACGCTGGATTTGACCCGCACGACATGGTGCATCTTATTGGCCGTGGGTAACGAAGATTTGTCACAGCCATCCGACATTGCAGAATTTGTGGGGATCGACCGCACCGCCACCAGCCGCGCGCTGCGCCATATGGAGGGCGATGGCCTGTTGGCGCGCGCCTCGGGTGTGCACGACAAACGCACCCGCCGCGTAACCCTTACACAAAAGGGCCGTCACGCCATCGAGGCCGCCACCCCCTTTGCCCGCGAAAACGCCCAGATCTTGGCCGGGCTGCTAAACGCCGGTGAAGAAGACCAGCTAAAGCAGCTTTTGGCAAAACTGCGCGGCCCAGAAGGTGCCGCGCTGAAAACCCTTTAGGCGGTCACAAACCCGATGCGCCCTGCGCGCTGCGCTGTGGTCTGATCTGCGCCTAAGTCCAATGCATTTGGGCGCCCCCGGGCAAACTGGCGCGCACCAAGGCCAGATCGGCATAGGCCAGCCGGATTGTATCGCAAAAGGCCACCACCCATGCGTCGTCCATCAAGATAAAATCCAACACAGCCCCCGCCAGCGCCGGATCCCCCGCCTGCGCCCGCAAATCTTCGGGGGCAAGCCCGCTGGCCCCCATAAAGCTTTGCAGCAAATCATCTGTGCTGGCCAACCAAGCCAAGGCCTGCACCGCAATCGTTTCTGCCGCCGCTTGTGAAAACGCCACGCCTGTCCCCTTTTTGGAAAGGAATTTTTAATCGGAAAGGTTTTTTTAACCACTCTTGCGCAGATTTGCAGCAGCGCAGAAAAAGCACAAGGGCATCCCGATGTCTGGCAGGGTTCTGATTGTTGATGACGTCGCCACAAACCGCATAGTGATGCGGTTTAAACTGGCGTCTGCCTTTTACGACACGCTGCAAGCGGCCAGCGGGGCCGAAGCCTTGGCCGAACTGGCGCTTCATTCGGCCTCGGTTGTGGTGGTGGCCCATGCCTTGGCCGATATGTCGGGTGCCGATTTGTGCCAAAAGCTGCGCGCAAACCCCCACACCCGGCATTTGCCGGTGTTGATGGTGGTGCCACCGGGCAAGCCCGCGTTGCGATTGGCCGCGCTGCAAGCGGGCGCCGACGCGGTGCTAGAGAGGCCGCTGAACCAAGCGCTGCTGCTGGCCCGGCTGCGCGGCTTGTTGCGCGCCTCGAACGGGCGGGCCGAGCTGCGCTTGCAACGCGATTGCCAATTGGCCGCCGGCATGGCCGAACCTGCCCCCCCACGCCCCACACCGGCCCATATCGGGGTGATCTGCAACCAAAAAGCATTGGCCGAGAATTGGATAGAGGGGCTGGCGCCCCATATCGGCCAACATCGCTGGCGCCACTATCACGTGCCCGATCTGATCCGCACCGAACCACAGGGCGGGTTTCCCGATCTGGTGATTATCTTGCTGGATGGGCGCGCCAGCGATCCGGCCTTGCACTTGGTCGCCGGGCTCAAGGCCCAGCCAGCCACCCGCCATATCGTGCAAATGGCGCTTTTGCCCGGCCCGAACCCCGCGCTGGCCGCCGAGGCGCTGGACCATGGCGCCGAGGATGTGGCCACAGCCACAACAGGCAAGGCCGAAATAAGCCTGCGTATCGCGCGGCTATTGGCGCAAAAGGCGCGGGCGGATGATTTGCGCAACTCGGTGCATTCGGGGCTGCGCGCGGCCGTGCTGGACCCGTTGACCGGGCTTTACAACCGCCACTTTGCGTTGCCGCAGCTGGCCCGCATGGGCCACGAGGCCGCGCAGGCCCAAAAATCGCTGGCCGTGATGGTGGCCGATATCGACCATTTCAAGGCGGTGAATGATCGCTATGGTCACGCGGTGGGCGACAGCGTGCTGGTCGAGGTGGCAGAGCGGCTGCGCCGTTTTACCACCAGCGCCGATTTGCTGGCGCGCATTGGCGGCGAGGAATTTTTGATCGCCACCACCGTCCCCGATTTGGCCGAGGCGCGGGTGGCGGCGCAAATGGTGTGCCGCGCCATCGGCGCGCGGCCCTTTTTGCAGCCCAATGGCGGGCCCGCGCCCGCCCTGCCGGTGACGATCAGCGTGGGGCTGGCCACCCGCCCGGCCAATGATGCCAGCCTTAGCGCCCAACAATTGCTGGCCTTGGCCGATCAGGCCCTGATGGTATCGAAAACCCGGGGGCGCAACCAAGTGGTGCTCAGCCAGCCCGCCGCCTAAGGCAGGGCCCACATCCTTGCCGCCACATCCTTGCCGCCCCTATTCTGCGGGGCGATGCGGCGGGTGGCCGTTGAATTGCCCCAAATCCGCCACTGCCTGCTCTAGCCTATCGGCGAAGGCGGCGCGCTGGCTGGGGCTCATCTGTGCGATCCGCTCGACCGCAACTTGCTGGGCCAAACGCTGGCGTTGCACCATCGGGTCCATTTGGCGGGCAAGCGCTGCGCGCAGCGCCGGGGCAGAAAACGCGGGCGCGCGCAACATCTGCACGATCGGGGCAAAGCTGGCTTTGCTTTGGGCAATCGTTTCGGCGCGCGGGGGCAAGGCGGCGCGCATGTCTTGGCGAATGGCGCGGCGATCTTCACGCTCGAAGGCGCGCATATAGGCCAGGCTTACATGGTCCACCCATGGCAGGCGCCCGCTGACCCTGTCCGAGGAATGAAACCGCCATGCGGCGCCCCCCATCACGCCCAGAACCGCCAGGTTCAGGGCCAGCGAGGCAATAAGCACCCAGCGCAACCAAGGGCGCAGGCCGCGGGTGGGGGGTGTTTGGGGTGCATCCGTCATTTATCCCTCCTCAAGGGCCACAAGATCTAATCCATAGGCAGGCGCAAACTGCCCCAAATCCAAGCCATCCGCCGGCGCAAGCAGCGCCAAGGCATCCAGCCCCGCAGGCGGGCTGAACCCCAGCCATACACCCACCAGCCCGGCGGTGGCCATCCCGCCCACGCCTTGCCAGCCGCCAAGGGCTGCCAGCAGTTGGCGCCACAGCGGCACTGCGGGTTGGGCCCGTGGGGCGGGGAAACAATGGGCCGCTTGGGCCGCCAGCGCATCGGCTAAGACCAGCGCCAAAAGCGCCTCGTTGGCGATGGGGGGCTGGTGCTGGGCCGCCTGAAAATAAAGCCCCAAATCTGTGTCGTCACTTTTCGCTTTGGTCATCATCCAACCCCAATTCTGCGCGCCGGCCCAGCAACAGCCGGCCAAGCGCCCGTTTCCCCCGCGCAGTCAGCGATTCCACCGCCTCGACACCAACCCCCAAAATCGTGGCGATTTGCGGGTTTGTCAGCCCCTCGATATGGCGCAGCACCACCGCTTGGCGCTGCCTGTCTGGCAAATGCAGCAACGCCTCATGCAGCGCGGCTGCGCGTTCTTGCTGCTGCAGGCTGGCATCGGCCGACAGGCGGGGATCAACCGGTTCGGGCACGCTGTCGATATCCACCGTCCGGCGCTTGCGCAGCCGGTCGGTGCACAGGTTCGCCACCACACGATAAAGCCATGTGCTGACCTGCGCCTCGCCCGAGCGCCATTCTGGCGCCACCCGCCACAGCCGCATCATGGCCTCTTGCGCCACGTCCTCGGCCTCGGCGGCATCGCCCAGCACACGCTGGGCATGCGCCAAGGCGCGCGGCGTGAAACGCAAGGTCAAGGCCCGCGCAGCCCCCGCATCGCCATTGGCAAACAGGGCCAAAAGCGCGTCGTCGGAAAGCTCGGTCAGGCTGTCAAAGGGCATCTGCATTGGCCAAGGCGTATCGCGTTCCATAGATCTGGGCAATCGGGGCCGCAGGTGGCGGCCCCGCCCAATGTGGCTTAGCGGTTGTGCTCTGCGCGCGGTTTTTGCCCGTGATGGCGCGCCTTGTTGGCAAATTCATCACGGCTGATTGCCCCATCGCCATTGCCGTCCATGCGGGCAAAATGCCGGTCGCCACGTTTTTGCGACAGTTCCGCAAAGCTTAGCTTGCCATCGCCATCGGCATCGGCGCGCTTGAGCATTTTCTCAAACCACTTCTCGGCTTTTTTGCCCGCGCGCCCCTCGGCTGCGGCCTTCATTTCGTTTTGGCTCAGCGCGCCATCGCCATCGCTGTCTTGTTTGGCAAAGCGCGCTTGGGCTGCTGCCATCATTTCGGCGCGTGTCACCTGGCCATCCTGATCGGCGTCAAGCTGGCTGAAGATCGCCCCGCGGTCGGCCTGTTTGGCGCGCCCCTGCTGATCTGCACCCATAGGGCTGGCCCAAGCCATGCTGCTGGCCACGGCCAGTGCTGCAACGCCACAAATCATTGCTGGAAATTTCATTTGCTGCCTCTCCTTTGTTTGGCAACCGGGTAGCCAACCTGCCCGATTTGACAGGGGTAATACGTGCAGCCCCTGCCTTTCCGTCGGGGTGGCGGCGCCGCGCGCACGCAGCTGTGATCACGCCAGCCTCGCCACTAAGCCAAACAGCGCCCAAAAGTTGCGCAGCTTTTGCGACATCGCGCCGCAAGCAGCCCACATCCCCCTATGAACCGGCGCCAAGATCGCGCATGGTGGCGCCTTGAGCGACAGGGGTAAGTGCATGGCACAAGATACAGTATTGCAGGCAGAGCGCGAAACATGGCCCGCGGTTTGGAAGGGCTGGCGCCAGAAATGCCCAAATTGTGGCTCTGGCCCCATCATGAAGGGCTATCTTAGCGTGCGCCAATCCTGCCCGGTATGCCGCGAGGAATTGCACCACCATCGTGCCGATGATGGCCCGGCCTATTTGACGATTTTATTCGTTGGCCACCTCATGGCGCCACTGCTTTTGATCGTCTTTGAAACATGGCGCCCCGAACCACTGATCCTTTTTACCATTTTCGCTATTGGAACGGTGGCCTTGTCGCTTTACCTTTTGCCCAGATTAAAGGGGGCGATGATCGGGTTCCAATGGGCCCGTCAGATGCACGGGTTCGGAAAACCCGGCTGACCCCCGCATAAACGGGGGGAAAAAATGAGCATCGACAAAACAGCCATACGCAATGCAGCCACGGTGATTGTGCTGCGTGATCGCCACAGCGTGCCGCAGGTCTTGATGGGTCAGCGCGGGGCTGGGGCTGTTTTCATGCCCAATAAATTTGTGTTCCCCGGCGGTGCGGTTGACCCAAGCGATGCGCAGATACCGCTGGCGCGCCCGCTGCCCACCCTGTGCCAGCAACGCCTGACCGAAGACACCGAGGCCGATTTGACCAATGCCTTGGCCGTGGCCGCCATTCGGGAATTATGGGAAGAAACCGGCCTGATCTTGGGCACCCCCGGCCAGTGGCACGCCGCGCCCCCCGCCGATTGGCAAAGCTTTGCCGCCACGGGCCATGTGCCTGCCGCAGACGCGTTGCAATTTGTCTTTCGTGCCATCACCCCCCCGGGCCGCCCCCGCCGATTTGATGCGCGGTTTTTTCTGGTCGATGCCGAGGCAATTGCCAGCGATCTGGATGATTTCGGCGCCGCCTGCGACGAGCTTTCACATCTGCAATGGATCCCACTGCCCGAGGTGCGCAAATTCGATCTGCCCTTTATCACCGAGGTGGTCTTGGCCGAAATCTCGGCCCGCGCCACCAGCGACGCGCCCCCCAGCAGCGTGCCGTTTTTCAAAAACAACGAAGAGGCCAGCCTGTTTTTACGCCTTGGCGGCAAGGGCCCGCTGAGCGGGCGCCAGCACGGCGAATAGCCACTGGTCCGCACCAAATAAACATTTCAAACCAAATGTTTAAACATGATGTTTAAACCAACACGTTAAATCAAGACGCTAAACCAATAAGATCAGCCCCAAAACGCTGCCACACAGCAGCGCAATGCCTGCGTATTCGCGGGCGCTGGGGCGTTCTTTGAAAAACAGCGTCGAGGCCAGCAACGAAAACACCAGCTCGATCTGGCCCACCGCATTGACATAGGCCGCGTTTTGCAAGGTGAAAGCGGTAAACCAGCACAAGCTGCCCGCCATCGAACTTAGCCCAACCCATTTGGCCACTTTATGGGCGCCAATCACACGGCTCACCTGCCCCGGCTCGCGCCAGATCAGCCACAGCCACATGGCCAGCATCTGCGAAACCGACACCGCCCCCAGCGTGATCAACGCGCGCTCGAAGGGGTGCTCGCTGAGCACCTGCAGCGAGGCGGCGCGATATGTCACCCCCGACACCGCAAAAAGCGCCCCCGACAGCACCCCCAAGCCAGCCGCGCGGTTTGCCAAGTTGCGCAGCCAGCCGCCCGGCGCATCGGGCGTGCCAGACAACACCATCACCCCCGCAAGCCCCAGCAAAATGGCCACAAACCCAAGGGGCGACACCCCCTCGCCCAACAGCACAAACCCCACCAGCGCGGTTTGGATCACTTCGGTTTTCTTAAACGTGATGCCCACCGCAAAATTGCGATGCTTAAACAGCGCCACCACACAGACCGTGGCCAGAATTTGCGCTAGCCCCCCAGCCCAGACATAGGCCCAAAACCCCGGCCCAAGCGCAGACAAATGCCAGCCCTTCAGCGCCGCCCACGCCACCACGCCCAAGGCCACCAAGGGCGCAGAATAGATAAAGCGTGCAAAAGTCGCCCCCGCGGCAGACAAGGCCACCGCGCTTAGCTGTTTTTGCAGCATAAAGCGCCCAGTCTGAAAGGCTGCAGCGCAAAAAGTAACCCAAACCCAAAGCTCCATGCGCCCTACATGCGCCTATTTCACCGCTCAGGCCAGAGCGGATGTGGCACCGGGTCTTTGCCGCACAAAAAATAATGCCGGAAAATTTGCCCATACGAGCGGTAGACATAGCCCTCGTTGCGGCGCAAAAACGCCTCTTTGCGGCTGCGGTAAAGCGCGGGCAGCTGATACCAGGCCACCTGCGGGTGGGCGTGATGAACCACATGCAGATTGTTGTTTAAAAACAGCAGCGCCAATGGCCCGCGGTCCTCGACAATCACGGTGCGGGCGCGGGCCTTTTCATGGGCGCGGTGTTCCAAAAACGTGCGGATCTTTAACAGGGTCAGCGCCCCGTAACTACCCAGCGCAAGCGCCCAAAACGGCATCTGCCCAAAGCCCGCCCAAAAGGCCAGCACCACCCCCAAGGCCGGGATATGCCACAGCCACGCCGCCAGAACGCCGGGGGTGCGGGCGCAGATCAGCTGCCAATCGCCATGCATAAACGCGATTTGGCCCACAATCGGCCCAAGCAGCATGCGCCCCAGCAGCGTGTTATTGGCCCGCAGCACGCCCTTGCGCCATGCGGGTAACGCCCGCCAAACCGCGGGGTCCATATAATTGCTTTCGGGGTCGTCATAGGGGTCTGTCAGGCGGGCATCTTGGTGGTGGGCCAGATGGGTATCGCGAAACCGCTGATAGGGGATCAGCAGGCTAAGCGCTGGAAACACCAGCGCCTCGTTCACCCAAAGATAGCGGGTGGGATGGCCATGCAATGCCTCGTGGCTCAGCGAGGAATGCAGCGTGCCCGCCACGGCAACCGCCACAATGGCCGCCGCCAAAGACAGGCTGGGCAGCCAGATAATGCCCGCGCACCAAAGCCCATAACAAGCACCAAGCAGGGCCAAGCTGGGCCATTCCACAGCCCCCCTTTCGGCGCCTTTTACCCTGCGCACCTGCCTTGGCACTTGCCCCTGCTGCATCTTGTCCCCTGTGCGATCTTGCACGCCAGATTAGGGCCCAAATTTTCGCAGCGGCATTTGGTATGTAGTTAACAACTTTCTACAACTGTGATATTTATCACCACATGATAGAAAAAATCGACAAACGTATGCGCGCAGCGCAGTTTCGCACCCGTCTGGCCCAGGCGATACAGGCCAAAGCCATCAGCCAAAGCGCGCTGGCCCGCGCCATTGGGGTCGACCGATCGACCATTTCCCAACTGCTCAAAGACACCGGCGCACGGCTGCCCAATGCGCAAGTTGTGGGCGCCTGCGCCAGCGCGCTGGATGTTTCGTCAGATTGGCTGTTATCGCTGTCGGACCGGCCCGAAAATGCCGCCAGCCTGCTGGCCAATTCCATGGTGCTGACCCCGGCGGCCCGGGCGCTGGTAGATGAGCAGATCTTTAGCTGGCACCAAGAGGCCGCAGGATATAAAATTCGCCATGTGCCCGCCTCGCTGCCCGATATGCTAAAGACCAACGAGATGTTGGAATGGGAATACACCCCGCATTTGGGGCGCAGCGCACAACAAGCCATTCAAGCCTCGCAAGACCGGCTGAACTGGATGCGCGCCGCGCGATCAGATTATGAAATCGCCTGCCCCCTGCACGAATTGGAAAGCTTTGCCAGCGCCAGTGGCTACTACAGCGGCTTGCCCCGCAGCCTGCGCCACCAGCAGCTGGACAGGCTGCAGGCGCTTTACACGCAGTTTTACCCCAGATTGCGCTTTTATCTTTTCGATGCACGCAGGGTGTATTCGGCCCCGCTGACCATTTTTGGCCCGCTGATGGCCGCAGTCTATGTCGGCCACAATTATCTGGTTTTCCGCGACAGCCAGCGCGTGACCGCCTTTACCGAGCATTTCGATAATTTGGTGCGCGCCGCCGATATCGGCGCGCGCGCTTTTCCCGATAAATTGGCCGCCCTGCGCGCCTTGGTGCACAGGGGCGGCCCGCCCGCTTAACGCGGGTCGCCGATGGCGCGGCCTAAGCCCTGCGGCTGTGGCAACGCGGCATGGGCGCCAGCCAAGCGCCCCAGCGCCTGCGCCACGTGGCCCGCCGGCGCGCTGGCGCTGCGGCTGGCCAGATCGACATGCACCAACATCTGCTCGCCCGTCGCCAACAGCCGCTCGCCCGCGCGCAATTCGTGCCACAGGTGCATTTTCTTGCCCTCACCCGCCAAAACCTGCGTGTGCACCGTAATCGGGGTGCCCGCCTTGGCCTCGTCTAGGTGGCGAATATGGGTTTCCGCCGTGAAATAGCTGCCGCCCTTGGCGATATAGTCTTCATCGCAGCCCACCATCGCCATCAGCCGATCTGTGGCCTTGGTGAAGGTTTCCAAATAGCGGCTTTCGGTCATATGCCCGTTGTAATCCAGCCAATCCAAGGGCACCACGCGGTTCAATGTCAGCACGGGCTTGGCCAGATCTGCCAGCTGGTCGATATGGCTGCACAGCCCCGCATCGGCCTCGCGCGCGCTGTCATGGGCGTTTTGCAAGGCCCCAGCACCCCAGTTATTGGCCGCCAGCAAGCGCATCATCCCAACCAAATTTGAATCGCGGATCTGCTCTAGCTGGCGGATCGACAAATGCCCCGATTGCGCATCGGATTGGCCCGCGATCAGCTCTACCAACTCATCCGTAAATTCTGGCACATCCATAAGCTTGGTCCAAGGCCATGTCAGACAGGGGCCAAATTGCGCCATGAAATGCTTCATCCCCGCCTCGCCCCCGGCAATGCGATAGGTTTCAAACAGCCCCATCTGCGCCCAGCGCAGGCCAAACCCATAGCGAATGGCGTTGTCGATTTCCTCGGTCGTGGCAATGCCGTCTTTGACCAACCAAAGCGCCTCGCGCCAAACCGCCTCTAGCAAGCGGTCGGCGACATGGGCGTCGATCTCTTTGCGCAGATGCAGCGGGAACATGCCCAAGCCCTGCAAAACCTCGCGCGCCTGCGCGATCGTGGCATCGCTATTGGCCGGTGTGCCCACCAATTCGACCACCGGCAACAGATAAACCGGGTTAAACGGATGCGTCACCACGATTTGCCCCGCCAGCGCCTGCCCCTGTTGCAATTCGCTGGGTTTAAACCCGCTGGTGGACGAGCCAATCACCACATCCGCCCCCACATGCCCAACCAAGCCGCTGTATACGCGGTGCTTGATATCCAACCGCTCTGGCACGCTTTCTTGCACCCAGTGCGCGCCCGCCACCGCTTGGGCCATCTCGGTGTGAAAGCTCAGCTGCCCTTCGGCGGGCAGGGCCACATTTCCCAAACCAGGCAGCGCCCTGCGGGCATTGGCCAACACCTCGCCAATCTTGCGCGGCGCCTCTGGATCGGGGTCAAACACCCGCACATCCCAGCCATTCAACAAAAACCGCGCGGCCCAGCCGCCGCCGATTACCCCACCACCCAAAATGGCGGCCGTCTTCTTTTCTGTCATTTAGCGATACCTTGCTGCCGTGATGAATTCGCCAAAAGCCTCGCACCAAATCAAAACCGTCGTATAGGCGGTCAGGTCGGTGCCCTGCGGCACCTCAAGCACAAAGCCGTTGAATGTTTTGACGTCGCCAACACGCAGCGACGCCGCCTTGATCTGTTCAAACCGTGCCTCTTTTTCCACGAATTCAGGCACAAGATACAGTTTGTAATCTGGCCCGAGGGCCAACTTTCCCTGATGCACAATCAGGTGCTCACCCACCGAAACTTCACCTTCCCCCCAATGCAGAAAATCGCTGTCGCGCAAATCCCGGGTGAATGTGCCAGAAAAAGCCGCCCCCTGCGCCTTGGCCGACAATTCCGCCCCATCAGGCGCGGCGGGCGCCGTCAAAATGGGCAATAGATAAACCCCCAAAGCAAAGCCAAAGGCCAAAGCCACCATATGGGTTGCACTCAACAAAAACCATTTCACGCAAGGCACTCCTTTATCTCGAACACGCGAATGGCGCAGCTTTGCACAAAACCCACCCCACAAAGTTGCACAAATGCGTGGGCCCTCAGTTCAAATCCATCGCGGCCAAATCAAACCCCTGCCAGCCCATCACCACGCGCGCCGCCGCCACGCGGTCAGCGCCCCCCTGCGCATGGCGATCCAACACCAAAACCTTGTCACCCTCGG
>RFQY01000053.1 GCA_009924775.1 Paracoccaceae bacterium | reverse complement strand
AATGGAGGCATATTACGAGATTTTCCTACTCCAACTTTTGGCCCTCCCTCTCGATGCAGCTGACCTGCGATTGTCAACATTTTATAACCCATTGAGAAATCTCGAGGGATATATAAACTCCATCCTATCCAGATATTTGATTGCGGCTCAAATCTTTTTGTATCGTGACTAGATAGTTCTGCTCTTTCTCGGTCCATTTCACAATCATTCCAGTCGCTACTTATCTGAAAACAATCACCATGGCGAACTTCAAATCTTTCTGATAAAGTGCCTGCTCTCACAATCTGCTTATCTTTTTTATAGCCCCATTTGGCCATGGGTGTTTGCTTCATAAGAATTTCATGACCATTATCAGCAAAGCCGAACTGAGGTAGTGCAAGAAGAATAAAAGAAAAAATAAAATATTTCATCCTAAGTTCCTTTTTGAGTCGAAGCTATGCCGCATTGCAGGAGATGTATGGCCATTATAACACTTCCAGATGACTTTGCAGCGCAAATCTCATAACTCGTAGCCTTCATGGCCACATGGCTAGCCCCAACATACACTATCCTCATCGTGATAAAAAACCTTCCGCCGATACCGACTACAACGTGCCTTGTCCACCACCTGATGCACGGTCGTATCCGGCGGTAAGGTCTCTAGCAGTTGCGACACAGGAAGCAGCGATGCGTGACCGCACTCACACTCAAGAGACAGATGGTTATCGGTGATACTGGATAGGGTGGTCACCAGCTAAGAACCTCTATGGCTTCCCTGAGTGTCTCAACATCTGCACCACCAGAATAAATGCCAAACGACATAGTAGGGAAGTCGTGACCAAGTATCCTAGCTGCTAGTACTTCAGGAACCTTAGCACTCTCAAATTGAGTCGCTACCCCTCTTCTGAATGAGTGGAAGACAAGCTCACGGCCATACCCAAGGCTGTTCTTGAGCCTGCCGAACCTCTTTCCTATGGCATTAGACCTGTCACCGTACTTGTTGTTGGTAAGGCCAGATAGAAGGTAGCCGTCTTTACCGGTTTCTATGAGCTTATCATTGATAGAATTGCTACTCCTCGTCAAAATAACCCCAGTCTTGCATGCGGACAGCAGTTTGAAGGCTTTCCAATAAGAACTTTGGTGGCATTTTCGTGCCGTAGGCGTCGTGAACCTGAGACGATCCCGGTGTTTTGTGGCCGGTGAGATAATGTTGCTGCCTTAAAGGAACATGAGCAGCATCTAACATATCGTGAATTGTGTGACGGGTGGAGTATGCCACGATACGCTTATCTTTTATGCCCATTGTTTCTCGAACGATCTTCATCAACAGGGCGCTGGAGTTGGTGGCGCCATTTTGAGTGCCATACCTTGGGAAGAATGCCTCACTCGGTCCTAATGGTGCATCATAAGAGGTGAGAAGGGTGTACAATTCTTCGACGATTGGAACGGCCCTATCTAGGTCATTTTTGGCAAGGGTGCGTATCCCGTTATCCCGAAAAACCAAATAAGGAATGTCAGTGCGAAGTTTAACATCCCGCACCTGTAGTCCAGAAGCATCTTCAGTGCGGCATCCCGTGTATAACATTATAAGCCCAATCAACCCGACCTCACGGTTGGGGTAATCGATCAAGATGTCTCTATATTGCTCCCATTGTTTTGGAGTGAATGGGAGCCTGTCTGTTGCTGTTTTACGCTCAAGATTTTTGTTGGTTAGGCCAGAAAAAGGATTGAATACCTTATTTTCATTCTCTTGGTTCCAAGTATTCAAAATTGAGTTTAGCTGGTTGATGTAGCGATTGCGAGTTGCGGCAGTTGGCCATGCTTGCCACACAACTTCCCGAACTCTAGCACGTGTCAAATTAGTAAGCAGTGTCTGCGGACCATTGAAGCCAGCTTCGATTACGTTGCAAACCCGCTCCACGTCGTTGACAAACTTGCGCTCTTTTCGCTCAGTGCGTGGTTTGGTTTGCGCCTGGATTTTCAGGTACGTGGCTTTAGCATCTCCAAGTGTTGGCTCTATTGTGGGGTTGATTTCACCTTCTAGAATTTGAAGTTGTGCCCCGTAGAGAGTGGCGTTCGCTGAAGGCCTGCGAGGTGTTTTATATCCCAGCTGTCCCCAACGGCCAGAATTGTAGTCTTTTTCAAGCTGTTCCTTATCAAGAGTTTCCTCATCCCAGTGATCGATTATTGCATCGAACATCGCCTGCTTGTGGTCTTCCCAATCACCAAGCTCTTTTTCATAGATGTCCCATAACACTGGGTCACGAGTGGTTGGAGGCGCAGGTTTCAGATCGGGATGGAATTTGTGCTTGATTGAGGCTGATTTTGCCAAGGCTAATACGTCGGCAGGAAGTAACGTCGAGTTGTCTGCAAGCGCCATTGCTGTTCGACAGGCATCTTAAAAGAGTTGGTTTTCTCGGACCCACATGCGATGCGCTGTGTTCGTGTCTTTGGTGTTGAACGATGCTTTCCATTCTGACCTGCCCAAAAGTTTGCGCAGCTTGTCTGGGATACGTCGCCGGTAGGAGTAGTAACCCGACACAGACCGTTTCAGATAGGATAGTTTCGCAGTCAACGGATGGCCCTCTGTGTACCGCCTGTGTACTGCATTTGTGTACCGCAAATAGCCTTTGAACTCAACAATCGTTGAAAACAAAGGGCTATTTAGGGATTTTTGGCTCCGGCGGTAGGGATCGAACCTACGACCAATTGATTAACAGTCAACTGCTCTACCGCTGAGCTACGCCGGAACACTTTGAGGGGGTGTTTAGCGAAACGGGTTTTGCTCGTCCAGTGGCTTTTGTCATTTTTTTGAATTTTTCTGGGGGTCTTAGGAAACTGTTTTGAAAACAGCGGTATAGGCCAAGCTGCCTTGTGGTTTGACGAGGTTTTTTCCGGTCAGATCTACAAGATGAGCGAAAACATTTCGGGCCGCAGCTGGCAGCAGGGCAGGGGGGGTTTCGGTATATATGCTGCGGGCGAGGGCCTCGGCTGTGGCGGGGCCTTGGGCCAGCGCGGCCAATATCGCCGCTTCACGGGATTGGCGATGGGTAATCAGCCAGTCGATCCGCTGGGTGGGGCGTGTGACTGGTGCGCCATGGCCAGGGTGCAAAATCTTGGGGTCAAGCGCGCGCAATTTGGCGCAAGAGGCCATGAACTGGGTCAAATCCCCATCGGGCGGCGAGACAAGCGAGCTGGCCCAACCCATGACCAAATCGCCGGAAAAGACAGCCTTATCCCATTCAAACGCCATGTGGTTGCCAAAATGCCCCGGTGTCCAATGCGCGGTTATCTGCCAGCCATCGCCTTGCACGGTGTCGCCATCGGCCAGGGCAATATCGCAGCGAAAGCTGTGGTCTACCCCCTCTCCGCCGCCCGCCAGCCCGCTTTCGGCCAAACCTTGCATCACAGCGCTGCGCCCGGCCAATGCATCTCCATAGGCCAAAATGGGCGCGCCCGTTTCGCGGGCCAGATCTGCCGCCAAGGGCGCGTGATCCAGATGCGCGTGGGTCACGAAAATATGGCTGATGCTTTGGCCCGCAGTCAGGCTGCCCAGAATCGCCCGCAGATGCGCCGGGTCGCTTGGGCCCGGGTCGATCACCGCCAACTGGCGCGTGCCCAGTAGATAGGTATTGGTGCCCCGCCACGTCATCGCCGAGGGGTTTGGCGCCAAAATACGCTGCAATCCGGGGACCAGGGTTTGGGCCTGGCCTGCGGGCGGGTCGAAATCTTCGGGCAGGTTCATTGCGCTTCCTCTTTCTTGGCGTTCGGCATAGGTTTAGCCCATGTCTTTTGCTTGGCTCAAACCCTATATGCCGCGCAGCCTGTATGGGCGTGCTGCTTTGATTTTGGTGCTGCCGGTTGTCACGCTGCAATTGGTGGTATCTGTGGTGTTTATCAAACGCCATTTTGATGGTGTGACCGAGCAAATGGCCAGCGCTTTCGCGCGCGAGGTGCGGTTGGTTTTGGAAACACCAAGCGCACAGCAGCGTTTGGGCGTGGCGGGCCCCTTGGATATTGCCCTGATGCCGGTGCCGGGCTGGCCAGAACGCGACAGCGCGCTGTGGTATGATTTGACCGCCAGCATCGTGCAGCGCGAATTGCGCGCCCAAATCCCGCAGATCCGCGCGGTGATATTGCCCGATTTGCGCCAAGCCCAGCTCTTTTTACAGGCGGCAGATGGGCCGTTGCTGATGGTGGTCGACAGGCGGCGTTTGTCGGCCTCGAACCCGCATCAATTGCTAGTGCATATGGTGGTGTTTGGGGTGTTGATGACGGTGATTGCCTTTATCTACCTGCGCAACCAATTGCGCCCGATCAAACGCTTGGCCAATGCCGCCGAGGCATTCGGGCGCGGGCGTATGGTGCCCTATCGGCCCTCGGGTGCCACCGAGGTGCGCGCCGCTGGCAACGCGTTTTTAGACATGCGCGCGCGTATCGAGCGGCAGATCGAGCAGCGCACGTTGATGCTGTCGGGCGTTAGCCATGACTTGCGCACACCGCTGACGCGGCTGAAATTGGGGCTGTCGCTGCTTGATCACGCCGACCGGGAAGACATGGAACGTGACGTGGCCGAGATGCAGCAAATGCTGGATGCATTCTTGTCTTTTGCCAAAGGCGCCAGCGAGGGCGAGCCCGAGCTATGCGACCCAATCAGCCTGACCGAAAGCTTGGTCGAAGATTGCCGCCGCAAGGGGCAGGCGGTGCAGTTGGTGCTGGTCGAAGGGCAGGGGCAGGTGCAGGTGCGGCCCATGGCCATACGGCGGGCGCTGGATAACCTGATCAGCAACGCGGTGCGCTATGGGCGCCATGCCGATGTGTCTGTGCTGGTGTCCGAGCGCGCCGTGCGCTGGCGGGTCGAAGATGATGGGCCGGGCATTCCGCCTGATCTGCGCGGCGATGCGCTGCGCCCTTTCACGCGGCTGGATACGGCGCGCAACCAAAACGCCGGGGCCAGCGTGGGGTTGGGGCTGGCGATTGCGGCCGATATTGCGCGCGCACATGGCGGGGTTTTGCGCCTGTCTGAAAGCGCCCGGTTGGGCGGGTTGCAAGCCGATATCGTGATCGCGCGCTAAGGGGCCTTTTGGGGCGCGTTCTGGCGGGCTGGCTGGGGGGCAACGTGGCGCACCGCTTCGGCCACTTGTTCCAATTGCTGGGCCAAGGGGCTGGATTTGCGCCAAACCATGCCGATGCTGCGTTGGGGCTGGGGGGCAGGAAACCGCGACACCGCCACCTGCGCCGAGCGGGTTTCCACCGCCACCGCCATTTCCGGAATAAGCGTCACGCCAATGCCTGCGCCCACCATTTGCACCAGTGTTGACAACGCGCTGCCATCCAGCAATTCGCGCGGCCCATTGCCCGTCATGGCGCAAAACGACAGCGCTTGATCGCGAAAACAATGGCCCTCCTCTAGCAATAACAGCCGCATCTGACGCAGCTTTTCTGGCGCGGGCACGGGCAAATGCCCCTCGGCCAAGGGGCGCACCAGCACGAATTCTTCGGTGAATAGATGGGTTTCGTGCAGGCTGTCTTCTGACACTGGCAGCGCGACTATGGCACAATCAAGCTGCCCATCGGCCAATTCTTGCAGCAGTTTCGGGGTAATGGTTTCGCGAATGTGCAAATCCAGCGCCGGGTAGCTTTGCCCCAACTGCCCAACGATACGGGGCAGCAAATAGGGGGCAACCGTGGGAATAACCCCCAAACGCAACCGCCCCGATAGCCCCTGCGCGGCCGCGCGCGCCAGATCGCTTAGTTCATCCACCGCGCGCAAAATATCGCGCACGCGCGGGGCAAATTCTTCGCCCACAGCCGTCAGGCGCAGCTGGCGCCCCCCGCGTTCGAACAGCTGCGTTCCCAGTGCTTGCTCTAGCTCTTTGATCTGCATCGAAAGCGCGGGTTGCGAAATGGCGCAGATATCGGCGGCATGGCCGAAATGGCGCTGCTGTGCCAAGGCATCGAAATAGCGCAATTGGCGCAATGTCAGGTTTGCCATAAGAAACCCTTATCATCTGTATCAGTTAATAATACTTATCCTAATTGCTGCGATTTGCTAGAACGATTCTAGAAATCTCGGGGGCGGCGGGTTGCTTTGGCCCAAATATGCCCCACCTATCCCCTATCAACAGCCTTCAGGAGAGCGACATGGACGGCAATACTATCGAGGACGGCGGCAAGTGCCCGGTGATGCATGGGGCAAACAGCACCACTGGCGCAACCAACATGGATTGGTGGCCCAAGGCGCTGAACCTTGACATCCTGCATCAGCACGACAGCAAAACCAACCCGCTGGCCGGTTTCAACTATCGCGATGCGGTGAAAGAGCTGGATTTTGACGCGCTGAAAGCCGATATGCACGCGCTTTTGACCCAATCGCAAGATTGGTGGCCCGCAGATTATGGCCATTACGGCGGTCTGATGATCCGTTTGGCGTGGCACTCGGCCGGGTCTTATCGCCTGACCGATGGCCGTGGTGGCGGTGGCACCGGCAACATCCGCTTTGCGCCCCTGAACAGCTGGCCCGATAACGGCAACCTTGACAAGGCGCGCCGCCTGCTGTGGCCGTTGAAAAAGAAATACGGCAACAAAATCTCGTGGGCTGACCTGATTTTGCTGGCCGGCACCGTGGCCTATGAAAACATGGGCCTGAAAACCTATGGCTTCTCCTTTGGCCGCGAAGATATCTGGCACCCCGAAAAAGACACCTATTGGGGCGCCGAACGCGAGTGGCTGGCCCCGTCGGACACGCGCTATGAAGATGTGACCAAGCCCGACACAATGGAAAACCCGCTGGCGGCTGTGCAGATGGGTCTGATCTATGTGAACCCCGAGGGCGTGAACGGCAAACCCGACCCGCTGGAAACCGCCAAGCAGGTGCGCGAAACCTTTGCGCGCATGGCGATGAACGACGAGGAAACCGCAGCGCTGACCTGCGGCGGCCACACGGTTGGCAAGGCCCACGGCAATGGCGATGCCGGTGCTTTGGGTGCCGAACCCGAGGGGGCCGAGATCGAAAACCAAGGTCTGGGCTGGATGAACCCCAACATGGGCGGCAAGGCTGCCAATGCCGTGACTTCGGGTTTGGAAGGCGCCTGGACGACCGAGCCCACGAAATGGGACATGGGCTATTTCAAACTGCTCTTTGGCTATGACTGGGCTTTGCAAAAATCGCCCGCAGGGGCATGGCAGTGGCAGCCGGTGGATATCAAAGAAGAAGATATGCCCGTCGATGCCTCGGACCCCAGCAAGCGCACCATGCCCATCATGACCGATGCCGACATGGCCATGAAAATGGATCCCGCTTACCGCGCAATTTGCGAAAAATTCATGGCCGACCCGGCCTATTTCGACGATTGCTTTGCGCGGGCATGGTTTAAGCTGACCCACCGCGACATGGGCCCGCGCCTGCGCTATATCGGCCCCGATGCCCCCGTCGAAGACCTGATCTGGCAAGATCTGGTGCCCGCGGGTAACGCCGGCTACGATGTAGAGGCGGTAAAAGCCAAAATCGCCGCCTGCGGTTTGTCGGGTGCCGAGATGATCGCCACCGCTTGGGACAGCGCCCGCACTTTCCGCGGCTCGGACCTGCGCGGTGGTGCCAATGGTGCACGCATCCGTCTGGCCCCGCAAAAAGATTGGGAAGGCAACGAGCCCGCGCGCCTGCAAAAAGTGCTGGCCGCATTGGAACCGATTGCCGCGCAATCCGGTGCCAGCTTGGCCGATGTGATCGTTCTGGCGGGCAATGTTGGCGTGGAACAGGCCGCCCGCGCGGCTGGGTTTGACATCAGCGTGCCCTTCGTGCCGGGCCGTGGCGATGCCACCCAAGACATGACCGACGCCGCCTCTTTCGACGTGCTGGAACCGGTGGCCGATGGCTTCCGCAACTGGCAGATGAAAGACTACATCGTCAGCGCCGAAGAAATGCTGCTGGATCGGGCCCAATTGCTGGGGCTGACCGCGGTAGAAATGACCGCGCTTTTGGGCGGCATGCGGGTGCTGGACACCAACTATGGCGGCACCAAACATGGCGTCTTCACCGACCGTCCCGGCACGCTGAGCACGGATTTCTTCGTCAACCTCACCGATATGTCCTATCGCTGGGTGCCGGTTGGCAAAGACAGCTACGAGATCCGCGATCGTGCAACTGATGCGGTGAAATTCACTGCCTCGCGGGTGGATCTGGTGTTTGGCTCAAACTCGATCCTGCGCGCTTATGCCGAGGTCTACGCCCAAGACGACAATGCCGAGAAATTCGTGCATGATTTCGTGGCCGCTTGGGTAAAGGTCATGAATAACGACCGTTTCGATCTGGCAGCCTAACGCGCCAAGGGGGCAGGGCGGCCATGGCGGCCCTGCACCAAAGCAGCAATAACACAACAGCAAATAAAACGGCCCCCCGACGGTGACGGGGGGCCGTTTTTTATATCCACAACTTTTATATCCACACTGCAGGGCAACCCTTGGCCATGTTGGCAGGGGCTGCTGGGTGCGCGAGCTTGGGGGAAATGGTCGCGTGGGGAAATGGTAGGCCCGGAGGGATTCGAACCCCCAACCAAGGCGTTATGAGCGCCCTGCTCTAACCGTTGAGCTACAGGCCCCAACTTGCGCCAAGGGGTGCCAGACACGCGCGCCAAGGTCAAGCCTTGGAACGCATCTGTTGCGCTTGGCGTGGTTCTCAACGCTTGCCGATTGCAAATTCTGCGCCCATCCTATAGGCCGCGCGCAAGCAGAATAGGGGCCCATCATGACGAATGGCAAAAACGGCATCACCTACGCCCAAGCGGGTGTTGATATTGACGCGGGCAACGCGCTGGTCGAGCGGATCAAACCCGCCGCAAAACGCACCGCGCGCAGTGGTGTGATGGCAGGTTTGGGTGGTTTTGGGGCGCTGTTTGATCTGAAAGATGCGGGCTTTGCCGACCCTATTTTGGTGGCCGCCACCGATGGTGTGGGCACCAAGCTGCGCATCGCCATCGACACGGGCAATTTTCAAACCATCGGTATCGATCTGGTGGCGATGTGCGTGAATGATCTGGTTTGCCAAGGGGCCGAGCCGCTGTTCTTTCTTGATTATTTCGCCACCGGCAAGCTGGTGCTGGAAGATGCCACAGCCATTATCGAAGGCATCGCCAAGGGCTGTGCGCAATCTTGCTGTGCGCTGATCGGGGGCGAAACCGCAGAAATGCCGGGCATGTATCATGCGGGTGATTTCGATTTGGCGGGTTTTGCGGTGGGGGCCATGGAACGCGGGCAGGATTTACCGGCCGATGTGGCGGCGGGGGATGTGTTGCTGGGGTTGGCCTCGTCTGGGGTGCATTCAAACGGCTACAGCCTTGTGCGCAAATTGGTCGAGATTTCGGGCCTTGGCTGGGATGCACCTTGCCCTTGGGATGACAGCCAGACCTTGGGGGCGGCGCTGCTGGCGCCCACGCGCCTATATGTCAAACAGGCCTTGGCGGCGGTGCGCGCGGGCGGTGTGCATGGGCTGGCCCATATCACGGGCGGTGGCCTAACCGAAAACCTGCCGCGGGTTTTGCCCCAGGGGCTGGGCGCCACGATCGATCTTAACAGCTGGGCCTTGCCGCCGGTGTTTCAATGGCTGGGTGCCACCGGCAATATGGATGCCGATGAGATGCTGAAAACCTTTAACTGCGGCATTGGCATGATCTTGGTGGTCGCCCCCGAGCGCGCCGATGCGCTGGCCGCGATCTTGGCCGAGGCGGGCGAAGACGTGCGGCGCCTGGGCCATGTGGCGCCGGGGCAGGGCGTGACTTATCAAGGCGCGCTTTAGGCCTATGCAGCAGCGCGTGGCGATCCTGATTTCGGGCGGCGGCAGCAATATGGTGTCGCTCTTGGATAGTATGGATGCCAGCCACCCGGCGCGCCCGGTGTTGGTGCTGTCGAACGAGCCACAGGCCGGCGGGTTGGCCAAGGCTGCCGCGCGGGGGGTAGAGACGGCTGTGCTGGATCACCGCCCCTTTGGCCGCGACCGCGCCGCATTCGAGGCAGCGCTGCACGCGCGGCTGGTGCAGGCCGCGCCAGACATCATTTGCTTGGCCGGGTTCATGCGCATACTTACCGAAGGGTTTGTGCGCAAATGGCAGGGGCGAATGCTGAATATCCACCCCTCCTTGCTGCCCAAATACAAGGGGTTACACACCCATCAACGCGCGCTGGATGCGGGCGATGCCGAGGCTGGCTGCAGCGTGCATCTGGTCACCCTCGAGCTGGACGGCGGCCCGATTGTGGAGCAGGCCCGCGTTGCGATTTTGCCGAACGACACCGCCGAAACGCTGGCCGCGCGGGTTTTGATAGAAGAGCACCGCCTTTATCCGCGTGCGCTGCGGGCCTTGGCCATGGGCCAGTTGCCTGCGGCGATCGCTTTGCAACAGCAGGCAGCGGATGATCCGGCTTAGGCTGGCTTTTCTTTTGTCCGCATTTGGCGTATATCGCCCCATCCTTTGTGCCACGGGCCGCATGGGCCTTGCCTAGAAAAGAATGCCGCAGATGAAGACAATAACAACAACCCAAGACTTGGCCGCGTTCTGCACCATGGCCGCCGGGCACCCTTATGTGACGGTCGATACCGAATTTCTGCGCGAGCGGACCTATTATTCGAAACTTTGCCTGATCCAGCTTGCCGTGCCGGGCGAGGCGGCAGATAGCGCGGTTTTGGTCGATCCGATCCTTGGCAGCGATATGTCGCTAGAGCCGCTTTATGCGCTGTTTCGCAACCCCGATGTTGTGAAAGTGTTTCACGCCGCACGCCAAGATCTGGAAATCTTCTACGTCGATGCCAAGGTTTTCCCCGAGCCGCTGTTTGACACCCAAGTGGCGGCCATGGTCTGCGGTTTCGGCGAGCAGGTGGGCTATGAAACCTTGGTGCGCAAGATTGCCAAAGAGGGGGTGGATAAATCCAGCCGCTTTACCGATTGGTCGCGCCGCCCGCTGTCGGATGCGCAGAAATCATATGCTTTGGCCGATGTCACGCATTTGCGCAAAATCTACGAATACTTGGCCGCGCAGTTGCAAAAGCAAGGCCGCGCCAAATGGGTGGCCGAGGAATTGCGCATTCTGACCAACCCTGAAACCTATATCAGCCGCCCCGAGGACGCCTGGCAGCGGGTAAAAACGCGCACCCAATCGGCCAAGTTTTTGGCCATCGTGCGCGAATTGGCCCGCTTCCGCGAGGCCTATGCCCAAGAGCGTAACATCCCCCGCTCGCGCGTGTTCAAAGACGATGCGCTGGTTGAGCTGGCCTCGACCAAGCCGCAGAGCGTGGCCGATCTGAATAAATCGCGGCTTTTGCTGCGCGAGGCCCGTAAAGGCGAGATCGCCGATGGTATTTTGGCCGCGATCAAGGCCGGTATCGAATGCCCGCGCGAGGCCATGCCAGAAGGCGCCAAGGAAGACGACAAACTGCAGGTCAATCCCGCTTTGGCAGATTTGCTGCGGGTGTTGTTGAAGGCCAAAACCGAAAAATCGGGCGTCGCGGCAAAGCTGATTGCGTCATCGGCAGATCTGGATGCGCTGGCCGCAGGGCGGCGTGATGTGCCCGCGATGATGGGCTGGCGCCACGAGGTGTTTGGCCATGACGCCGAACGCCTATGCGCGGGTGAAATTGCACTGGCGGCCAAAGGCAAAGCCGTGCGGATTGTCGAGCTTAGCTAGAAGCTAGGCCAGAAAAGGCGCCTATTTGCGAATATCGCGGGCGTTTTCAACACCTTCCACGCGAATGCGGCGGATGCCTTCCAGCGCATCGGCGGTAACATGGCGGGCTGCAATCACGGTGCGGGTTGCGCGTGAACTTGTCGCGCGGTCGGGGCCAAATTCGGCCTGAAGGGCAAATACCAACGTGTCGCTGCGGGCGCTGTCGCGTGGCACAAGGCGCAGGTTATAGGCATCTATCCGGGCCAAGCCCTGCACGCGCAACACGCCGCCATTGGCCACCGGGTCTAGCGTAACATCGGTAATGCGGGCCACGTCTACGCCGGCGTATGGCTGTTCTTTCTTGCGCAAAGACAGCATATTGTTGCCCTTGGGCAGCAGCGGGTTCACCTCTTCGTCGCTTGGGGCCTTGGCCACCTCGCGGCTTTTTCCAAACCAATTGACTGGGTTGATACGGCTGTCTTGCACGGCGCCACAGCTGGCCAGAAACAGGGCCGCAGCCATCAAGGAAACAAATGGTTTGCGCATAACGGGTTCCATCCTTTGCCAATCTTTGGGCCGTGGCACAGGGCTACAGCATTGCTTGGCAGATGAAAAGACACATCAAGGCTGGACCTTGGGCCATGCCCGGCTTACCTGTGGCACCAGCGCCGCTAAATTTTGGCAGACATAGGGAAAACGCATGGCCACCGAAGCATTCGAAGCAATTGTCGAAGATTTCGAGTTCTTGGAAGAGTGGGAAGAACGCTATGCCCATGTGATCGAGCTGGGCCGCGCCATGGCGCCGCTGGACGCGGCGCTGAAAGTGCCCGCCACCAAAGTGGATGGCTGCGCCAGCCAAGTTTGGCTGCATATCCGCCCGAATTCTGGCCTGTTCCATTTTGACGGTGATAGCGACGCTATGATCGTGCGTGGGCTGATTGCGGTTTTGCGCGCGCTTTATAACGGGGTGCCAGTGGCGCAGGTGGGCGCGGTGGATGCCCATGCCGAACTGGGGCGTTTGGGGCTGAACGAGCATCTTTCCAGCCAGCGTTCGAACGGGGTGCGCGCCATGATTGCGCGGATCAGGGAAACGGCCGCGGGCTAAATCTGCGCGGGCCTTGCCTGCGCCCGGTAATGGCGCAGCACGTAAACGCGTATGGCCGATGCCAGCCCGGTTTCGGGCGCGCGCCCTGCATCTACCTCGGCGGCAAGGGCGTTTAGGGCAATGCCCTTTTCCTCGGCGATGGTGCGGAAGGCCTGCCAGAATTCAGGCTCTAGCGTCACGCTGGTGCGGTGACCCTGCAGGGTAAGCGAATGTTTGATGGGGCGCCCGCTCATTCGCCGCGCTTGTGCCCATCCAGTTGGGATTGGGCCTTTTTGGCCTGCGCCGCCTCGCGCTGTTTTTGCGCTTTGGTGCGGCCAAATTTCACCGCATTTTCATCGGCCGTTTGGCGCGCCTTTTCCCGCGTTTTCGCCTTGCGGGCCTGATTGAGGTTCAAAATCTCTGCCATTGGGTCACATCTGGGGGCCTAGGGGCGCAAAGCGCGCGGTCGGCCCGGGCCATTGGGGCGCCTATTTGCGAAAACTATCCAAGCTGACCACTTGGGCATCTTGCTGGGGGGCATCTGTGGGTTCGGCGTTTTCCATGAAACCGGCCTCTTCCTCGTCGTCCTCGTCCAAGTCATCTTCGCTTTGGCTTTCAAAGCGCAGGCCAAATTCCACCGACGGGTCCACAAAGGTGCGGATGGCGTCGAAGGGAATATTCAGCCGTTCGGGGCTGTCGCCAAAGTTGAGCGTGATGGCAAAACCATCCTCGCGCACTTCAAGGTGGTCAAACCAATGCTGCAAAACAACGGTCATTTCGGCGGGGTAACGGTCGTGCAGCCAATCGGCCATTTCAACGCCGTCTTCGGTGGTGTCGAAGGTGATAAAGAAATGATGTGCCCCGGGCAGGCCGTTATCGCGCACATCTGCCAATACTTCTTGGATCAGGCTGCGCATGGCGCGGTGCATGAGCCGGCCGTAATCTATCTTCCGAGACATGGTTCTTTCCTTTTGCCTGACCCAAGCATAGGGGATTTGCGGCAAAACAAAAGGGGGCAGAGGGCCTAAATCAGCCCGGGCCCAAAGGCCTGCAGCGCCACGCCCGTCAGCGCCGCCCCAGCCAGCGCCACAGGCAGCGGCAGGCGCAAAACCTGCAGCATTATAGCCGCAAGCGCGGCCAGTGCTGCCGCGTTCAGATCAAGGCTGGCCCACTCTGGCACAGGCCCAAACCGTGTGGGGGTGACCTGTGCGAAAAGCACATGCAGGCCAAACCACAGCGACAAAGACAGAATCACCCCCACAACCGCAGCGGTAATCGCCTGCAGCGCAGCGGACAGTCGGGGCAGGGCGGAAAGCCGCTCGATATAGGGCGCGCCTGCGAAGATCCACAAAAAGCAGGGCACAAAGGTCATCCATAGGGTCAAGGCCCCGGCCAGCGCCGCCATAGGCCAGCCGGCATGGCCGTGACCGGCCAAAATACCCACAAACTGCGTGACCAAAATAAGCGGGCCGGGGGTGGTTTCAGCCAAGCCCAATGCATCGATCATCTGGCGGGTGTCGACCCAGCCAAAATCGCTGACGATTGTTTGGGTCATATAGGCCAAAACCGCATAGGCGCCGCCAAACGTGACCACTGCCAATTGCGCGAAAAACAGCGACAGATCCAGCAAGAACTGGGCCTCGAGCAGCCACAAAACCGCCAGCGGCGCCACCCAAAGCGCGCCCCAAAAACCGACCTGCCCCAAGGTGGCCCTTAGCGCCACCGTGGCAGGCGCGGGCTGGTGCGTGCGCACAGGGGCGCGCGAAAACCCCCATAACCCCGCCAACGCGATGACCAAGGGAAAGGGCAGTGCCAGCACGAACAGCGCCAAAAAGGCGCCTGCCGCCAACAGCCAATGTGCCCGCCCCTTTAGGCTGCGCCGCGACAGGGCCAGCAGCGCGTTCAGCACCACCACCAAAACGGCGGCCTTTATCCCTAAAAAAGCCGCTTGAACAGCGGGTTGTGCGCCAAAGCCAATGTAAAGTGCTGCCAGCGCCGCCACCAGCACGGCGCCCGGCATAACAAACAGAAGCCCCGCTAAAACGCCCCCCGTAACGCCGCGCAACCGCCAGCCTGCATAGGTGGCCAGCTGCATCGCCTCGGGGCCCGGTAACAGCATGCAAAACGACAGCGCCCGCAAAAATTGTGCCTCGTCCAGCCAGGGGCGGTTTTGCACCAATTCCCTGTGCATCAACGAAATTTGCGCAGCAGGCCCCCCAAAAGACAGCACGCCAATGCGCCCAAAGACCGAAACCATCTGGCGCAGGCTGGGGGGCGGTGCCATGTCAGGCGGCCGCCAAGGCCTGCACGATGGCGCTGAAATCTTGGGCGTTCAGGCTGGCGCCCCCGACCAAGGCGCCATCCACATCGGCCACGCCAAACACCTCGGCCGCGTTATCGGGCTTGACCGAGCCGCCATAAAGCAGCCGCACCGTGGCGGCGGGCGCGGCGCCAAATCGCGCCGCAAGCGCTGCGCGCAAGCTGCTGTGCACCTCGGCAATTTGGGCCAGCGTCGGGATCAGCCCGCTGCCAATGGCCCAAACCGGCTCGTAGGCCAAGACCAACAGCGCCGGGTCCAGCGTGGCCGGAACCGAGCCTGCGAATTGCGCGCCAATCACCGCAAGCGTGTCACCCGCCTGTCGCTGGCCCAAGGTTTCGCCCAAACAGACGATGGCGCACAGCCCAGCCGCCTGTGCGGCTTGGGCTTTGGCGGCGACCAGTGCATCGGTTTCGCCATGTCCCTCGCGCCGTTCGGAATGGCCCACGATCACCGCGCTGGCGCCCAGATCGCGCAGCTGCACCGCCGCAATATCGCCGGTGAATGCCCCGCCGCCTTGTGCATGGCAATCTTGCGCGCCGATGGCCAAGGCGCTGCCTTTGGCATGGGCAAGGGCAGGGTGTATCAGCGTGGCAGGGGGGCAGATCAGCGTATCAACATGGGCGGGCAGCGGTGCCTTGGCCAGCTGGTCCAGCTGCGCCAAATCGGCCAGCAGCCCGTTCATTTTCCAGTTCCCCGCCGCCAATTTCCGCCGCATACCTGCCCCCAATGACCATTCCTGTAATATGGGGGCGCATCATTGGCATCTGGGCGCCAAGGTCAAGACGCGCTGCGCGGCCTGTCGCGGCAGCCCCTTTGATTGGGTGTGATTGGCTGTGCTACAGCTTTGCGTCGGCGCTAAGCGCGTCGATATCTTTGAATTTAATCGATTCTCCGCAGCCGCAGGCCTCGGCCACGTTGGGGTTGTTAAAGCGAAACCCGGATTCAAGCAGCGATGTGTGGTAATCGATTTCGGTGCCAAAAAGGAACATCTGCGCCATCGGCGCGATCATCACCCGCGCGCCATCCAGCTCGACCACTTCGTCATTGGGGTCAATATCGGCGGCATAGTCCATGGTGTATTCCATGCCCGCGCAACCGCCTTTTTTCACCCCGATGCGCAGCCCGGCATGGCCCTCGCGCTCCATCAGCTTGCGTATCTGCATGGCTGCAGCGGGTGTGATGGTGACGGCCTGTTTTCCGGGGATCGAGAACATAGAACGCTCCTGTGCTTGCCACTTTAAATCTAGGCGAGCTTGGCCCCGATCTCAAGCCCGGGGCGGGGGTTTGGCGGTTAATGTTGCATTTGACATATATCAAAGCCCCAGACAGCGGCATTTTGTAGCCTACCACTGAGCGGGTTTCGAAATTATACCCTAACAAAATCGAATATGTTGCCCCTTAGCGCCTATGTGCCTAAACTGTGGCACGCAAAAGATGAACAGGAGTAACCAGTGGATTACACTGCGCAGCTGGATCAGGCCATCGAGCGTCTTCATGCCGAAGGGCGCTATCGCACGTTTATCGACATTGTGCGCGAGAAGGGGAATTTTCCGCAT
>RFQY01000052.1 GCA_009924775.1 Paracoccaceae bacterium | reverse complement strand
AAACCACAGGTCCAAGCCCACGTTCAGCCCGTTCATCCATAGCTGCAGCACCAGCACGGCCCGGGTGCGTTCTTGCGCAATCAACCACCCCGTCAGCCCATAAAGCGCAATCGCTGCCGGGGCTGACCAGATGCGAATGCGCATATAGCTATCGGCCAAGGCCTCTACCTCGGGGGTGGCGGGCGACAGGGCAAAGCCGCCCCGCACCACCAGCCCTTGCAGCGCAATCAGCGCCACGCCGCCGGCCAAGCCAATGGCCAAGGCCCGCGTCAGCAGCGCGGCCACCTCGGCGCTATCGCCTTGGCCTTGGGCTTGGGCGGCCAAGCCGGTTGTGCCCATGCGCAAAAAGCCAAAGATCCAATACACCGCCGACAGGATAATCGCGCCCACACCCACAGCGCCAATGGGGGCGGCTTGGCCCATTTGCCCCACCACCGCCGTATCGACCGCGCCCAGAATAGGCACTGTCAGGTTGGCCGCCATGATGGGCAGCGCAATGCGCAGCACCCGCCCGTGGGTCAGCGTGGGGCCGGGGTTAGCCACGGGGCGTGGGCATCAGGAAATGCCCGGTGGCCTGCGCAAAGGCACGCGCGCGGTTATCTTGCCATGCTTCGACATGCACGCTGGCATAGCGGCGCCCCGAGCGGTTTACCTGCGCGCGGGCATAGGCATCGCGCGGCAGGCCCGAGCGCAGATAGTCTACGGTAAAATCAATGGTTTTTGGCAAGCGTGGCAGGCGGCCTGCGATCAGCTGTTCGGGATCTATCGCGCCGGCCTCGATTTCGTCCCACAAAACCGACCACGCCAGACCGATCACCGCTGTCACCTCTAACAAGGCCGCGGTGACACCGCCGTGAATGGCAGGCAGCATCGGATTGCCGATCAAACGCTCGTGAAAGGGTAAAACCGCGGTCAGCTCGTCGCCGCGACGATCAAATGTTATCCCCAGAAACTGAACATAGGGCACGCCCTGCACCAAGGCCTGCAGGGCCGCGTCGCGGCGTTGTTTCACCACTTGCACGGGTTCGGGGCGGCGACGGCTCATTTCAGCCCCTCCACTGTGAATGTGCCATTGGCCACCGCCACCGGGTTTTCGCTGTCGTCATCCATTGCGGTGGCGCGCACAAACGCCACATTGCGCGTCAGGTGGTAGCACTGTGCATGGGTGCGCAGCGCCTGCCCAGCCGTGGCGGCGCGCATATAATCGACACGCAGGCCAATGGTTGCCGTGCCCCCCGGGTTCGAGGGATGGGCGATCACCGCAGCGCCACAGGTGGTATCAAGCAAGGCATACACCGCCCCCCCATGCAAAACCCCGGTTTCCGGGTCGCCCACCAAACGCGGATCATAGGGCATGCGCATGGCTGCGGCCCCATCGCCAATATCGGTAAATTCCATACCCAATTCGCGCGCATGGGGGATGGCCTCGATAAACTGCCGCGCCATTTTTACTTTGTCCATGCCAAGTTCCCCGCCCAATTACGCGCCACGCGGGTCAGTGAACCGCCACCAACGCCCAACGCTTGCGTGTTTATTCGGCCTTGTCTTTGCGGGTTCAAGCCTTATCTTGCTTTTTGCGAACCATTCTCAAAAACTTGGGCATCACCGGGCAAGACGGGGCAACTCCATGGCATCCCACAGCACGCCGCACCAAAACAGTTCGACCGGCCAGATTTGGCTGCAACCGCGCAACCCGCGCCGCCTGTGGGCGGCCTTGGTTTTGGTGGCTTTGGCCATTGCACCGGGCGAATTGGGCCGGGTGACACGCTCGATGATGGTCGATGCCTATATGGCTGTGTCGGTCTTTGTGGCCGCAACTTTGCTGATTTTTTACACGGCCGAGCGCCGCTTTGGCGTCAGCCTGCCCAGCCTGATGGGCCAAGCCCGCTGGGCGCAGGTGCCCATCGCCGCCGCGCTTGGCGCGCTGCCGGGCTGTGGTGGCGCGGTGGTGGTGGTGGCGGCCTATGGCACCGGCCATGTGGGGTTTGGCGCGGTGGTGGCCACGCTGACCGCGACAATGGGCGATGCCGCCTTTTTGCTGATTGCCACACGCCCCGATGCGGCAATGGTTCTGCTGCCTTTGTCATTTGCCGTGGGTATTGCCTCGGGCTGGGCGGTTGATGGGCTGCGCGTTGCCCCGCCCGCCGCCGCCAGCATTCACCCCGACCACATGACCCCGCGCGTGGGCGCCCTGCGCCGCCGTGATATTGCCTATTTGGGGTTGGCCATTCCCGGTTTGGCGCTGGGCGTGGCCGATCTGGCCAATATCGCCCACCCCAGCTGGCTGCCCACCACCTTGGTGCAGGCGATCTGTTTGGGGGGCGTTTTCCTGGGGCTGGCCATTTGGGCCAGCTCGCAGCTCAGCGCCATGAGCAACCGCCACGACAGCCCGCTGACCCGCGTGGCCGAGGAAACCTCGTTTATCACCGTGTGGGTGATTGGTGCGTTCTTGGCCTATGAATACGCCGCGGCATTTTTTGGGCTGGAATTGACCGTTCTATTCCAAAACATCGCGCCGCTTGTGCCCATGATCGCGGTTTTGATCGGGTTTATCCCGGGCTGCGGCCCGCAGGTTTTGGTGACCACACTATACCTGAACGGCGTTGTGCCCTTTGCCGCATTGGTAGGTAATGCCATTTCAAACGATGGCGACGCCCTGTTTCCCGCCATCGCGCTGAACCCACGCGCCGCGTTATTGGCAACGCTCTATTCGGGCATTCCCGCAGTTCTAGCCAGCTACGGGTTTTATCTGTTTTTTCCCAATTTTCTAAACTGATCCGTTCAGGGCCATTGACGCCGGGGCAGACAAGCGTAAGGTCGCCCATGGGAAAAGGGCGAGGAAAGATGGCAGAGAAACGGCTATCGTTCAAGGAGATGTGCGCAAAGTTCGACGTGACACCACGGACCTTGCGTTACTACGAATATATCGAATTGCTCTCCCCCCATCGCGAGGGGCGCGCCCGGTTTTATGGTGCCAAGGAATGCGCGCGCATGACCTTGATTCTGCGTGGCCGCAAATTTGGCTTCCCGCTGGAAGAAATCCGCCAATGGCTGCTGATCTACGAAAAAGAAGGCACCCAAGCGCAAATGCATGCATGGGTTGAGATGGCCAATCGGCAATTGGTTGAATTGGCTGAGCAAAAATCGCAGCTGGAAGACGCGATAACCGAGTTGCGCAAGCTGCGCGATGACACGGTTGATCAGCTGTCCTAGGCAAAAACACCCCCGCCGCCTTAGTTTACGCAAGTTGATCCAACGTCAACCTGCAAAGTGACGCGACGTTGCACATACGTCAACTTGCCAGCCTATTGTAATACGGTCCCCAGACACCAGTTCTTGGGGCAGACCAGTTGCAACGGGGCCAAGCATGACCGAAAAAACAATGACCATCCGCGAGATGTGCGACGCCTTCGACGTCACACCCCGCACCCTGCGCTTTTACGAGGCGAAAGAGCTGCTTTTTCCCATCCGCGAGGGGCAAAAACGCCTGTTCACCCGCCGCGATCGCGCCCGCTTGAAGCTGATTTTGCGCGGCAAACGCTTCGGCTTTAGCTTGGAAGAAATCCGCCAGTTGCTGGACCTTTACCATATGGGCGACCAGCAACAAACCCAGCTGACCCGCACCTATGAACTGGCCCAAAAACGGCTTGATGATCTGATCCGCCAACGCGACGAACTGAACGCCGCCATCACCGATCTGCAAGAGCAGATGAAATGGAGCGAGAAAATCATCGCCTCGGCCAACCAGCAAAAACGCGCCGCCGAATAACCCAACCCATTGGGCCACACCCGGCCCTTCACCCTATTTCTTGCCAAGATCGCGCATAAAAGAGGTGCACCTATGCCCAGTTACTCCGCCCCTGTGAAAGACATGCAATTCCTGATGCACGAGGTTTTTAACATCGCGCAAATGGATATTCCCGGCTACGCCGAGCTAGAGCCGGATTTCACCGCCGCCGTGCTGGAAGAAGCGGGCAAAATTGCCTCAAACGTGCTCACACCCCTCAATGCCGTGGGCGATGCCGAAGGGTGCAGGCTGGAAAACGGTGTGGTGCGCACCCCCACAGGGTTCAAAGAAGCTTTCGATCAAATGCGCGAAGGCGGGTGGCCGGGCCTCGACATGCCCAGCGAATATGGCGGCCAAGATATGCCCCATGTGATTGGCACAGCGGTGGGCGAAATGTTCAGCGCCGCCAATCAGGCCTTTACCATGTACCAAGGCCTTACCCATGGCGCGGCCTCGGCGATATTGGCCCATGGCACGCAGACGCAAAAAGATACCTACCTGCCCAAAATGGTCAGCTGCCAATGGACCGGCACCATGAACCTGACCGAACCCCATTGCGGCACCGATCTGGGGATGATGCGCACCCGCGCAGAACCCCAGCCCGATGGCAGCTACCAGATCAGCGGGCAGAAAATCTTTATCTCCTCGGGCGAACATGACATGGCCGAAAACATCATCCACCTGGTGTTGGCCAAAATCCCCGGTGGGCCCGAAGGCATCAAAGGCGTCTCGCTGTTCATCGTGCCCAAGTTTTTGGTCAATGATGACGGCAGCCTCGGCCCGCGCAACAGCCTAAGCTGCGGCAAGATCGAACATAAAATGGGCATCCATGGCAATTCCACCTGCGTCATGAATTACGACGGCGCCACCGGCTATTTGCTGGGCGAGGCCCATAAAGGCATGCGCGCAATGTTTACCATGATGAACGAAGCGCGCCTTGGCGTCGGCATGCAGGGCTTGGCCCAAGCCGATGTCGCCTATCAAAACGCGCTGGCCTATGCCAAAGACCGCCTGCAGGGCCGCGCCGTCACGGGCGCAGAAAACCCCAACGGCCCCGCCGACCCGCTGATCGTGCACCCCGACATCCGCCGTTCGCTGATGGATCAAAAAAGCTTCACCGAAGCTGCGCGCGCCTTCATGCTTTGGGGCGCCGCCCTGATCGACCGCGCCCACCGCAACAATGATGCCGCAGCCGATGGGTTGGTCAGCCTGCTCACCCCGGTGATCAAAGGCTTTTTAACCGATGAAGGCTACGACATGACGGTCAAAGCCCAGCAAATCTACGGTGGCCACGGCTATATCGAAGAATGGGGCATGTCCCAATTCACCCGCGACGCCCGCATCGCCATGATTTACGAGGGCGCAAATGGCGTTCAAGCCCTAGATCTGGTGGGGCGCAAACTGGCCAGCGATGGCGGAAAGCATGTGATGGCGTTCTTTGACTTGGTGAAAACCTTTATCAAAGAAAACGACGCGCACCCCGAGCTTAAGACACAGTTCCTTGAACCGTTGAAATCGGCCAGCAAAGACCTGCAATCCGCCGCCATGTTCTTCATGCAAAACGGCATGAAATCCCCCAACGCAGCGCTCGCGGGTTCTAATGATTTCATGCACCTTTTCGGCCACGTCTGCCTGGGGCTCATGTGGGCGCAAATGGCCAAAACCTCATTTGCAGCATTGGCCACTGGCACCAGCGACACCGCGTTTCACCAAGCCAAACTCGCCACGGGGCGCTATTATATGCAACGCCGTCTCCCGGCCACCGCGCTGCACCTGACCCGCATCAACAGTGGCGCAGCCCCGGTGATGGATTTGCCCGTCGAGGCCTTTTAAGCAGATGTGCCCCCCAAACCCCACCACAAACTGGCCTGCCCGCGTCAAGGGCAAAGGTTGGATGCCTCCGGCGGGAGTATTTGGGCAAGATGAAAACCAACGCACCCCACCACCGGCACGGGCAGGCTTGCATCAGTCCGGCGGTGGGGCTTCACCTTGCGCGCCCATCGGCTCTCCAGCCTGTTGCGCAACAGACAAGATCACCACAAGGGGTTAAGGACAGATGAACATCACAGCTTCATCTTGCCCAAAATACTCTGCGGGGGTGCGGGGGTGCAAAACCCCCGCTGGCACCACCAAAAAGCAAGGGAGAGGATGATGATGAAACTGCACTGTTTCGGCGAAAGTGGAAATGCGTACAAGGCGGCTTTGGCGCTGCAGCTATCGGGGCTGGCGTGGGAGGCTGTCTATGTTGATTTCTTCGGCGGCCAAACCCGCGGCGGGGATTTTCGCCAAAAAAACGTGATGGGCGAGGTGCCAGTGCTGGAAGATGGCGACACCGTGCTCACGCAATCTGGTGTGATCCAACTTTATGTGACCGAAAAAACCGGGCAATTTGGCGGGCAAAGCCCGGCCGAGGCGCGCGAGGTGATGCGCTGGATGTTTTGGGACAATCACAAGATGTCCTCGCAGGCTGGGATGACCCGGTTTTTGATGAATTTCCTGCCCCCCGAAAAGCGCCCGCAAGAGGTGATTGCCTTTTCGCAAGGTCGGTTGAAGGCCGCGTTTGCCACTTTGGATGCGGCCCTTGCGGGGCGTGAGTGGCTGGTGGGGGATGCGATCACCCATGCCGATATCGCCTGTTGCGGCTATTTGTTTTACCCAGAGCCCTTTGGTTTTGACCGAAAGGACTGGCCCAATATCAACCGCTGGCTGGACAATATTGCCGCCATGCCAGGCTGGGCGCACCCTTATGATTTGATGCCCGGCAACCCATCTGATCGTGCCTGAGCAAGGAGAACACTATGACTGAGGCCTATATTTACGACACTGTGCGCACGCCACGTGGCAAAGGGCGCCCAGATGGCAGCCTGCATGAGGTGACATCATTGCGCCTGTCTGCGCATGTTTTGAACGCGTTACAAAGCCGAAATGGCCTGCACGGCCATGCGGTGGAAGACGTGATTTGGGGCAATGTGACCCAAGTGATGGAGCAAGGGGGGTGTTTGGCGCGCAGTGCGGTATTGGCCTCGGATCTAGACGAGCGCATTCCCGGCTTGGCGATCAACCGTTTTTGCGCCAGCGGGATGGAGGCTGTGAACCTAGCGGCCAACCAAATTCGGGGGGGTGCGGGACACGCCTATATCGCCGGCGGCGTGGAAATGATGGGGCGTGTGGCCATGGGCAGCGATGGCGCGGCCATCGCAGTGGACCCCAGCCTTGCCATGGAGACGTATTTCGTTCCCCAAGGCATTTCTGCCGATATCATCGCCACCGAATATGGCTTTAGCCGCGACGAGGCCGATGCCTTGGCGGTGCAATCGCAGCAGCGTGCGGCGCAGGCTTGGGCAGAAAACCGCTTTGCCAAATCTGTGGTGCCCGTTTTGGACCAGAACGGCCTGACCATTTTGGACCATGACGAATATATGCGCCCCGGCACCGACATGCAGTCGCTTGGGGCGTTGAAGGCCAGTTTCAAGGATATGGGCGAGGTGATGCCCGGCTTTGATGCGGTAGCCTTGTTGAAATACCCCCATCTAGAGCGGATCGAGCATATCCACCATGCTGGCAATAGCTCGGGCATTGTCGATGGGGCTGCGGGTGTGCTGATTGGCAACAAGGAATTTGGTGAAAAATGGGGGATCAAGCCCCGCGCACGCATTCGCGCCACGGCAAAGATTGGCACCGATCCAACCATCATGTTGACGGGCCCGGTGCCGGTGACCGAGAAAATATTGGCCGATAGCGGCATGGCCATCAGCGACATTGATCTGTTCGAGGTGAACGAGGCCTTTGCCGCGGTGGTGCTGCGCTTCATGCAGGCCTTCAACGTCGGGCCAGAGGTGGTGAATGTGAATGGCGGCTCTATCGCCATGGGTCACCCGCTGGGGGCGACGGGCGCCATCATTATCGGCACGCTGCTGGACGAGCTAGAGCGCACCGGCAAGGGCACTGGGCTGGCCACGCTGTGCATTGCGTCGGGCATGGGTGCCGCGACAATCATCGAACGGGTGTAAGGGGCGATATCATGACCGATTTCAGCATTACAAAAGACGCCGAAGGCATTGCCACGATCACTTGGGATTGTCCGGGCAAAAGCATGAATGTGATGAGCGGCGAGGCGCTGTTGCAGCTGGATGCCTGCATCGATGATGCCTTGGCCGATGCGTCGGTGAAGGGCGTTGTGATCACCTCGGGCAAGAAAGATTTTGCCGGGGGCATGGACCTGAACGTATTGGCCGATATGCGCGCGCAGGCGGGTGACAACCCGGCGCAGGGGTTGTTTGACGGCATCATGCAAATGCATGCGCTGCTGCGCAAGATCGAGCTGGCGGGTATGGATTTCAAAACCAAAAAGGGCGGCAAACCCATTGCTGCGGCCCTGCCCGGCACGGCTGCGGGCATTGGGTTGGAATTGCCTTTGGCCACGCATCGCATTTTCGTGGCCGATAACCCCAAGGCCAAGCTGGGCCTGCCAGAAATTTTGGTGGGTATTTTCCCCGGTGCCGGCGGCACCACGCGTTTGGTGCGCAAATTGGGTGCGATGGCAGCGTCTGGCTTTTTGCTGGAAGGCAAAATGGTGGATCCGAAGAAAGCCAAATCTGCCGGCATCATCGACGAGGTGGTCGCAGACCCGGTGGCGGCAGCGCGGGCTTGGGTTTTGACTGCCACAGATGCCGATTTGGTCAAGCCATGGGATGCAAAGGGCTATAAAATGCCCGGTGGCGCCCCCTATCACCCGGCCGGGTTTATGACATTTGTTGGCGCCAGCGCCATGGTGAATGGCAAAACCAAGGGTGCCTTCCCCGCACCAAAGGCGCTGCTGTCGGCGGTATACGAGGGGGCTTTGGTTCCCTTTGACACCGCGCTGAAAATCGAGGCGCGTTGGTTCACCCATGTTTTGATGAACCCCTCGTCGGCGGCGATGATCCGGTCGCTTTTCCTAAACAAAGAGGCGTTGGAAAAGGGTGCCGTTCGCCCGCAGGGAATTGCCGATCAATCGGTGAAAAAGCTGGGCGTGCTGGGGGCTGGCATGATGGGGGCTGGCATCGCGCTGGTCAGCGCCATGGCTGGTATCGAGGTGGTGTTGATCGACGCCACCCAAGAGGCCGCCGAGAAGGGCCGCGCCTATAGCGAGGCCTATCTGGATAAAGGCATAAAGCGGGGCCGCGTGACGGCGGATAAGAAAGCCGCCGTTTTGGGCCAGATCACGGCCACAACCGATTACGCCGCCTTGGCAGGCTGCGACCTGATCATCGAGGCGGTGTTCGAAGATATGGGGGTGAAAGCCGAGGTCACGAAAAAGGCGTTGGCGGTGATCCCGGCTGACTGCATCTATGCCTCGAACACATCGACATTGCCGATCACCGATTTGGCCAAAGCCTCGGACAAGCCAGACCAGTTTATCGGCATCCACTTCTTCTCGCCGGTCGAGCGTATGCTGCTGGTGGAAATCATCAAGGGCAAGGAAACCGGCGCGCGGGCGGTGGCCAAGGCGCTGGATTACGTGCGCCAGATACGCAAAACCCCGATCGTTGTGAACGATGCACGGTTCTTCTACTGCAATCGCTGCATCATTCCTTACATGAACGAGGCCATGCGCATCGTCACCGAAGGCACACCCGCCGCCATGGTGGATCATGCCGCCCAACAGCTGGGTTTCCCTGTGGGGCCCATTCAGCTGACCGACGAAACCTCGATCGATCTGGGCGCCAAAATTGCCCGCGCGACCAAGGCCGCCATGGGCAATGCCTATCCGGCCAGCCCCGCAGACGACCTGATTTTCTGGATGGAGGAACAGGGCCGTTTGGGGCGCAAGTCAAAGGCTGGGTTCTTCGACTATGACGAAACCGGCAAACGCCTTGGCTATTGGCAGGGTGTCACCGATAAATTCCCCGCCGCCCAGCAGCTTCCGGCCTTGCAAGACGTGAAAGACCGGCTGATGTTTGCCCAAGTGCTAGAGGCCGTGCGCGCCCTGGAAGAGGGCGTGCTGGAAGATATCCGCGAGGGGGATGTGGGCGCCATTTTGGCATGGGGCTTTGCGCCTTGGTCAGGGGGGCCGTTTGCCTATCTCGATATGCTTGGCGCCGAATATGCCGCCGAGCGCTGCGATCAACTGCAAGCCGCCTATGGCGACCGTTTCGCCTGCCCACCGCTGCTGCGCGAGATGGCCGAAAACGGCGAAAGCTTTTACCAGCGCTTCAACCCCAACGCCGCGCAAGCCGCCTAAGGCCTGCCCCACCAAAAAGAAAGCGCGCCCCACGGGGCGCGTTTTTTTGTGCCGGTATCGGCCCTTGTTAAGGGCGGCCAACGTTCAAAAAAACCCCGCGTGGCACAGGCCCGCGGGGTTTTTTCAGTCAGTTTCTTTGGGCCAGATTACGCTGGATCCGCGCTTAGATCACCCGATGGTTTGGACTTTGGCTTGGTTTTCGGTATCGCAGTTACCGAAGCAACCGGCTGCGCCTCGCCATCGTCGCCGGGGCCAGATTGGGGCGGTTCGCCCTTCATCACACGCTTGATTTCTTCGCCGGTCAGGGTTTCGTATTCCAACAGGCCTTGCGCCAGGCGTTCCCATTCGTCTTTCTTTTCGACCAGAATTTTATGGGCCACGTCATAGCCATGTTGTATCAGGCGCTTTACCTCTTCTTCGATCAGCTCTTTGGTATGGGCCGACACCGAGAAGCCAGCCGTATTGCCAGAATAGCCTTCATGCGCCTCGGCGTAATCGATATTGCCCACCTTGTCGGACATGCCCCAGCGCATCACCATAGCGCGTGCCAATTGGCTGGCCTGCTGAATGTCGCCCGCCGGGCCGTTCGAGACCTCGTCTTCGCCATATTTCAGAATTTCGGCCGCTTTACCCGCCATGGTCATGGCCAGCCGCTGCTCGCATTCCGATTTATGATAATTCAACCGGTCCATTTCGGGCAGGCTTACAACCATCCCCAAGGCCCCGCCACGCGGAATGATGGTGGCTTTGTAAACAGGGTCGCATTTTGGCAAAGACAGGCCCACAACCGCGTGCCCGGCTTCGTGATAGGCGGTCTTTTCCTTTTGATCGGCCGTCAGCACCATCGAGCGGCGCTCGGCCCCCATCATCACCTTGTCCTTGGCGCTTTCAAAATCTTCCATGGTCACGAAACGCCGGCCCACACGCGCGGCCATCAATGCCGCCTCGTTCACAAGGTTGGCCAGATCCGCCCCCGAGAAGCCCGGCGTGCCGCGCGCGATAATGCGCAGATCAACATCGGGGCCCAGCGGGGTTTTGCGCGCATGCACGCCCAAGATTTTCTCGCGCCCTTTGATATCGGGGTTGGGCACCGTGACTTGGCGGTCAAACCGGCCCGGGCGCAGCAGCGCCGGGTCTAGCACGTCGCGACGGTTGGTTGCGGCCACGATGATCACGCCTTCGTTGGCCTCGAACCCGTCCATTTCCACCAGCAGCTGGTTCAACGTTTGCTCGCGCTCGTCATTGCCGCCACCATAGCCGGCGCCACGATGGCGCCCAACGGCATCGATTTCGTCGATAAACACGATGCAGGGGGCGTTTTTCTTGGCCTGTTCGAACATGTCACGCACACGGCTGGCGCCAACACCCACGAACATTTCCACAAAATCCGAACCCGAAATGGTGAAGAAGGGCACGCCCGCCTCGCCAGCGATGGCGCGCGCCAACAGGGTTTTACCCGTACCGGGGGGGCCAACAAGCAGCGCGCCTTTGGGAATTTTACCACCCAAGCGGCTGAATTTCTGCGGATTGCGCAGGAATTCAACGATTTCTTGCAGCTCGTCTTTGGCCTCGTCGATGCCGGCCACGTCTTCAAAGGTGACGCGCCCATGTTTTTCAGTCAGCAGCTTGGCCCGCGATTTGCCAAAACCCATGGCGCCACCGCGGCCACCGCCCTGCATGCGGTTCATGAAATAAATCCAGATCCCGATCAGCAGCACAAAGGGCAAAAGCGATAAGATAAAGGCCTGAAAGCCGCTTTGCTCTTGGCTTTCGGCGGTTACTGGAATGTTTTTATCTAGCAACAAATCGGTGATCGCGGCATCTTGCGGCTTGATGGTTACGTAGTCTTTGCCATCCTCGCCACGAAAGCGCACGCGCTCGCCATCTAGGGTGACGCGGCTGACTTCCTCGGCCTCAACGCGCTGCACAAAATCGGAATAGCTGATGCTGGTGCTTTGCATCGTTGAGCCAGATCCGCTGAACAGATTGAAAAGCGCAAGGATCAGCAGGAACAGGACCACCCAAAAGGCGATGTTTCTCGCGTTGCCCAAGGAAATTCTCCTAACAATTTGGTGCCGGGTTCATGACGAACCGGCATGGGCCTAAAATAGACATCGTGGCCAGTTCTTCAATGGACAATCACCGCAGATCTTGCGGATCGGCAAAAACATCGGGCGCAGGCGCCAGAATTTCCGCCCATTCCGGGCCATTTTCCGCCAAAGGGCTGGCCAGCACACTGTCATTTTGCCACAGCGCCGGCACCGCCAAAGCCGCGGCACGGGGCAGGCCCGCCTTGCGCCAGCCCGCAATTTGCGCCAGCCCGTCGGGCCCGTGGGCGGCAATATATTGGCCCGCTCCAGCCGCCAGATCTGCGGCAAAATTCCAGCGCCCATCCCACGGCTGGCCCGGCTGGGCCCGCAGCTGCGCCACCTGATGATATTCGCGGCATAGATGCATCCGCCCCCGATGGGCCACCAGCAAACAGCCTTGCAAGGCGCCGGCCTGCCCCGCCAACACGGCCTGCACCATGGCCTGCGCAGAGCTGGCGCGCGCGCCATAGGGCGCCTGACCGATATGGGCCACAGCCCGTGCCATCAGGCGGCGCTGGATCTCGGGGGGGAGGGCGGCAAAGGCCGCGCTGTCAAATACCAAATTGCCCGCCAAAGGCCGCAGCACGGACCGCGCCGCTTGCGATGTAAAACACTCTAACGCGTGGCGGGCTTGGGCCATGTGCCCCGCCACCCGCGCCAGCCCCGCCGCATCGATGCCCAATGGCGCCAAGCTGGGCAAGGCCTGTCGCACCCGCACACGGTGAAACCGCGGATCAGCGTTGCTGGGGTCATCCACCCAGCCCACCCCCTGCGCGCCCAGCCAGTGCTGCAGGGCGGCGCGGCCAATGCCCAATAGCGGGCGCACAAAAACCACCCCCTGCCGGATGTGGCGCGCGGGCATGGCCGCCAAGCCATCCACGCCCGCCGCCCGCGACATCTGCATCAGCACGGTTTCTGCCTGATCATCTTGGGTATGGCCCAAGGCGACAGCCGAAATGGCCCGCGCCTTGGCCCATTGTGCCAGCAACCCATAGCGGGCTTGGCGGGCCTGATCTTGTAAATTGCCCTGCCCCTGCCAACCCTGCCAAAGCAGCGTTTCATGCGCCAACCCCAGCGCGCCCGCGGCCTTGGCCACACCCGCCGCTTCGGCGGCAGAGGTGGGGCGCAAGCCATGGTCAACGGTTGCCACATAAAGCCGCACATCGCGGGGCTGGGCCCAATCGGCCAAGGCATGCATCAAGGCCAATGAATCGCTGCCGCCCGAAACAGCCACACCCAGTTTTTCCGGGGGGGTTGGCCCCAAAAGGGCCGTCAAAGCGCAGGCCAGCTGCGCCTGAATATCGCTCATGGGCAGCCGATGCGGTTGCTGGCCTCCAGCGCAAGGCCAACGGCGGGCGCCTGCGGGAAGCGCGCCACAACCTCGCCCAAGGTAACGCAGGCCTCTTGGGTTTGGCCCAAGGCCCCCAGCTTTTCACCCAAACGATACAGGGCCTCGGGGGCGAAAGGCCCGGTTTGATCCGAGCTGAACGCCTCAAGATAGGCGCGCGCGGCTTGGGTTGGTTCGCCCAACCCATCCAAGGCCTCGCCACGGCGCAAATGGGCCTCGGCGGCCAAGGGCCCACCGGGATAGGTTTCGGCGAATGTGGCAAATTGCTGGGCTGCCGCCTGATAATCTTGCGCATCCAGCAGGGCGCGGGCGCGGTCAAAATCGGCCTGTTCGCCAATGGCCAATTCGGTCACAGGGGCCGTGGGTGCCGGTGCCACAGGGCCGGGGGATGGGGTGGCCACCTCGGCCGAGGCCACGCCACCCAAAAGCGGGGTTTCCCCCAAACTGGCGATATCGCAGCCCGGCTCTAGCTCGCAAAGCCGAAACTCTAGGTCGCCAATGCGCGAGGTGCCATCGCGCACCACGCTGCCCACGCGAAACTCTAGCTGTTCGGTTTTGGCGGTCAGGCGCTGCAATTCCGCCTCGATAGCGTCAAGGCGCGCCAGTGTGGTTTGCCCCGCCACGCTGGTGCTGGGGGCACCGGTGGTGGATAATTCCCGCTGCAAGCGCTGCAGCTCCACATAAAGCACGGTTAATTCTTGGCGGATATCGGCCAAGGTTTGATCGCCAGATTGTTGGGCATGGGCGGGCATGGCCAAGGCCAGCACCAAGACAGTGCTACGCACCAAATTACGCATCATCCGGCCCTTTTTGCTACCCTGTGCCATGCCCCTATGCCCCAATCGCCAACTTAGCCGCTAGGACCTGCGGCCAAAACCGTAACCGCGCGGCGGTTCTTGGCATAGCATGCCTCGTCCGAGCACAGTTCAAGCGGGCGCTCTTTGCCATAGCTGACAACGCGCAAACGGTTCGGATCGATGCCGCGCGCCACCAGATATTCCTGCACCGCGTTGGCGCGGCGGGCGCCCAGGGCAAGGTTGTATTCGCGCGTGCCCTGCTCGTCGGCATGGCCTTCGATGACGGCGGTGTAATCTAGGTTGGCAGCCAACCAATTGGCCTGCCCATCCAGCACAAGGCGCGATTGCGTATCAAGGGTGGATTGATCCACCGCAAACAGCACCCGGTCACCCACGGTTTGCTGGAAATACAGCGGCGATGCTGGGTCGCTGGCGCTGCCGGGCTGCATGGCCCCTGCCCCAACCAACCCTGCGCCATCGGCGCCAAAGCGGCTTGGGCTGCTGCATGCCGCCAGTGCTATCATCGTGCCAAACAGGGCTGCCCGGCCCGCTGTGCGTAGTGCAAGTGTCATTCTAAATCCGCCTGTTCTGGATTTGGTGTTTTCTATGCTCTTCTACGCCCTTCTTAACACAGGGGCGCAGCATTGTTAATCAATCTTCGGGCGATCAGACCCACGAAGGCAAGCCCTTGCCTATGGCAACAAAGGCGACCATGCCGGGTCGCTGGCCCCGGTTTCGGTGCGTACGCGTTTCAGATTGCGCCCCGAGATATCGACCGAATAAAGGCTGGCCATCCCCCCCGCCCCTTGGGTTTCGCGGGTAAACATAATCACCCGCCCATTTGGCGCCCAGCTGGGGCTTTCATCCAAGAAACTGGCGGTCAAAAGCCGCTCTTCCGAGCCATCCAGCCGCATCACACCAATGTGGAACCGGCCCTTGGATTGCTTGGTAAAGGCAATCAAATCGCCCCGCGGTGACCAAACGGGCGAGCCGTATCGCCCTTGGCCAAAACTGATGCGGCGCGGTTCGCCGCCGGTGGCCGGCATGATATACAGCTGTTGCGTGCCCGAGCGGTCAGATTCAAAGACAATCTGGCTGCCATCGGGGCTAAAGCTGGGGGCGGTTTCAATCGAGGGGGCATTGGTTAGGCGCTGTGGGTTCGCACCGTTAAGATCCATGCGCCATATATCGGTATTGCCGCCTTGGGTCAGCGAGAACACAACCGTGCGCGCATCGGGGCTAAAGCGCGGGCTAAAGGCCATTTCACCCGAAGGAATAGGCAATTCGCGCCGCCCGACATTGGACACATCCAGCAGATAAATCCGCGGAAAACCGGTTTCATAGCTTGTATACAGCACCCGGTCGCCGGTGGGGGAAAACCGCGGCGCCAAAACGATTGTCGAGCTGTCGGTCAAATAGCTGGCGCCAAAGCCGTCGTAATCCATGATGGCAAGGCGCTTTTTGCGCTCGCCCTTGGTGCCTGTCTCGGCCACAAAAACAACGCGGCTGTCGAAATAGGGGCCCTCGCCGGTGATGCGGGCATACACCACATCTGCCACCTTATGCGCCATGCGGCGCCAGCCCTCTTGCGTGCCATCAAATTGCAACCCATCGCCCATTTCTTGGCCTGCGAATACGTCATAAAGGCGGAATTTTACCGTGAGCCGCCCGCCGCTGCCGATGGTCACAGCGCCGGCAATCAGCGCTTGGGCGTTGATGGCGCGCCAATCGGCAAATTGCACCGGGCTGGCAAAGCTGGTGAGGCTGCTGATGAAGGCGGATTGAGGGATTTCCCGAAACAGCCCCGTGCCCACCAAATCGGCCGCCACCACCCGCGAGATCTGATCGGCCAAATCCTGCGCCCCGGCGGTTTCGGCCACGAAACTGGGCAATGCAAAGGGCAAAGGCTCGATCACGCCTTCGGTGATTTCAATCCGCAGCGGGCCGCTTTGCTGCTGGGCCTGCGCGGGCACAGCGGCCAGAGCAACCAGCGCCAAAAAGGACAGAAGGGACAGAAGGCGTTGCATCACTTGATCCTCATCTTCTCGGGATTAAACGTCATCTCGATCTCTTGCCAAAGGGCATATTTCTCTGCCGGCAGATCATATCCGCGTGTGCCGCAGCGAATGATGGCTCGGCGCGCGCTGTCAAAGGCCTGCTGGGCCGATGCCTGCGACCCGCCGCTAAAAGACCGCATCCGAATACTAGGCACCACTGGTTTCCCATCTTCGGTCATCGAAACCGAAACGACAACCGTTGTGCGCAAGGCATCGGTGGAAAGCGAGCCGACATTCCAACATTTTTGCACCGCAACGCGCAGCGCATCGCGCTCGCCTGCGGAAATGGGCGGGCCGGAATAGGCCGGCACGCTGGGTGCGGTGGCATCGGCCAAGGCCTACATCAACGCGATCAACCGTTTGATC
>RFQY01000051.1 GCA_009924775.1 Paracoccaceae bacterium | reverse complement strand
GAACCAGCGCAAAACCTGCGTTAAGGGGCACGAAAGGTAAAAAGGGCGGTAGCATGGAAATTCTGGTTTGGGTTGGCGCGGGCATTTCTGTTGTGGGTTTGATCGGGCTGGTCTGGTGCATTGCCAAAGTGGCCAGCGCCAAGCGCGCAGGACTTAGCGACGAGGCACTGCGCGATGCGGTCAAACGGGTGGTGCCCATCAATATGGGCGCGCTGATGTTGTCGGTCTTGGGGCTGATGATGGTGATCGTCGCCATCTCGCTGGGCTAGATTGCTGGGCTGGGTCGCTGGGCTAGGCCCCCTACCCCTGCCCCTGCCATTGGGCAATCAACAGCCCATGCAATTCTATCACCATAGGCGGTACAGCCTGCCCATGGGCCACCCATGCCTCGATCAGGAGATGCAGGCGGTGCAGGCAATCTGCCCGGGCCTGCGGCGCACAACTGGCCACCACCAGCGGCAATGTCCCTGCCAAGGTCAAAAAACGTGGATCTTTCAGCATAGCGCCCCCTGTCCCGCCTGAAGGCGTGCAGAATTGTTGCGACAGGCATAGTATGCCACAAAGCCGGGGGATCGGCGTTGACGCAAGTCAATGAAGTGGCATCTCGATGAAAAAGCTGCGCTCAAACCTCTTGATACATATTCGCAAATAAATATATGATGCACACAAACGGAGGACACCGCCATGACGCCTGAAGTCACATCTTTTTTCGATGACGCCACCAACACCATTTCCTATGTGGTCAAAGACCCAAATGGCAGCGCCTGCGCCATTATAGACAGCGTTCTAGATTTCGATTACTCCTCGGGCCGCACCGATACCAAATCGGCCGATGCCGTTATCGCCTTTGTGCGCGAAAATAACCTAAGCGTCGAATGGCTGCTGGAAACCCATGTGCATGCCGATCACCTATCCGCCGCGCCCTATTTGCAAGACCACGTGGGCGGCAAGATTGGTATCGGCGACCGCATCAAAGTGGTGCAAGACACATTCGGCAAAGTCTTCAACGAAGGCACCGAATTCCAGCGCGATGGCAGCCAGTTTGACCAGTTGTTCGTCGAGGGCGATGTGTTGATGATTGGCCAAATGCGCGGCACCGTCATGCACACGCCCGGCCACACCCCCGCCTGCCTGACCTATGTGATTGGCGATGCAGCTTTCGTGGGCGACACGCTGTTCATGCCCGATTTTGGCACCGCGCGCTGCGATTTCCCGGGCGGTTCATCGGACACCTTGTTTGACTCGGTTCAGAAAATTTTGGCGCTGCCCGATGAGACACGCATTTTTGTAGGCCACGATTACAAAGCGCCGGGGCGCGATGAATTTGCGTGGGAAACCACGGTTGGCGCGCAAAAGGCTGCCAATATCCATGTGGGCGCTGGCAAGTCGAAAGAGGAATTCGTAGCCATGCGCGACAGCCGCGATGCAACGCTGGCCATGCCAAAGCTGATCATCCCCTCGCTGCAGGTGAATATGCGCGCAGGCCAAATGCCCGCACCCGACGAACATGGCGATGTATTTTTGAAAGTGCCGGTGAACAAACTGTAATTCTCTTCGGGGGCAGATGCCCCCACCCCGCATGCGAACCGGGGCAATGGACCAAAGGAAACACAAATGGAAATGGATTGGATTTGGGGGCTGATCGGCGGCTTGCTGATCGGCACCGGGGGCGCGGTTTACCTGCTGGCCAATGGCCGCATCATGGGGGCCAGCGGCATTATTGGCGGGCTGGTCGATGGCACTGGGCTGGCGCAAAAATGGGAACGTCTGGCGTTTTTGGCCGGGGTGGTGGTGCTGCCCATTCTTATTTACCCCTACTACGGCCATGTCGACACCCATGTCAGCGATAATTGGGCCGTGCTGATTGCCGCTGGGCTGTTGGTGGGCGTGGGCACCCGCGTGGCCAATGGCTGCACCTCGGGGCATGGGGTCTGCGGTATTCCACGCCTCAGCCTGCGCGGCATGGCCGCGACCATGGTTTACATTCTGGCCGGTGGCGTGGGTGTTGTATTGTTCCGCCACATTCTGGGGGTGATTTGATATGCGCAACCTATTTGCATTTATCGCCGGCGGATTGTTCGGCGCGGGCCTTTTCGTTTCCGGCATGACCGACACATCGAAAGTACAGGGCTGGCTGGATGTCTTTGGCGCATGGGATCCCACGCTGGCTTTCGTGATGGGCGGCGCCATGATCCCGATGTTTATCGCATGGCGCCTGCGCGAACGCCGCAGCGCCCCGGTTTTGGGCGGCACCTTCCCCCCAACCCCACCGCAAAAACTGGATCGCGGGCTGATTGGCGGCTCGGTGATGTTTGGCATGGGCTGGGGCCTTGCGGGCCTGTGCCCCGGGCCATCGGTGGCGTCGCTGTCTTATGGTGGCACGGGCCATTGGGTGTTCTTTGCCGCGATGATTGCGGGCATGGCCATCACCCCCAACCTGCGCCGCCTGCTCGACAAAGCACCGGCAACAGCGTAAGGATCGGCTATGGATATTCGCCCGCTTACCCCGCACTACGCCGTGTCGCCGCAAATCAGCCCCGAAGATCTGCCCTTGATCGCCGAGGCCGGTTTCAGCGCCGTCATTTGCAACCGCCCAGATGCCGAAAACCCGCCCGAGTGGCACGCCGCAGCGATGGCCGAGGCGGCGCAGGCGGCGGGGCTGCAGTTTCATAACCTGCCGCTGACGCATCAAACCATGACCCCCGAAAACGTGGCCCGCCAGCGTGATCTGATCGATGCCGCCACCGGGCCGGTGCTGGCCTATTGCGCCAGTGGCACCCGCTCGTCGGTGATATGGTCGCTGGGTCAGGCCGGGCATCTTAGCACGGACGAGATTTTGGCCGCCACTGCGCAGGCTGGCTATCAGCTAGATCAGCTGCGCCCCGCGCTGGATGCTATGGCCGCCAACCGCTAGGGGCCACTGCTGGGGGTCACCTCTGGGGCCAAGCAGCGGCCCGCACAGCACAAAACCAAAGGGCGGGCGCAAATGCCCGCCCTTTTTATGTGGGCTCGCCACCATGGCCAATGATGCCATCCGCAGCAGGGGCTGGCACCGGCAGGTTGGGTGGGGCCGCAGGGGGGCGCGGCGCGCCGCTGCTGGCTGGCGTGGGCGCCCCCGCATGCAGCCGCAACGCCCGCGTACCATCCATGCGGACCAAGGTCCCGGTGGCCACCACTTGGCCTGTATCGCTATAGACCCACGCCTGCCCCAACACACCGGGGGGCAGCGCCACAACGTCGCCCAGCGCCAGTGCCCGCAATTGCCCCAAAGGCACGGGCACACGGCACAGCGCCACCCCCAAAGACACAGGCACATCCAACAGCCCCTGTCCCGTCGTGGGGGCACAGCTGGCGCCGCAGGCCGGCGCCGGCGTGGGCGCGGCCTGTGTCCTGTCGGGCAGCTGTGCGGCCGCCGGTGGTTCGGCGGCGGGAAGCAGCAAAGCAAATTCAGCACAGCGCTCGTGGCCCAAGGCACAGCTGCAGCGCCACAGCTGGTAGCCGCCGGTTCCCATTTCCAGCACCAATGCCCGCATATCGGGCATTCTTTTCACCGGTGTCAGCGGCGGCAGCGCTGCGGCATCTGCGGGCAACAGCCCTGCCATTCGCCGGCTTACCCCCGCCAACAACGGCTGCGTCAGCGCCGCATCTGTGGCGGTCAACACCCGTGGGGCGGCAGGGCGCGCCTGCGCTTGGCCAAGGGTCTGCACCTCGACCAGCGCCGACACCATTTGCAAATCACACACAAGCGCCGCAGGGGCCACGCCCGTGTGCAGCAACAAGATGACCCCGTCATCGGCCAGATCGGCGCCCAATTCTTCCACCGGGCCTTGGCGCAGCTCTACCTCCAGCACATCCAGCCGCAGCCCCAGATCTTGGGCCGCGGCGCGTTCGGTGGATAGGCGGAAGGCACGCGCAGGCGTCATGGCCTGCACAGCTTGCCCCGCACGTCCCGCGCGCAATTTGCGTTGTAACGCCGAATTTTTCGCCGTTTGTTCCATACCCATGCCGCCCCTTCGGCCTGGGCAGACCTTAGCCGCGCAAGCGTTACGATTGTGTTGACGCCGGTTGCGACATCGTCACTTCGCCCTGAATCGGAATAGATACCCGAAACGCGCCGCCCCCTTGGCCGGGCAAATACCCGACCGAGCCGCCCAAACGCGCCATGATTTCGCGACAAATGGCCAGCCCCAGCCCAGCGCCGCCTGCCTTTTGGTCGCTGACGCGGCTGAATTTTTCAAACACCATATCCTGTGCTTCGGCGGGAATACCGCTGCCGTTATCCACAAAATCCACCGTCAGCATGGCACCATCGCTGCGCACAGATATGGTTAGAACCGGCGCTGAGGCGTCGCAATATTTGCGCGCATTCGCGACCAGGTTGATAAAAACCTGCGACAGACGGTCGCCATCGGTGGTCAACATCACCTCTTCGCTGATGCGCCGGCGGCGAATGCGCAATGTGCCGTCCTGCGCGCCCGCAGCCGCCTGCGCATGATCCAACACCTCGGCCAGAACGCAGCTGCGCACGTTCAAATGCACCTGCCCGTTTTCCAGCACGCTCAGATCCAGCAAATCATCTAACAATCGGGTCAGGCGGATGGCTTCGTCGTGGATAATGCCAGCATATTTCTTTTGCTCGTCCGGGTTCAGGCCCAGATCGCGCAAAATCTCGGAAAAGGCGCGAATCGAGGTCATGGGCGTGCGCAACTCGTGGCTGATCTGCGACAGGAACGCATCTTTTTGCACCGACAGTTTTGTCAGCTTTTCGTTGGCTGCCCGCAATTGCCGGGCCGTGCGCACCAGTTCTTCGGATTTGGTTTCCAATTGGCTGGAATATTCCATCATCTGCGCGGTTTCATCGGCCACCGCCAGCAAATCTTCCACCGAAACCGTGGCCGCGCCCATGATTTGGCCCACCATCGCATGGGCCGTGGCGGCCCCAACCGAACCCGACAATCGCCGCTCAAGCAGGGCCAGAAAATCTGGGGTGGGTTCGGGCAGATAGCCTTTCAAGCCTTGGCGCGCGGCCTCGTCTTGGAACAGGGCCTGTGCCTCTGATGCCCCCAAAATACGTTGGGCCATCACCATCAAATCTTCGCTTTGCGCAATGCCCCCCGACCAGCTTTGAGGGTTGTTGGAATGTTGAAAAACATTCACAAACTGGGCCCCTTGCAGCCGCTCTAGCGGGGTTGGAAAGGTCACAAGCGAGCCCAGCACAAACCCGGCGGTGTTTAACAGCAACGTCCATAAAATCGCATGCACCAGCGGGTCCAACCCATCGATGCCAAACAACGCATAGGGCCGCAGCCAGCCCATGCCAAAGGGGCCATGCGCCATCACATGCGCCGGAATAATCGAGCCTTCCCCCAAGCTGGGCAACAACATGCACCACAACCACAAGACAAACCCAATACCCAAGCCCACAAGCGCCCCAATGCGGGTTGCGCCACGCCAGAAAATGCCCCCCATCATGGCAGGCAGCACCTGTGCCAACCCCACGAAAGACACCAAGCCAATCGAGGCCAATGCCGTGCCGCCGCCCGACAGGCGGTAATACAAATAGCCAAACCCCATGACCGAGATAATCGAAATCCGCCGCGCCTGAATAACCACGCCGCGCACATCCCCCGAGATCACCGCCCCCCCGCCGGTAAAACGCAGCCACAGCGGCATCACCAAATGGTTCGACAGCATGGTCGCCAAGGCAATGGCGGCCACGATCACCATAGAGGTGGCGCTGGAAAACCCGCCCAAAAAGCTAAGCAGCGCCAGCATGTCTTGGCCCTGCGACAACGGCACGCTTAGAACAAACATATCGGGGTTGGCGCCTTGGGGCATCATTTCCAGCCCCACCACCGCAATCGGCACCACAAACAGGCTCATCAGCATCAGATACAGCGGAAAGGCCCAGCTGGCGGTGCGCAGCGCGCCTTCATCTTCGTTTTCAACAACCATTACCTGAAACATCCGCGGCAGGGTCAGAAAGGCCGCCGCAGATAAAATCGTCAGCCCCGCCCAGCGCCCGCCATCCATTTGCCATGTGCGAATGGGCGAGGCATCGATCTTTTCCAGCATCGGCCCCACGCCACCGGCCACCCACCACACCACGAACACCCCCACCGCCAACAGCGCAAACAGCTTAACCACCGCCTCGACGGCGATGGCGATCACCACGCCATGGTGGCGCTCGTTGGCATCAAGGTTGCGGGTGCCAAATAAAATGGTGAACAGCGCCAGCCCAGCCGCCACCCAAAAGGCAATGGCACGCGGGTCTTCCAAAGTCATGGCGCTGTCATCCATGCGGGCAAAGGTGGTAAAGGATTCCGTGACCGATTGCAGCTGCAACGCAATATAAGGCATCAACCCCATGGCCGCGATCAATGTCACGAAAATGGCCAAGGCCGGCGATTTTCCATAGCGCGACGACACCAGATCCGCCACCGAGGTCAGGCGCTGGGTGCGCCCGATACGCACCAATTTGCGCAGCAGCCACCACCAGCCAATCATCACCAGCGTTGGCCCCAAATAAATGGTCAGGTATTCCAAACCCGCCCGGGCAGCGTAGCCCACGGCGCCATAAAACGTCCAAGCGGTGCAATAGATCGACAGCGACAAGGTGTAAACAACCGGCGAACGCAGCCAAGCCCCGCGCCCGCGCAGCGCCGCACGCTCGGCCAAGAAGGCCACCAAAAACAACAGCGCCACATAGCCAAGGCATACCGCAATCAGCAAATTCAGCGTGGCAATCACTGTGCCGCCCCCGGTGGCGGGCCCTGACGCGGCGGGCTGGTCGATGGCGGCTCTGCGCTGTCGTCTTTCAATCGCAACGACACCCACATTGTCAGCCCAACCAACACCACCCAAACGCCGAAAATATAGACCATCGCGTTGGAATTAGACATGCGCGCGCCCGCATCGCCCTGACCGCCATCGCCCCATAAAAGCGGCACAGCCCACAGCGTTGCGCCCAAAATGGGCATCAAGCGGGCGGCGTCCATCAGGCGGCGCTGACGGTAGCTGCGCCTTTCCAAAAACAAAGGCGAGGATTTGGGCCGCATGGCCATGGTTACTGCGGCACCAAACTGCGCAGCGCCTCTAACACCTCGGCGTTGGAGAAGGGTTTTGTCATGAAACGGCTGGCCCCCAGCCTTTGCGCCATATCGCGGTCTTTGTTCTGGCCCCGCGCTGTCAACATCAAGACCGGCAATTGTGCCGTTTGCGGATGGGCGCGCAGGTCTTTTAAAATGTCATAGCCCGACCGCCCGGGCAGCATTACGTCTAAAATAACCAAATTTGGCGCCTTGGCCAAAACGACATCTACCGCATCATGACCATTGGAATGGGTGTCCACACCCCACCCATCGCGGCTTAGAATGAAATTTATAGCTTCGATGATGTTTGGCTCATCCTCGATTACAAGGACGCGTTTGCCCATGTCCTCGTCCCCTCCCTGACCTGCGGTTATCCGCTTATGCAATCTTTATCCCCAAACAAGGGCCAGCTGTCAAAACAGAAGATTAAAACCCATCCGCCAAGATCGATGGCTCGCGCCGCACAGCGCAGCGTGAGGCGGGGCAAATACGGCAGCTGACCCCCATGTCTTGGGCTTTGGCATTTTGTTCTGCTTGGGAAAGGGCGGGCACCAGCAACATATGGGCCTGAAAAACGGGGGGGGTGTTATAGCCGACAGATGTGGCGGGCGCAGCCAAGGCAAAAGCCCAAAATTGCTGCGCGTCGCGGCCCACTTGGCGCACCAAGCGGCGCAGCGGCACATGCGGCTGGCTAAGCGCGGCAAACAGCGGCCATAGCGGGCAGGCCGCCCCAAACCGTGGCAGGGCAAACCCCTCGAGTGGTTTGCGAAACACCAACGTGCCCGAGGCATCGCAGCTGACCATGCCCATGGCCCCATGCGGCCCCGCCTGCGCCTCGGGCAGGGCGGCCAAGCGGCGCATGGCCACCGGCACAGACACCCCGAAATGCGCCGCCAACTGCACCGGATCGGGCGCGTTATCTTGCACCCAGTCTTGCACCTGCTGCAACGGCAGCTCGGCCGCCTCTAGCGCGTAGCTTTGCAACCATTCCCGCGCCAAAAAGCGCCCCGCCTCGGATTGCAGCGGCTGCGCCTGCGCCAAAATCTGCGCAATGATATCTTGCGCCACATCTTTGGGCTTTAGCCCCTCTAATGCGGGCACGTGCCAATCCAAGGCGGCAAGAAAGCTGTCTAGCTCGTCTTGGGGGGCGGCAACATCGGCGGTGCTTTCCCCTGCCCCATCCAGATAGGCCACCAAGGCCTGCGATCGCTGGGCCAGACGTTCTGCATCTTCGTTGATATTGCGATGAAACCGGTCGCGCCATTCCGGCTCTAACCCGCGGGTTTCGGCCAAGATACCCGCGGTCGAGCGGATGGCGGTGACCATCGAAATCACGTCATGCAAGGTGGCGGCCAAATGCGGGTCGTGGGTCAGGCGGTCGGTCAGGGTTTCGACGGTATGCTCTAACTGGCCCACGCGATCATGGGCGCGTGCCAGCACATCGGCCCAGCCCGGAAAGCGGCCTGCAAATTCCTCGGTCCGTTCCAGATCGGCGCTGCTGCCCTTGAAGGCCACGCGCGCCGCGCGCAGCGATGAAATCAGCGCCGCCTCGGCCCCCTCGCTCAGCGCGGCGGGCTCTGCGCCCAACTCGGCGGCGATCGCAACCAGCAGTTTGCCGCCGATTCTGCGCTTGTTGTGCTCGATCAAATTCAAATATGACGCCGAGATACCCACCCGCAAAGCCAGATCTGCCTGCCGCACCCTTTTGGCAATGCGCTTTTCGCGAATGCGGGTTCCTGTAAGTTGCCCCTGCGGCATGCATACCCCCTGATCTTTGCGGTTTATTATCAACAGCTTTCTGCAGCGCAACATAAAATATTTACAAAACGCCCTGCAAGCCTGTGGATATTTTTACAAAAAAATTCTTTTAAGGAAAGCAGTTGTTGCGAAGTTTTCTTGCTAGCGGCGATACTTGATTTGCACATTTGTGTCCGCAGGGCAGCTTGAGGAGGCGCGCCCTGCATCTAACAATCGGGAGGATTACATGTCCAAAACCAATTTGACGCGTCGTGGCTTGCTGCGTTCGGGTGCCGTTGCCGGTGCCGGGGTTGCCTTGCCCACCATCTTTACAGGCTCGTCCGTAGCCGCATTTACAAACGAGCCCACCGGCTCGACCGTAACGCTGGGCTTTAACGTGCCCCAAACCGGCCCCTATGCCGACGAAGGCGCCGATGAACTGCGCGCCTACGAGCTGGCAGTCGAGCACCTGAACGGTGGCGGCGACGGCGGCATGATGAACACTTTCAGCTCGAAGGCACTGAACGGTTCGGGCATTCTGGGCAAAAAGGTGCAATACGTCACCGGCGACACCCAGACCAAATCGGATGCCGCACGCGCATCGGCCAAGTCGATGATCGAAAAAGACGGCGCAGTGATGATCACTGGCGGTTCGTCCTCGGGCGTGGCTGTGGCTGTGCAGGCGCTGTGCCAAGAAGCTGGCGTTATCTTCATGGCGGGTCTGACCCACTCGAACGACACCACGGGCAAAGACAAGCGCGCCAATGGTTTCCGCCACTTCTTCAACTCGTATATGTCGGGTGCTGCTCTGGCGCCGATCTTGGCCAAAAACTATGGCACAGATCGCAAAGCCTATCACCTGACCGCCGACTATAACTGGGGCTACACCACCGAGGAAGCGATCCGCAACTCGACCGAAGCCATGGGCTGGGAAACCGTGGCCGCGGTGAAAACCCCGCTGACCCAGACCGATTTCTCGTCCTATATCGCGCCGGTTCTGCAGTCGGGCGCCGATGTGCTGGTTCTGAACCACTACGGCGGCAACATGGTGAACTCGCTGACCAACGCGGTGCAGTTTGGCCTGCGTGAAAAAGTGGTAAATGGCAAAAACTTCGAAATCGTTGTGCCGCTGTACTCGCGCCTGATGGCCAAGGGTGCCGGTGCCAACGTGAAGGGCATTTACGGTTCGACCAACTGGCACTGGTCGCTGCAGGACGAAGGCACCAAAGCCTTTGTTAAATCCTTCGGCACCAAATACGGCTTCCCCCCCAGCCAGGCGGCGCATACCTGCTACGCGCAGGCGCTGCTTTACGCCGACGCCGTTCAGCGCGCAGGTTCGTTCAACCCCTGTGCCGTGGCCGAGGCCCTGGAAGGGTTCGAATTCGACGGTATGGGCAACGGCAAGACCCTGTATCGCGCCGAAGACCACCAGTGCTTCAAAGACGTTCTGGTTGTGCGCGGTAAAGAAAACCCGACCTCGGAATTCGACCTGCTGGAGATCGTCGAGATCACCCCAGTCGAGCAAGTGACTTACGACGCCTCGATTTTCGGCGGCCAGTTGGGCACCTGCAACCCCGGGGCATAAGCACCCGCATTGGGGTGCGCCATCGGCGCACCCCAATTTGCTGCACCCCCGGCCAAGGGGGCATTTCCCATGCTTGCTTTGACCTCGGCCTCTAAGGTGGAACTATGGACGCAATAATTCTTCAAATTCTGAACGGGCTCGACAAGGGCTCGGCCTATGCGCTGATTGCCTTAGGCCTGACACTGATTTTCGGCACGCTTGGGGTGGTCAACTTTGCCCATGGCGCGCTGTTCATGATCGGCGCATTCTGCGCGGTCACCCTTAGCCGGATCTTGACACTGTCGCATGTGGTGGTCGACAGCACCAAAACCGACTTTTTGGGCCGCCCGTTGGAAGTGCAAGTGCCCTATGTCTATGACATTTTCGGCGAAGCCACCGGTGCCGCCATCATCGACTGGGCAGTCCCGCTATCGATCTTGTTTGCCATCCCCGTCATGCTGATGGTGGGCGTGGCGATGGAGCGTGGGCTGATCAAGTATTTCTACAAGCGTCCCCACGCCGACCAGATCTTGGTCACTTTTGGCTTGGCCATCGTGCTGCAAGAAATCATCAAATATTTCTACGGCGCAAACCCCATCCCCACCCCCGCGCCATCGGCCTTTACCGGCTCGTTCGATTTTGGTGCGATTTTGGGCTTTGACCCAAATACAATCATCTATCCCTACTGGCGCTTGGTCTATTTCGCCTTTGCCGCGGTGATCATCGGCGCTGTGTTTGCCTTTTTGCAATTCACCACCTTTGGCATGGTTGTGCGCGCCGGCATGGCAGACCGCGAAACCGTGGGCCTGCTTGGCATCAATATCGACCGCCGCTTTACCATCATGTTCGGCCTTGCCGCCGCGGTGGCGGGGCTGGCGGGCGTGATGTACACGCCGATCAATTCGCCAAACTATCACATGGGCATGGATTTTCTGGTTCTCAGCTTCGTTGTTGTGGTTGTGGGCGGTATGGGCTCGCTGCCCGGTGCCGTGCTGGCCGGTTTCTTGCTGGGCATTTTGGAAAGCTTCGCCTCGATGCGCGAGGTGATCGACCTGATCCCCGGCATCAACCAGGTGATCATCTATCTTGTCGCCATCGTAATTCTATTGACGCGTCCGCGTGGCCTGCTGGGCCGCAAGGGCGTGATGGAGGACTGATCCATGTTCGGTCTGGATAAAAAAGACACTATGCTTTTGCTGTTGGTGGCTGCGCTGACAGCCCTGGCACCCTTCTTGTTGAACCCCTTCCCCGAAGGCAGCGCGATGGCGCAGTTCAATGCAGGCTACCCTGACCTGATGCAGCGTTTCGTGATTTTCGGCATCTTTGCCATCGGGTTTAACATTCTGTTTGGCTTGACCGGCTATCTGTCCTTTGGCCATGCCGCCTTTCTTGGGGTGGGCAGCTATGCGGCGGTTTGGATGTTCAAGCTGCTTAGCATGAATGTGCTGCCCGCAATTGTGCTGGCGGTGGTGATGTCAGGCATTTTTGCCCTGCTCATCGGCTATGTCTCGCTGCGCCGCTCGGGGATCTATTTTTCGATCCTGACGCTGGCTTTTGCGCAGATGATGTTTGCCTTGGCCTATTCGGTTCTGACCCCCATCACCGGCGGTGAAACCGGGCTGCAACTGGCGCTGGATGATCCACGCATTCTGGATGGTGCGGTGGCCGCCAATGGCAACATCCCCGTTCCGGGCCTGTTTGGCATGGAAATGCGCGACAGCGTGCAACTGGAACTGGGCGCATGGGTGTTTACCTTTAACTTTGGCTATTACTTCTCGGCCTTGGTGATGCTGATCTCGTTCTACATCGCGATCCGCATTTTCCGCTCGCCCTTTGGGATGATGCTGCGCGCGATCAAAGCCAACCAGCAGCGGCTGAACTATACCGGCTTGAACACCCGCCCCTACACGCTGGCCGCCTTTGTGATTTCTGGCATGTATGCCGGGCTTGCGGGCGCCTTGATGGCCTCGATGGACCCGCTGGCCGGTGCCGAGCGGATGTTCTGGACAGCCTCGGGCGAGGTGGTTTTGATGACCATTCTGGGCGGTGTTGGCACGCTGATCGGGCCGATTTTGGGCGCCGGGGCGATCAAATACATGGAAAACATCATTTCCAAGATCAACTCGGACATCTTGCACAGCTGGTTTGCTTTCCTGCCTGACGGGCTGGAAGACCTGTTGGTGACCTTGGTCTATCCTTTCATCGGCAAGGGCTGGCACCTGACATTGGGCATCATCTTTATGCTGGTGGTGATCTTCCTTCCCGGTGGGCTGGTCGAGGGCGGCCAACGCATAGCACGCCTGTTCAAAAGCAAAAAAACCGACAGATCTGCGCCAAAACCGCAGATCGAGCCGGGCGAATAAGGAGACGGATGGATGAGAATTCTTGAAGTCAAAGACGTGAACAAACGCTTCGGCGGCCTTAAAGCCCTGTCAGAAGTGAACCTAAGCGTCGAGGAAAACACCGTTCACGCCATCATCGGGCCGAATGGTGCGGGCAAATCGACCTTGCTGAACTGCTTGGTGGGTAAACTGATCCCTGATACCGGCTCGGTCATGTTTCATGGCCAGTCGGTGCTGGGCCGCGCCCCCCACGAGATCAACCAGATGGGGATCTCGCGGGTGTTTCAGACGCCAGAAATTTTTGGCGATCTGACGGTCATGGAAAACATGATGATCCCGTGCTTTGCCAAACGCGATGGCGCCTTCGAGCTGAACGCCATTTCATCGGTAAGCAGCCAAAAAGACATCATCGAACGGGCCGAGCATGTTTTGGAAGACATGAAAATGATCGACAAGCGGCACATGGTCGCCTCGGCCATGTCGCGCGGGGATAAACGGCGCCTTGAAATCGGCATGTGCCTTAGCCAAGAGCCGCGCCTGCTGCTGTTGGACGAGCCCACCGCCGGCATGGCGCGGGCCGATACCAACAACACCATCGACCTGCTTAAAGAGATCAAATCCAAGCGCGATATCACCATCGTGATCATCGAACACGATATGCATGTGGTGTTCTCGCTGGCCGAGCGCATCACCGTTCTGGCCCAAGGCACGCCCTTGGTCGAGGATACGCCGGAAAACATCAAGGGTCACCCAAAGGTGCGCGAAGCGTATCTGGGCGAATCCTCGGGCCATTAAGGAGCGCGCAAGATGAATGTGAAACCCGATTTCTCGAAGGGCCACAACTTGGCAGAAACCGCCCCGGCCTATTTGTCGGTGTGGGATATCCATGCCTATTACGGCGAAAGCTACATCGTGCAGGGCGTCAGCTTTAACGTGCACGAGGGCGAGATTTTGGCGCTGCTTGGGCGCAACGGGGCTGGCAAAACCTCGACCTTGCGGGCCATTGCGCGGCTGGACAGCCCGCAAATCACCCATGGCGAGGTGTGGCTAGACCATCAGCCGCTGCACCTGATGAAAAGCTACGAGGCCGCCACGGCCGGTATCGGCCTTGTGCCCGAAGATCGCCGCATCATCCCCGGCTTGACGGTCGAGGAAAACCTGCAACTGGCGCAGATCGCCCCGCCAATCGGCTGGTCGCTAGAGCGGCTTTACGACCTCTTTCCGCGCCTACGCGAGCGGCGCAAGCAAGAGGGTGTCACCCTGTCGGGCGGCGAGCAGCAAATGCTGTCCATCGCCCGGGCCTTGGCGCGTGATATTAAGGTGCTTTTGTTGGACGAACCTTACGAGGGCCTGGCCCCCGTTATCGTCGACGAGATCGAGCGCACGCTGCGCCTGATCAAAGAGCAAGGCATCACCACGGTGATCGTCGAACAAAACGCAGTGCGCGCGCTGGAATTGGCCGATCGCGCGGTGATTTTGGATACCGGCTCGATCGTCTTTGACGGATCGGCATCGGAAGTGTTGGAAAACGAAAGCCTAAGGGCCGAATATCTGGCAATCTGATGCTGGGCGGCCCGCCGTTTCGTTGCTTGCAGGCGGGTCGCAAAACCAAAACAAAGGGCCAAGGCGCTGCCGCCTTGGCCTTTTTTATGGCTTCTCTTATCGGTCTGGCCCCTGCCCCGCATCCGCCAGCCATTGCCGCAGGGTGGTTTTAAGCACCTTGCCATAGTTGTTTTTGGGCAGGGCTGCCACGTGGCGCCATTCCTTGGGCCGTTTGAAGCGGGCAATATGGGCCAAGCAGTGGCCATCCAGCGCCGCCCGATCCAGCGGCTGGCCATCGGTTGTTACCACAAAGGCCACCACCACCTCGCCCCAATCTGGGTGCGGGGCGCCCACTACAGACACCTCTTCCACCAAGGGGTGTTGCAGCACCACCTCTTCCACCTCGCGGGGGTAGATGTTGCTGCCCCCCGAAATGATCAGGTCTTTCGAGCGGTCTTGCAGGGTTAGATAGCCATCTTCGTCCAAAAACCCCATATCCCCCGTCATCAGCCAGCCATCCAGCAGCGCCTTGGCATTGGCCTGCGGGTTTTGCCAATATCCCGGCATCACCGCATCGCCACGCACCATAATTTCCCCCACCACGCCCGGGGGCAGCGGCTGGCCGGTGGCATCGCCAATGCGCAATTCAGCCGAGGTCTGCGCGCGCCCCACCGAGGCCAAACGCGCACGCCATTTGGGGTGGCTGCGATCGGCCACTTCGGCGCGCGACAGGGTGGTTATGGCCATCGGGCATTCCCCCTGCCCGTAAATCTGGATGAAGATCGGGCCAAACCTGTCGACGGCCTGTTCGATATCCGCCACATACATCGGCCCCCCCCCATAAATAACCGAGCGCAGCCCAGCCCCATCTTGCCCACCAGCCTGCGCCGCCAATGTCATGCGCTTGACCATCGTGGGCGCTGCAAACATATGCACGCGCTGAAAATGCGCGCTCAGGGCAAATATCTCGTCAGGGTCAAACCCGCCCGATGCCGGGCACACGTGGCGTGCGCCCTTTAACACATGCATGATATTGTAAAGGCCCGCCCCATGGCTTATCGGGGCGGCGTAAACCGCGCAATCTTGGGCGCTGACATCATCAACGCAGGCCAGATAATCCAGCGCCATCGTGCGCAGCATGCGATGGGTGATCTGCACCCCCTTGGGCCGGCCCGTGGTGCCAGATGTATAAAACAACCATGCCAAATCGGCACCCGCACGCGGCTGCGGGCACTGCATGGGGGCCGCGCCCGCGACGCATTCGGCCAAGGTCCGCAAGCCCCCCGCGCGCGCCAATGGTGTGACCTGAAGTGGGCTGGCACCGGCCACCGCCCGGGTCAGATCTGCGCTGGCGGCGGCATCCACAAAACAAAGGCCCGCACCACTGTTTTCCAAGATCCACGCCACCTCGCGCGCGTGCAGCTTGGCATTGATCGGAACAGCTGCCGCGCCTGCCTGCCAGATACCGTAAAGCAGTGGCAAATAATCTGGGCCATTGCCCAACCACAGCCCAACCCGCGCACCGGGGCCAATCGCTTGGCCCTGCAACCAGCCTGCAACCTGCTGGGCCATGGCATAAAACCCAGCATAATCTGCCACGCAAGTGGTGCCATGAAACAGCGCCTGTGCATCAGGCCAAGCCCCCGCCGCGCGTTCCAGCCATACGGCCATGTTCATTGTGCCATCTCCCCAATTTGCTGGCCAGAAAACCACCGCCTTGCACAAGGCGCAATTGGTAGAAATACTGCAGCCATCCGCACACACCACCCGAGGCCGCGATGAGCATAGCCGAAACCGCCTTTGAGCACGCCCCCATCGGGTTGTGCATTTTGGAAAATCGCGTGATTTGTGGGTGCAACGCGATGTTTGCAGAAATTTTTGGCGGCACATCAGCCGATTATGCCCACCGCCCCTTGGCCGATTTTTACCCCAGCCCCGAAGATTACGAACGCATCGGCCAGCGCGGCTTGGCGGCCATGCGGCAAAGCGGGCGCTATGGCGACGAGCGCATCATGCGGCGCGACAATGGCGGCCTGTTTTGGTGCCGCGTGCGCGGCCAAAGCCTGACGCCCGAAGACCCGTTTCGCCGCGGCATCTGGTCGTTTTCCGACCTTAGCCAAGAACGCCCCGTTGTGGCACTGGGCCCGCGCGAACGCGAAGTGGCGATTTTGACATGCCGCGGCATGACATCGAAAGAGATCGGTAAGGAACTCGACCTCTCGTATCGCACGGTCGAGGCCTATCGCGCCAAATTGCTGGCGAAATTTAACGCAAGAAAACTGGCTGAACTTGTTGCGAAACTTTCGGGCATGCCGCTTTGAGGGGTAAAAAACCCGGTTTCATGCTTTTTCCCCTCGCTTTTGTGTTCGAAAATTCCCATCAAGCACCGATACGCCGCTTTCACCACGGGCGCCCATAGCCTATAAACAGCGGCCAGAGGCCGGGTTGTGGCAACGACCCGCTGCAAGGATTGGTCGAGGATAGAAATGACAAAAAAGACCCATGATGCCGACGTAAGCTTCATTCAGTCGCTGGCCGAACTGCTGCGCGAGAATGACCTGACCGAACTG
>RFQY01000006.1 GCA_009924775.1 Paracoccaceae bacterium | reverse complement strand
CTCTAGCTTTTCGGTCAGCCTGCGGGCGGATGCGGCGCCAAGCTGGTTTGCCAAGGGCGTGCCAACCCAGCTGGCGCATAGATCTGGGCTGAAAGTTTCGGATTTGGCCAGCGCCGACACAACCAAACCATCGGCAGAAATGACAACGCACACATCTGCGAAGCTCGTCAAAACGGCCCCTAGGAAGGAATCCTCAAGCAAAGCGGATGATGCGTTCATCTGAATGACCGCTTCCTTTCGCAAGCAGTTTTTAAATTAAGCAGTGCGGCTCTTTGAGGGTGCCAATCGGCCGCTGTGGCATAAACGCTTAGAGCAAATGTCAACCCGCGGCAACCGCCGCATTCACCAAGCCGCATATTTGCAGCGCTGTTTTTACATCTGCGGTGACATGGTCAGCACGTGTCTGTTTTCTTAGCAATTCATGTGCTGCTTGGGTGTGGTTGGCAACGGCTAAACCGCCCCCCAAAACAATGGGAACAGCGGGATGCGCCGAGGCGCGGATGGTGGCGATCATTTGGCTACATTCTGCAATAACAGATTGGTTCGAGGCGGAAATGAACACGGATTGGAAACGCGATGTTTCCATAAGGGTGGAGATGGCCTTGATGTCGGGCAAAAGCCCCACTTTTACCGAAACCCCCGCCCGCCGAATTTGGCTGGCAGCCACCATGGCGCCCATGCTGTGCTGTTCGCCCGGGGGCAGCAACAATAGCACGCGCCCGCTGTTGTGGCGGCCGGTTTTGTCGGAACTCCAGTTGCTGCTGATATCGCGCAGCAGCACTTGCAGGCGCGAAATCGCCAGCGTGGCATCTAGAATGTTCAGCTCGCCATCATGCCACGCGGTGCCAATCTGGTGCACGGCGGCGGGCAGATAGATGTCGACAACGGCTTCGGCGCACATGCGCCGGCGTTTCATGTAATCGAAAACCTGGGCGGCAGTGTCGGCATCGCCGCGATAGGCCAGCTGGACCAAAAGCGTGCGAAACTCGGCATTGGGGGCTGCGTTGGGGGGGCAGCTGTTGCGCGTCAGCTCTGATACCACGCGCAGCGCCAAGCGCTGCACCAGCTGCTGATCGCCTTGTGGCGCCAGCTTTGGGGCTTCCATCAAACAGGGCATGGCAGATCTCCTTATCTGCACGCGGTCCAACACCAAGCCCCTGCATGGGTGGACGTAACGTCAAGATCAGTGTCTATGCGCGGCGCGAATTTGTCAAAGAAAAATTACATTACGCGCGCCTGATGGGGGTGGCGGCGTGAGATATTCATTAAAAAATAATTAAAAACAGAAGTTTAGGTAGAGAATATCTGCGTTACACAGTGTGGTTGCAGCGCCTGACACTTTGCGGCAAAGTGTAAATTATAATTGACACAAAGGCGTCAGAGGGTCTTACTGAACCCAGAATCGACGGAAGGAGCGTTCATGCCAAAGGGGCCGCGAATGCCGCTATATACCCCCGAGCAGCGCCGCAGGCGCGACAGCTCGCGCTGGACGCTGGTGCAGGGTATCCTTGCGCCGGTGCAGTTTGTGATCTGCCTTGTCTCGACGGTATTGGTGCTACGCTACATCGGCAGTGGCACGGGCTACGCGCTGGCCACCGCCTCGGTTATTGTGAAAACCGGGGCGCTTTACACCATCATGATTACCGGCGCGATCTGGGAAAAAGAGGTGTTTGGCCAATATCTTCTGGCGCCTGCGTTTTTCTGGGAAGACATAGTCAGCTTTGGTGTGATCGCTTTGCACAGCGCCTATTTGGTTGGGCTGCTGTCGGGGGCGATGGGCCAAGAGACGCTGATGCATTTGGCGCTGGTGGCTTATCTGGCCTATGCGGTGAACGCGGCGCAATTTTTGTGGAAACTGCGCCAGGCCCGGTTGGCAGGCAATGCCACGCCCATGGCCAATGGCCAAGCAGGTCGCGGGGTGGCGATATGACCCGCGGATGTCTGGATACCCCGGTGATCAAAGAGCGCGGCCAGCACGAGGTTTTTTGCGGTCTCACCTCGATCATCTGGCTGCATCGCAAGATGCAAGATGCGTTTTTCTTGGTGGTCGGTTCGCGCACCTGCGCGCATTTGCTGCAATCGGCGGCAGGTGTGATGATTTTTGCCGAACCCCGCTTTGGCACTGCGATCTTGGAAGAAAAAGATCTGGCCGGTATGGCCGATGCCAATGCCGAGCTGGACCGCGAAGTGGCCCTGTTGCTGCAGCGCCGCCCAGATATTCGGCAGCTGTTTTTGGTTGGCTCGTGCCCCAGCGAGGTGATCAAGCTGGATCTGGCCCGCGCCGCCGAGCGCCTTTCCGAACAATTTGCCCCCCATGTTCGGGTGTTGAATTTCTCGGGCTCTGGGATTGAAACCACCTTTACCCAAGGCGAAGATACCTGCCTTGCCTCGATGGTGCCCGCCCTGCCTGCCAGCGATGCCCAGCAATTGTTGCTGGTCGGGGCGCTGCCCGATGTGGTGGAAGATCAAGCGCGCGCCTTGCTGGCGCAGATTGGCATTGAAACAGTGCATTGCCTGCCTGCGCAGCGGGCAGATGCCACGCCCTCGATTGGGCCGAATACCAAATACGCTCTCACCCAACCCTTCCTCGGTGAGACCCACGCGGCGTTACAGCGGCGTGGGGCGCGATGGATCGAGGCACCAACTCCCCTTGGTGTCGAAGGCACAACGCTGTGGCTGATGGCCATTGCCGATGCCTTTGGTATATCGCGTGCGAAAGTTGAGGCGGTCATCGCCGCCCCCCGCGCCCGGGCGCAGGCCGCTGTGGCCCGGGTGGCCGAAACGCTGCAGGGCAAAAGCGCGTTTTTCATGCCCGACAGCCAGATGGAGCCAGCCCTTGCGCGGTTTTTGCAGCGCGAATGCGGCATGGACATCGTGGAAATTGGCACGCCCTACCTGCATGCCGAATTGCACCGCCCCGAATTGGCGCTGCTGGCCGCCGGCCCGCGTTTGGCCGAGGGCCAAGATGTGGAACGCCAGCTTGATCGCGTGCGCGCCGCGCGCCCCGATATCACCATCTGTGGCCTGGGCCTTGCCAACCCGCTCGAGGCGGAGGGGCTGACCACCAAATGGGCCATCGAACTGGTCTTTACGCCCGTGCACCTATTCGAACAAGCCGCTGATCTGGCAGGCCTTTTCGCCCGCCCCATTCGGCGCAAGCAGATTTTGGCACAGGGCGGCCCAAGGATGGAGGCGGCAGAATGAAGCTTAGCCTTTGGACATATGAAGGCCCGCCCCATGTGGGGGCCATGCGCGTGGCCACGGGTATGCGCAATATGCATATGGTGCTGCATGCCCCGCAGGGCGACACCTATGCCGATTTGCTGTTTACCATGATCGAGCGGCGCAACCATCGCCCGCCCGTGACCTATACGACTTTTCAGGCGCGCGATTTGGGGGCCGATACCGCCGGGCTGTTCAAAGACGCCTGTCGCGCCGCCTACGAGCGCCACCGCCCTGAGGCGCTGCTGGTTGCCGCCTCGTGTACGGCAGAGCTGATCCAAGATGACCCCGGCGGTTTAGCCGCCAGCATGGGGCTGCCGGTGCCGGTTATCCCATTGGAATTGCCCAGCTATCAGCGCAAGGAAAACTTTGGCGCTGACGAGGCTTTTTACCAGATATGCAAGGCATTGGCCAAGCCGCTGCCGCGCACTGCGCAGGTAAGTTGCAACATTCTTGGGGCCACCGCGCTTGGGTTTCGGCACCGCGATGATGTGGCCGAGATCCGCCAGATCTTGGAGCGCATGGGCATCGCGGTGAACGTAACCGCCCCGCTGGATGCGGCACCGTCTGATATCGCACGTCTTGGGCAGGCGCATTTCAATGTGTTGCTGTACCCCGAAACGGGCGAGCAGGCCGCGCGTTGGCTGCAACGCAGTTTTGGCCAGCCTTGCATTGGCACCGTACCCCTTGGGGTTGGTGCCACGCGGCGCTTTGTGCAAGAGGTGGCGACCCTTGCCGGCGCCGCACCCATTTTGGATGAAAGCCGCCTGCGCCAACCCTGGTGGTCGGCCTCGGTGGATAGCACCTATTTAACTGGCAAACGGGTGTTTATCTTTGGCGATGGCACCCATGCCATGGCCGCTGCCCGCGTTGCACGCGACGAAATGGGCTTCGAGGTGGTGGGCTTGGGCTGTTACAACCGCGAACAGGCCCGCCCATTGCGCGCCTTGGCCCGCGAATTTGGCCTAGAGGCGCTGATCAGCGATGATTACCTCGAAGTCGAGGCCGCCATCGCCGAATTGGCGCCCGAACTGATTTTGGGCACACAGATGGAACGCCACATCGGCAAACGCCTTGGTATTCCCTGCGCGGTCATCTCGGCGCCTGTGCATGTGCAAGATTTCCCCGCGCGCTATTCCCCGCAAATGGGCATCGAGGGGGCCAATGTGTTGTTTGATACATGGGTGCACCCGCTGGTGATGGGGCTGGAAGAACATTTGCTGACCATGTTCCGCGAAGATTTCGAATTCCACGATGCGGCAGGCCCGTCGCACCACGGGGCCAAGGCACAGCCCGCGCCCAGCACCACCGCCCAGCCCAGCCCGGCCGAGGCGCCCCAACCCATCGCCGCCGGGATCGGCGAGGCGGGCAATATCGTTTGGCTTTCAGATGCCGAACGCGAGTTGAAGAAAATACCGTTTTTTGTGCGCGGAAAGGCGCGGCGCAACACCGAAAGCTTTGCCCAAAACCGTGGTCTTTCGGAAATTTCGGTCGATACATTATACGAGGCTAAGGCGCATTATGCTCGATAGTCAGCCGCATAGGCACCGCCCCTACCACTTTGTGGTATTGACGCTGGACCAGCATGCCGCTGGCCCCGCGGCACGGGTGTTGCCGCGGCTTTTGGCCGATTTCCCCGGCCTGCAGATCAGCATTCATGCCGCCGCCGAATGGGCCGAAGACCCGGCATCGCTGGCGCGCGCAAAAGAAGATATCACCAAGGCAGATATCGTCGTGGCCAACCTTTTGTTCATCGAAGAACATGTGCAGGCCTGCTTGCCCGAATTGCAGGCAGCGCGGGCGCGCTGCGATGCCTTTATTGGGGTAATCGCCGACCCGCAGATCGTAAAGCTGACGCGCATGGGCGATCTGGACATGTCCAAGCCCGCCAGCGGTGTGGCCAAGGTGATGAAAAAGCTGCGTGGCGGTGGCAGCAATGGCAAACCCGCCTCGGGCGAGCGGCAGATGGCGCTGCTGCGCCGTTTGCCAAAGATCTTGCGCTATATTCCCGGCAAAGCCCAAGACCTGCGCGCGTGGTTTTTGTCGATGCAATATTGGCTGGGCGGCTCTGACGATAATATCGAGGCGATGGTGCGGTTCTTGGTGGCCCGCTACGCCGCGCGCCCCGAATGGCGCAGCATCAAGGCCGCTGCGCCGGTGGATTACCCCGATGTTGGGCTTTACCACCCCGATTTGCCAGATCGTATCACCACCGAAGCGGCCGCCTTGCCCCGCCCGGCTGGCGCCAAGGGCACGGTGGGGCTGCTGTTGATGCGTTCGTATGTGCTGGCCGCCGATACCGCGCATTACGATGCCACCATTCGCGCGATCGAGGCGCAGGGCTTGGCAGTGGTGCCAGCCTTTGCCGGCGGCTTAGATGGGCGCCCCACGATCGAGGCCTATCACATGGGTCGGGTGGATGCGCTTTTGTCGCTGACCGGGTTTAGCTTGGTGGGGGGGCCGGCCTATAACGACAGCCCCGCCGCGGTAGAGCTGCTGTCGCGCCTGAACCTGCCCTATATGGTGGCGCACCCGCTGGAATTTCAAACATTGGGGCAATGGGCGGCCTCGTCCGGTGGGTTGGGGCCGGTGGAAACCACGATGCTGATTGCCCTGCCCGAAATAGATGGCGCGATTTGCCCCACAGTTTTTGCCGGCCGTCATGGGCCGGGGGGCTGTGCGGGGTGCGCGCATGCCTGCCAGCCCTTGGCCGAGGCAAACAGCAAGGCCATGGCCCCCTGCCCAGAGCGGATCGAGGCCTTGGCACAAAAGGCCGCGCGTATGGTGCGCCTGCGCCGCGCCGAGATTGCCAAACGCCGCGTGGCGGTGGTGCTGTTTGGTTTCCCGCCCAATGCAGGCGCCGTCGGAACGGCGGCCTATCTGTCTGTTTTTGAAAGCCTTTACAACACATTGCACGCCATGGCCGCCGAAGGGTACAGCCTTACGCCGCCTGAAAGCGTGGATGCGCTGCGCGCCGCCGTGCTAGAGGGCAATGCCGCAAAATATGGCCAAGAGGCAAATGTGGCAGCCCATGTCAGCGCCGATGACATCGTGGCCCACACCCCCTGGCTGGACGAGATCGAGGCCGCATGGGGCCCGGCGCCGGGGCGGGTGCAATCTGATGGCCGGGGCGTGTTTGTGCTGGGCGCGGAATTTGGCAATGTCTTTGTCGGGGTGCAGCCCACCTTTGGCTACGAGGGCGACCCGATGCGCCTGTTGTTTGAAAAAGGCTTTGCGCCCACCCATGCCTTTGCCAGCTTCTATACTTGGATCAAAACCCGCTTTGATGCCGATGTTGTGCTGCATTTTGGGATGCATGGGGCGCTGGAATTTATGCCCGGAAAACAGGCGGGCGTGGGGCAGAATTGCTGGCCGGACCGGCTGATTGGCAATCTGCCCAATGTCTATCTTTACGCCGCCAATAACCCATCCGAGGCCAGTTTGGCCAAACGCCGCTCGAACGCGGTGACGGTTACGCATCTTACGCCGCCGGTGGCGCAAGCGGGGCTGTATCGTGGCCTGCAAGACCTGAAAGACAGCCTGCAGCGTTGGCGCAGCAGCGAAGGCGGCGAAGATCGCGCCGAATTGGAAGCGCTGATCGCCGAGCAGGCCGCCGCCCTAGATCTCAGCGGCGCAATCGACGGGCTGTGGCACGATATACTAGATCTCGAGGCGGCGCTGATCCCCTTGGGGCTGCATATTGTCGGCCGCCCCTTAGGCCCCGAAGACCGCGCGCAATTGTTGGCGCAGGTCGATGCCGATGCCGAAACCCGCGCGCGCATGGATCAGGCGTTGCGTGAGAACGGTGAAATCACCGGGCTGTTGCGGGCGCTGAACGGCGAATATATCGCCCCTGTGCCCGGCGGTGACCTGATCCGCAGCCCGGCCATTTTGCCGACAGGCCGCAACATCCACGCCTTCGACCCGTTCCGCATGCCAACCCAGTTTGCAATGCGCGACGGGCAGGCGCAGGCCCAGCGGTTGCTGGCCGCTCACCCGGTTTTGCCGCGCTCTGTGGCGATGGTTTTGTGGGGTTCGGACAATATCAAATCCGATGGCGGGCCGATTGCACAGGCCTTGGCGCTGATGGGGGCAACGCCGCGTTTTGATGCTTATGGGCGCCTTTCCGGGGCCGATCTGGTGCCCTTGGCGCAACTGGGGCGGCCCCGCATCGACGTTGTGATGACGCTGTCTGGTATTTTCCGCGATCTCTTGCCGCTGCAAACCCGGCTGCTGGCCGAAGCGGCGCTGAAGGCGGCCACCGCCGACGAGCCAGAGGCGCAGAATTTCGTGCGCGCCCATGCGATGGCCACGGCGCAGGCGCTGGGCTGCGATTTGGAAACCGCCGCGCTGCGCGTATTTTCAAATGCCGAAGGCGCTTATGGGTCGAATGTGAATGCCTTGGTCGACAGTTCGGCCTTTGGCGACGAAGACGAACTGGCCGATGCCTATCAGGCGCGCAAAGGGTTTGCTTATGGCGTGAACGGCAAGGCCCAAGCCCAGCCACAGCTGCTAGAGGCCAGCTTGAAAACCGTGGATATGGCCTATCAAAACCTTGAATCGGTTGAATTGGGCGTGACCACGGTAGATCATTATTTTGATACGTTGGGTGGCATTGCCCGCGCCGTGAAACGCGCGCGCGGCGGCCAGACAACCCCGGTTTACATTGGCGATCAGACCCAAGGCACGGGCAAGGTGCGCAGCCTGCAAGACCAGATCGCACTGGAAACGCGGGCGCGCACGCTGAACCCAAAATTTTACGAATCGCTTCTGGCCCACAAGGGCGAGGGCGTGCGCCAGATCGAGGCGCATGTGTCCAATACTTTGGGATGGTCGGCCACCACAGAAACGGTCGAGCCATGGGTGTATCAGCGGCTGACCGAAACCTTTGTGCTGGATGAAACCATGCGCAACCGTTTGGCCACGTTAAACCCGCGCAGCAGCGCCCGGTTGGCCGGGCGCCTGATCGAGGCCAGCGAACGCAACTACTGGCACCCCGACCCCGAAACCATGGCCGCGCTGCAAAGCGCCGCAGACGAGATCGAAGATCGTATCGAAGGGATCGCCGCCGAATGACACCAGATCCCACAGTGACATCAGCAGCAGGGGCCGCACGACTGCCCCGCATTGGAGGCCCGAAATGAGCCCGCGCGACGAAATTCCAAACCTTGGCAGCCTTGACGGAGAAGGCTCGGTTCAGGTGCATCTGGACCCGGCTGAAAAAATCGAAGGCGCCAAGGTGTTTTCGGTCTATGGCAAGGGTGGCATTGGCAAATCAACCACATCGTCGAACTTGTCGGCGGCCTTTGCTGCCATGGGAAAACGGGTGCTGCAAATTGGCTGCGACCCCAAACATGACAGCACCTTCACGCTGACCGGGCGGTTGCAACCGACGGTGATCGATATTTTGAAAGAGGTCGATTTCCACCCCGAAGAACTGCGCCCCGAAGATTTCGTAACAGAAGGCTGGGGCGGGGTGATGTGCGTCGAGGCGGGTGGGCCGCCTGCGGGCACCGGCTGTGGCGGCTATGTGGTTGGCCAAACCGTGAAGTTGCTCAAGCAGCATCATCTGTTGGATGAAACCGATGTGGTGATCTTTGATGTGCTGGGCGATGTGGTGTGCGGTGGCTTTGCCGCGCCCTTGCAGCATGCCGACCGCGCGGTGATTGTCACGGCCAATGATTTCGACTCGATCTATGCGATGAACCGCATCATCGCAGCGGTGAAATCGAAATCGGCCAATTACAAGGTGCGTCTGGCGGGCTGCATTGCCAACCGCTCGCATGCCACGGACGAGGTGGACCGGTTTTGCCAGCGCGTTGGGTTCGAGCGTATCGGCCACATGCCCGATGTCGATGCCATCCGCCGCTCGCGGTTGAAAAAGAAAACCCTGTTCGAGATGGAGGCCGACGACGACATTCTGGCCTGCCGCGCCGAATATATGCGCCTGGCCCAACAGCTGTGGCGTGGATCAGACGGGCTTGACCCAGAACCACTGCCCGACCGTGAAATTTTCGAATTGCTAGGGTTTGATTGATGCACAAGCTGCCTGCCACCCACAGCTATGAGACCACGCGCGCCCAAGTGGCCGGGTATTTCGATGGCACCGCAACCCGCGTGTGGGAACGCCTGACATCCGACGCCCCGGTCAGCCGCATTCGCCAAACGGTGCGTGCGGGCCGCGATGGCATGCGCAGCCTGATGCTGGCGCAATTGCCTGCGGATCTAACCGGGGCACGGGTGCTGGATGCTGGCTGTGGCACCGGCGCCGCCTGCGAGGCGCTGGCGGCACGGGGGGCCGATGTGCTGGGCATCGATATCTCGCCCAAACTGGTGACAATCGCGCAGCGCCGCATGCCGGCAGGCCTGCCCGGCCGGGTAGATCTGCGCGCAGGCGACATGCTGGCCAGCGATTTGGGCCAGTTCGACTATGTCGTCGCGATGGACAGCCTGATTTACTACACCCGCCCCGATTTGCAGCAGGCGTTGCAGGCGCTATCGGCGCGCGCGCCGCATGTTGTGTTTACCGTGGCGCCGCGCACGCCGCTGTTGCAGCTGATGTGGCACGCCGGCAAGGCCTTTCCGCGCGCGGACCGCTCGCCGCGGATGGTGCCGCAAGACTGGCGGCGTTTGCAGGTGCAGGGGCTTGGCCGGGTTGGGCGCATTTCCAGCGGTTTTTACATTTCCGAATGTCTCGAGGTGCGGCGATGATCTTATCCAAGCGCCTTTTGCAGTCTTTGGGCACGTCTTGGTTGCCTTTTGCCGATGCCGCCAGCGAAGGGCTGCCGCTGTCGCAGATCTTGCGGCTAAGCCTGTTTCAGATCTCGGTCGGGATGGCCTCGGTATTGCTGCTGGGCACGCTGAACCGGGTGATGATTGTGGAAATGTCGATTGCCGCCTCGTTGGTGGCCGCCATGATCGCCCTGCCGGTGCTGGTGGCGCCCTTCCGGGCGTTTTTGGGCTTTCGTTCGGACACCCACCGCTCGGCCATTGGGTGGAAACGGGTGCCTTATTTGTGGTTCGGCTCGCTGTGGCAATTTGGCGGGCTTGCGGTGATGCCTTTCGCGCTGATCGTTTTGACCGGTGACAATGTGCACGAATTGGCCTTTGCCGGTGAGGTGCTGGTGGCCTTGGCGTTTTTGATGACGGGCCTTGGCCTGCATATGACCCAAACCGCGGGCATTGCCTTGGCCGCTGATCGCGCCGACGACGAAAACCGCCCCCGCGTGGTGGCATTGCTTTACGTTACCTTTTTGGTGGGCATGGCCATTTCGTCGCTGATTGTTGGCTTTTTGCTGCGTGATTTCAGCGAATTGCAGTTGATCCGCGTTGTGCAGGGCAGTGCCTTGGCCACCTTGTTGCTGAACATCGTGGCCTTGTGGAAACAAGAAAAACTGGTGCCGCAACCCAAAAACCAAAGGGCTGAACCGCGCCCGGCCTTCAAGGCCGCTTGGGCCGATTATCTGGCCGGTGGCCAAGCGGGCCGCCTGTTGGCGGTGGTGTTTTTTGGGGGTCTGGCGTTCAACATGCAAGACGTGTTGCTAGAACCCTATGGCGGCGAGGTGCTGGGCTTGCCAGTGGCCGCCACAACCGCGCTGACGGCGATCTGGTCGGTTGGTGCGCTTTTGGGCTTTGGCATGGCCGCGCGCTGGCTGGCCCGCGCGACAGACCCCTATCGCATCGCGGCGCGCGGTATCTTGGTGGGTATCGCGGCGTTTTCGGCAGTTATTTTCTCGGCCCCCTTGGCGCAATCGGCGGTGTTTTTCTTTGGCGCATTTGGTGTGGGCTTGGGCCTTGGGCTGTTTTCTGTCTCGACCCTGACGGCGGCAATGGAAATACCGCGTTTGGGCATCGTGGGCGGCGGGCTTGCGCTGGGCGCATGGGGTGCTGCGCAGGCCACAGCGGCGGGGCTGTCCACCATCATTGGTGGCACCTTGCGCGACGTGGTGCAGGGCTTGGCCGATATGGGCCGTTTGGGCCCGGCGCTGACCGGGCCGGAAACCGGCTATTCCGTCGTGTATCATCTGGAAATTGGGCTGCTGTTCCTCACGCTTTTGGTGTTGGGCCCGCTTGTTCGCAACCGCATTCACAAACTTAACCAAACAACGAACCGTCGGATCGGCTTGGCCGATTTTCCGACATGACCTGAAGGAGGACTATGATGGATACCCCATATGGTTGGATTTTCTTTGCAAATGTCGATCTGGCGCAGGTAGCACTTTACCTGTTTTGGCTGTTTTTCGCGGGGCTGATCTACTACATCCAGCGCGAAAACATGCGCGAAGGCTACCCGCTGGAAAATGAAGACGGCAGCGCTGCGCAGTCGTTCTTTTCGCTTCCCGAGCAGAAAACCTTTGATCTGCCCCACGCGCGCGGCACCTATACCGTGCCAGACTACCAGCGCGAGGCGCGGGAATTGGCCTTGGCGCCCACCGCAGGTTCGGGCGGGTTTCCCTATGCGCCAACGGGCGATGCCCTGCGCGACGGCGTGGGCCCGGCGGCTTGGGCTGCCCGCCGCGACGAGGCGGAACTGGATGGCCACGGCCACGCAAAAATTCAGCCAATGTCCAAACTGGGCGGCTTTAGCGTGGCCGCCGGGCGCGACCCGCGCGGTTTGCCGGTGAAATGCCACGATCTGCAATCGCCCGGTGTGGTCAGCGATATCTGGGTTGATGTGCCCGAACAGCTGGTGCGCTACCTTGAGGTCACGCTTACCGGTGGTGGCACGCGGCTTGTGCCGATGCCGATGGTGCGGATCAAATCCGATGCAGTCATCGTGAATGCGCTGGATTCGGTGTCGTTTGTCGACATTCCCACCACCGCATCTGATGCGCAGGTCACCAAGCTTGAGGAAGAGAAGATCTCGGCCTTTGTGGCGGGTGGGTACATGTACACCGCCGACAAACGCCCCTCGAAGCTGAAAGCCTTGGGGCAGGTTCTGTCCAGCCCGGTTTGAGCTGCTGACCCAAGACAATAACAAAAGGAGCCGGCTATGCCACATGATGATTTTGCCTTCGAACCCGTAAAGGGGCTGCCAGAACAGCCCCCCATGGACGAGCAGATTTTATGGCAGGGCCGGCCCGATACATGGCGCTTGGCGCGCGAGGCATTCAAGCTGGGCTGGATCAGCGCCTATTTCTTGGTGGTCATCGCCTGGCGCTTTAGCGTTGGGGTGATCCAAGGCGGTGTGGCGGGCGGCTTTGCTTATGGGCTGCCTTATGCGCTGCTATGGGCGGCGGCGGCGGCGGTTGTGCTGGGGCTGGCATGGGTGCAGGCCCGCAGCACCGTTTACACCATCACCACTGCCCGCGTCGCCATGCGTATTGGTGCCGCGCTCAATGTCACGCTGAACATTCCGTTTCGGCAGTTGGCCGCGGCAGATCTTAGCGAAACACGCGGCGGTGTGGGCACGATCGCGCTGCAAACGCTGGGGGAAACACGGTTTTCTTATCTGGTGTTGTGGCCCCATTGCAGGCCTTGGCATGTCAGCCGCACACAGCCCGCGCTGCGCGCCATCCCCGATGCCCAGGCCGTGGCCCAGATCTTGGCCGATGCCGCCGAGGCCCGCGTGGCCCAGCCGGTTTTGGCCAAAATCACACCCAACACCGCCGCCCGCCCCGAAGGTGGGATGGTGGCCGCCGAATAACGCGCGCGCAAAGGACAAGCCATGGCCAGTATCGACACCCAAAACAGCCCCCGCCGCCCCGCCTTTAAGCGGGCCGATCAAAACGATATGATCCCACTGGGTTTGGTGCGCGCTATGTTTGGCCTGGCCGCGATCACCTTGGCGCTGGTCTCTTATGCCAGCTTCACGGGTCAACCCAAAATCGCCGTGCCCGCGCAGGCGCCGATTGTGGCAGAATGGCCCTTGCGGCTGATTGGCGGCGATGCGCAATCTGTTGTGGTGCAAGACATCGATGGCCGGCTTCTGGCCGATCTGCCCCATGGTGGGTTCATCACCGTGGTGCAAAACGGGCTGGCCACAATGCGCCGCCGCCACGGCATAGACCCCACCCTGCCCATTCGCATCGTCAAATTTGAAAACGGCCGTTTGGCCGCCTTGGACGATTACACCGAATTCCGCGTCGAGCTGACTGCTTTTGGCACGGATAACCAAGCCGCTTTCGAGCGCCTGCTGGCGGCCAACGTGCCGGCGCAGAACTGACCCAAAAGCAAAAATAATCGGGAGAAAACAATGTCACTATTTAGAAAACGTATCGAAAAGGTGCCTTGTACCGTTGAAGTCAGCCACCGTTTCGAAAGCCTGCATGCCCATGTGCGCTTTGACGATGGTTCCGTCATTCACCCCGGTGACGAGGTGTTGGTCGAGGGGCCGCCGGTTTTGGCGGCATGGGGCGAGGTGATTGAAGAGCGCCGCACAGCCCAAATTACCCGCGCCAGCGCTTTGGAACGCCTATGGACCCGCCTGACAGGGGACCTGGAATTCATCGAACTGTGTGAATTCTCGTTCTCCGAGGAGATGACAGTATGAACATGCACGCCACCACCCACGATGAATTGCACGCAGAAATTTCCGACCGGTTCGACACCACGGCCATGGCCACGGATACAACGCTGCTGAACCCGCGCTTCTACACCACCGATTTCGACGAGCTGGACCGCATCGATGTCAGCCCGGTGCGTCAAGATTGGGATGTGTTGCTGGACCAAATGCGCAGCGATCCCAACAAGGGCCATTTCAAGAAAAACGCCGATTGGGACAAAATCGATTGGGAAGGCATGGACCCAGAGTTGCGCGCCGAATTCATCGATTTTCTGGTCTCCAGCTGCACCGCCGAATTTTCGGGCTGCGTGCTGTACAAAGAAATGAAGCGCCGCGGCAGCAACCCCGATATCTGCGAGCTGTTCTCGCTTATGTCGCGCGACGAGGCCCGCCATGCAGGCTTTATCAATGATGCCCTGCGCGAGGCGGGCGTGGCGGTGAACTTGGGCTTTTTGACCAAGGCCAAAAAATACACCTATTTCCGGCCCAAATTTATCTATTACGCCACCTACCTGTCGGAAAAAATTGGCTACGCGCGTTATATCACCATCTATCGCCACCTCGAAGCCAACCCCGAGCAGCGGTTCCACCCAATTTTCAAGTGGTTCAAAGAATGGTGCAATGACGAGTTCAGCCATGGCGAGGCCTTCGCGCTGCTGATGCGCACCGACCCCAAGATTACCGAAAGCTTTGTCAACAAGCTGTGGATCCGGTTCTTTTTGGTGGCGGTTTATTCCACCATGTGGGTGCGCGATCATGCGCGGGTGCATTTCCACAATGCGCTGGGTGTGGATATCGATTGGTATGACCAAGAGGTGTTTCGCAAAACCTCGGCCATTGCCCGGCAGGTGTTCCCGGTAGAGCTGGATATCGACCATCCCGCATGGATCCCCAACCTAAAACGGATCGAACGGGCCTTTCGCAAAATCGAGGCGGGCCATGCCCGTGGCGGTTTCGGCGGCTGGCTGTCCAAGGTGACGGGCGGTGCGCAGGCGGGGCTGGCATTTTTGCGCCTCTACACGCTGCCTGTGCGCAAAAACGAACTGCCCGCCTCGGTGCGGCTGCAGCCGATGTATTGATGTAACCCGGGCGCTTGCCACGGCAGGCGCCCCCGATGAAGGAGCAGAGATTTGTGGCAAGCACACTGGATCGCAGCCCCGGCCGCGCTGTTCCTGTGGTGGTTTGCCACCGGCATTTTGCTGTGGCGCGTGCATCGCGCAGATCGCGGCGATGCCGATCAGCACCTCAATTCGGTGCTGTATTCCCTGCCGTTATTGGTATTGGGCGGCTATGGCGTGGCGCATTCCTTGGACGATACCGGGCGCTTTGGCGTGTGGGTGGCGTTTTTGTCGGCCATGATGATCTGGGCGTGGGCGGAGCTGGCGTTTTTGTCTGGCGTGATCACCGGGCCAAACAAGGCGCCTTGCCCGCAGGGGCTGGATGGCCAAGGACGGTTTCGCGCAGCCTTTTTGGCCGTGGCATGGCACGAATTGCTGTTGGCGCTGGCGCTGGCGGTTTTGGCCTATGCATCCAAGGGGGCGGAAAACAGTTTCGCCTTTTGGACCTTTGCGGTGCTTTTTGGGGCGCGCATCTCGGCCAAGCTGAACCTGTTTTTGGGCGTGCCGCGCATCAATGTGCATTTCCTGCCCAAACCCATATCGCATCTGGCCAGTTACTTTCGCACCGGCCCGATCACCGCATTTTTCCCGGTATCGGTTACCCTGTTGGCCCTAGGTCTGGGCTGTTTTCTAGAGCGGCTTATGGCCGCGCATTCCGCCCAGACGCAGGGGGCCTTGTTGGGCTTTTTGCTGCTGAGCATCTTAACCGCGCTGGCGCTGTTGGAACATTGGTTCATGGTGTGGCGCTTTCGCGACGATCGGTTGTGGAGCTGGATGATTGGCCCCGCCGCCCGCCGCCGCGCCCACACTGTCGAGACAACGATTACAAAGAGGACTGAACATGGACTTTGATGATTTTTTCAGCGGCCAATTGGACCAGCTGCGCCAAGAGGGCAATTATCGCGTGTTCACGGAAGTAGAGCGCAAATGCGGGCAATTCCCACAAGTGCGCCATTTCAACGATGACGGTGTTCAAGATGTCACTGTGTGGTGCTCGAACGATTATCTGGGCATGGGCCACCACCCCGACGTGATCGACAGCATGGTACGCACGGCGCAGGCCTGTGGCACCGGGGCAGGGGGCACGCGCAACATTTCGGGCAATAACCACCTGCACCGCCTGCTGGAACAGGAACTGGCCGATCTGCATGGCAAAGAGCAGGCGCTGCTGTTTACCTCGGGCTATGTGTCGAATTGGGCGGCTTTGTCTACCTTGGGCGCGCGCATCCCCGGCGCGGTGATCTTGTCGGACGAGATGAACCATGCCAGCATGATCGAAGGCATCCGCCACAGCCGTGCCGATAAAGTGCTGTGGAAGCACAACGATTGGCGCGATCTGGACCGTAAATTAAAGGCGGTTGGCGACCGGCCCAAAATTGTGGCCTTTGAATCCGTTTATTCCATGGATGGCGATATTTGCCCCATGCGCGAAATCGTCGAGGTGGCCGAAGCCCATGGCGCGCTGACCTATCTGGACGAGGTGCACGCGGTGGGCATGTATGGCCTGCGCGGCGGCGGCGTGTCCGAAGAACGTGGGCTGGCGGACCGGATCAGCCTGATCGAGGGCACGCTGGGCAAGGCCTATGGCGTGATGGGGGGCTATATCACCGGCAGCCATGCGCTGTGTGATTTCATCCGCTCTTATGCCTCGGGGTTTATTTTCACAACCGCCCTGCCGCCCGCGATTGCGGCCTCGGCGATGACGTCGATCAGCCATTTGAAAACGTCGCAAAGCGAACGTATGGCCCAACGCGACCGCGTGGCGCGGCTGCGCGCGCGGCTGGACGAGGCGGGCATTCCCCATATGCGCAATGACAGCCACATCATCCCGGTGCATATCGGCGACCCGGTCAAATGCCGGATGGTTTCGGATATTTTGCTGCGCGACTGGGGTATCTACGTGCAGCCCATCAACTACCCCACTGTGCCCAAAGGCACCGAACGCTTGCGCATCACACCCGGCCCTTTGCATTCGGATGCCGATATTGACCGCCTTGTGGTGGCGCTGACATCGCTGTGGGCGCAATGCGCCTTGGCAAAAGCCGTGGCATAAGTGATCCAAGATGAATGACCATACGTAATCCAATGGTCAAAGGAGGAAGTGTAATGCTGAAGAAACTACTGATTGTCGGTTTTGTCACCGCCGCCGCCCCGGTTCTTGCGGGCGACGTAGGGGCAGGCCAAGAGGTGTTTGAAAAGCAGTGCAAGAATTGCCACCGCATCCAAGATGATGCTGGCAATGTGATTGCAGGGCGCGAAAACACCAAAACAGGCCCCAACCTTTATGGCGTGGTCGGCCGTCAGGCGGGCACTGACGCCGATTTTGGCAATAAATACGGGGATGATTTGGTGAAGCTGGGTGCAGGCGGCTTTGTCTGGACGGCTGAAGAGCTGGCCGTTTACGTGCAAGATCCGCGCGATTTTCTGAAAACCAAGCTGGACGACAAGCGCGCGAAAACCAAGATGGCGTTCAAGCTGCGCAAAGAAGAAGACGCGAACAACATCGCGGCCTATCTGGCCTCGATCACGCAGTAATCGGCGCTTTTTCAAAAACGGCAGGGTATTGGCCCTGCCGTTTTACGCGCGCATACGCGGCACATTTTCCGGGTCTAGGCACAGCTCGATCAGCAGCGGGCGGTTTGCCCCCTCGATTTTTGCAATCGCCCCCTCTAGATCTTCGGCGCTGCGCACAATCACTCCATAGCCGCCCATGGCCACCGCCATTTCAGCAAACGAGGGCCAGTTGAATTGGGTCAGGCTGGGGTCCATCTGGCGGTCGCGGAACTGGATATGTTCGGCCCCATAGGCGCTGTCATTGGCCACCACAACGATCATGCGCAGGCCCAGCCGGACGGCGGTGTTAAACTCGTTTATACCGCCCATCATGAACCCGCCATCGCCGCTAAACAGCACCACGGTGCGATCTGGCCGCGCCAGCCCCGCGCCTATCGCCTGTTGCAACCCCAATCCGATCGAGCCGAAATAGACCGGGGCCAGAAAGCTTTTTGGATCAGGCACCGCCACGCGGCACCACACCTCGGTCATGAAGCGGCCACCATCTGTGACCAGCAGGCGGTTTTGTGGCAGCGCTTCGTTTAACCGTTCCAACGCGGCGACAAAATTTACAAAACCCGGCGCGGTTTTGCCCCCTTCAACCGGGTGGCGCGTCAGCGTATCGGGCTGCAATTCAAGGCTAAAGCCGCTGGCGGGGATTTCTGCCTGATCCAGCCAGTACAAAATGGTCTCGGCCGCCAGCCCGGCATCTGCCACAAGGGCGGCATCGGGATGCACGCCGCCACCAATGGCGGTGGGGGTGATATCCACCTGAATGATGCGCTTTTTCTGCATCAGTTTGCCGCGATCGGTGGTGAAATCATGCAGGCCGGTGCCAAAACACAGCACGCAATCGGCCTTGGCAATCACCTCGTAGGCGGCGGGCGTGCTGAGCGTGCCGAAAATATCCATGTTTTGCGGGTGCCCGGTGAACAGCCCCTTGGCTTTTAGGGTGGTGGCCACGGGCGCCTGCAGCCGTTCGGCCAAGCGCAAGATCTGTTCCCGCGCGCCAATGGCGCCGCCGCCTGCCAAGATCAAGGGCCTGCGCGCCGATGCCAGCATGCCCACGGCCTGATCCAGCACATCGCTATGGGCCGGTGCGCCGGGGCTGTCGAACACGTTCAGAACGCGGGTGTGATGCACCACGTTTTGCCACATGAAATCGGCAGGAATGTTCAACACAACAGGCCGCCGTTCCACCCGTGCGCGGTAAAAGGCGCGGGCCAAATCGGCGCTGGCGGTTTCGGGGCTGCGCAGCTGCTCGAACCCGGCGCCGGTGGCCTTGACCACCGCACGCTGATCGATGCTTTGCAGGTGGCGGGGGTTGGAAACGGGCGTGTCGCCCGCCAATAGCACCATGGGTTGGTTGCCGCGCGCGCCCTCGGTTAGGGCGGTCATGCAATTGGTCAGGGCAGGGCCGTGGGTAATGGTGGCCACGCCCACGCGGTCGCTGACATAGGAATAGGCCAAGGCCATCAGCACGCTGCTGCCTTCGTGGGCGGCGGGCACAAACCGGCCCCCGCACCCACGCACGTAGTGATCCACCATAAAGAGGTTGGCATCGCCCATCAGCCCAAACAGCGTGTCGGTGCCATGATCAGCGATGGCCTGCGCCAAAGAGTGAAACATCGGGATTTGCGGCTGGGTCATGGCAACCTCGGGGTTGGGGATGATTTGTTCAGCATATCGCGCCTAGACCGCGCATAGTGTGCAAAATGGTTGTCACTAGCGCCGATTAATGCGTAGAGTGTGTAATAATTGCAAAAATATGCACATGCCGTGCACGGGTGTCATGGCCGATCTTGACCAATATGACCGCCGCATTCTGGCGGCGCTGCAAAAGAACGGGGCGTTGACCAATGGCGCCTTGTCTGAAATTGTGCGGCTGTCGCCATCGCAATGCTCGCGCCGGCGCTTGGCGCTAGAGGCGGCAGGGCTGATCCGTGGGTATCATGCGCGGCTCAATGCGCAGGCCTTGGGGTTGGGGCTGCGGGTGCTGGTGCGGGTCACATTGCGCACCCACACCCGGGAAGATCACCAAAACTTTTCCCGCTGGCTGGATGGCCAGCCGCAGGTGCAGGCGGCTTTTTCTGTGTCTGGCAGCGCCGATTACGTGCTGGACGTACGCGCCGAGGATCTGGATGCCTTTGCCGATTTCCTGCACGAGCAATTGATGATCCGCCCGCAGGTGGGCCACGTGCAAAGCGATTTCGTGCTAAAAACGCTGAAAGACCAGCCCGAACTGGACCTAGGTGCTGGGGGGGCTTGACCGTGCGCGCCAATCGGGTAGCTGGGGCCTATGGAAAACCCCGAAAACCGTGATACGCCCGCCGGGCTGGCCTATGCCGTTTCTGCCTATGTGCTGTGGGGCTTTTTGCCCCTCTATATGAAATTGCTGCACCACATCCCCGCAGCCGAGGTGGTGGCCCACCGCGTGCTGTGGTCTGTGCCCATTGCGGGCGCGGTGCTGGTGGCGCTTGGGCGCACCGCTGATCTGCGCGCGGCGCTTACCAGCCCGCGCACCTTGGCGATGGGGGTGCTGACAGCGGGGCTGATTTCGATCAATTGGGGCATTTATGTGTGGTCCATCGGCGCGGGCCATGCGCTGGACGCGGCGTTGGGATATTATATCAATCCGCTGTTTAGCGTGGCGCTTGGGGCTTTGCTGTTGGGCGAGCGGCCAAGCCCGCTGCAAATGGTGGCCATTGCGCTGGCGGTGTCGGCGGTTGTGGTGTTGACAGTGGCGGCGGGCAGCCTGCCTTGGGTGGCTATTGGCCTGTTTGTCAGCTGGGGTTTTTATGCGCTGTGCAAAAAACAGCTGCCCGTGGGCCCAAACCAAGGGTTTCTGCTGGAGGTGTTAATCCTGCTTGGACCGGCCTTGGCCTATATGGCGTGGTTGTCTGCGCAGGGGCAGGGGCATTTTCTGGTGGGGGTCGCGCGTGACAACTGGCTGTTGTTTGGTTGTGGCGCGGTCACGGCTATTCCTTTGATGCTGTATGCCAACGGGGCCAAGCGGCTGCGCCTGACCACGATTGCGATTTTGCAATATATCGCCCCGACGATGATTTTCCTGTGCGCGGTCTTCGTTTTTGACGAACCATTTGGCCAAGCGCGGATGATCGCCTTTCCGATGATTTGGGCGGCCCTGATCTTGTATTCCTTTACGATGCTGCGCCAAATGCGCGCCCGTCAGCGCGCGCCCCAAGTATCCGACAGCCGGTAGCCCAAGGGCCAAGGGTCGTCTGGGTCCAGCATGTGTTGATGGGTGCCGGTGATCCACCCGCGGCCAGAGATTTCGGGCAAAATGGCGGGGGTGGTGCCCAGCGTTGTTGTGCCCAAGATCTTGCCCGAAAATTCCGATCCAATCAGCGATTTGACGTGTAATTGCGCGCCAACAGCCATCTGCCCGCGGGCATGCAGCACGGCCATGCGCGCCGAAAGCGCCGTGCCCGTGGGCGAGCGGTCTATTTTGCCGGGTTGAATGGCCACCGCTGCGCGGCTGTGCAGCCCGTTGGGGCCGGGCGCAATGGGCCCGGCGAACAAACAAAACGAAATATGGCGCCAGTCGGGGTTTTCGGGGTGTGCAAAGCCCAATTGCGCATTGGCTGCATTGGTGATCGCCACCCCCAGCCGCGCTAAGCTGTGCGCCTCGTCTGCGACCAAGGCAAAGCCCAAGGCCGCGGCATCGACAATAACGAAACTATCCCCGCCAAAGGCGCAATCAACCTCTATGGCCCCCAGCCCCGGCACATCCAGCGTGGCACCCAGCCGGGTGGCAAAAGAGGGCAGGTTTTGCACGTATATACGCGTGGCCTTGCCGTTTGCGCATGTGGCGCGCACCGCCACCAGCCCGCCCGGCGCCTCAAGCAATAGGTGGGTTTCAGGCTCGGTCATGGGCACCAGCCCACCATCCAGCAGCACGGTGGCCACGCAGATGCTGTTTGAGCCTGACATGGGCGGCGTGTCTTCTGGTTCCATAATGATAAAGGCCGCGTCGGCCTGCGGGTGCTTTGGGGGGACCAGCAGGTTGACATGGCGAAACACACCGCCGCGCGGTTCGTTCAGCATGAAACGGCGCAGCGTGTCGTCTTGGGCGATGAAGCGGCTTTGCTCCCACAAGGTGTCACCCGGGGGCGGCAGCACGCCACCCACGATCACATCGCCCACCTCGCCTTCGGCATGGGCGGAAATCACATGCACCGTTTTGACCGAGCGCATCTTTAGATGTCTTTCATCAGCCGCAGCGCATCGTATATGGCGGCATGGGTGTTGCGCGCGCTGACGGCATCGCCAATGCGAAACAGCTGAAAACGCCCCTGCGGGTTGCCTGCCACGCTTTGTGCCGTGCCGTCGATCAGCGCGGTGTAATCTACCGCGCCGCCATTGCTGGAATGGGGCTTTAGGGCGAAATACAAATCATCCAGCGGCATCGTGCCGTAATTGATCACCACTTGGTCATAGGTTTTGTGGCTGACGAAATCGCTGTAATCGGTGCCAATTGCCGCCTGCAGGCGGTTTCCCTGCGGGCTGACACCCAGCAGGCGCCGGGCCACGGTGAATGTAACATCCTTTTGCTGCAAGCTGCGCATATAGGGGACAAGGTTCATCGCCATCACATCGGGGGCAAAGCTGCGATCGGGTGTCATGATTTCCACTGTCGCGCCTGCAGCGGCGGCAACTTCGGCGGCCATCAGCGCGGGGTGATCGCCGCTTTCGTCATAGATCAGCACATTTTGGCCGGGCTTTGCATCGCCCGAAATCAGATCCCAGCCGCTGGTCAGCAGCGGGTTTTCATCTGGGTTTTCAAAAAGCTGCATATTGGGCAGCCCGCCGGTGGCCACCACCACAACATCGGGCGCCAGCGCCATGACATCTGCCGCCTCGGCCCATGTGTTGAAGCGAAACGCCACATCGCGCGCGGCGCATTGGGCCATGCGCCAATCGATGATCGAGATCATTTCGCGGCGCCGCGGGTTTTGCGCGGTCAGCCGCACCTGCCCACCCGGGTCTGGCTGGGCTTCGAACACGGTCACATCGTGCCCCCGTTCTGCGGCTACGCGGGCGGCCTCTAACCCGCCGGGGCCGGCCCCCACAACAACCACCTTTTTGCGTGCGGGTGCCGGGGTAATGACATGCGGCATGGTTTGTTCGCGCCCCGTGGCGGGGTTGTGGATGCACAGCGCCTCGCCCGCCTGATAGATGCGATCAAGGCAATAGGTGGCGCCCACGCAGGGGCGGATATCGTGTTCGCGCCCGGCCAGCAGCTTTTGCACGATCAGCGGGTCGGCCATATGGGCGCGCGTCATGCCCACCATATCGAGCAACCCATTGGCAACCGCGTGGCGGGCTGTGGCCAGATCGGGGATTTTGGCCGCATGGAAGGTGGGCATGCCGGTGGCCTGCCGCACGGCGCCGGCAAAATCCAGATGCGGGGCGTTGGCCATGCCCTGCACCGGGATTACATCGGTCATGGCAGGGTCGGTATGAATGCGCCCACGGATGACATTGAGAAAATCCACCATGCCGGTTGCGGCCAGCTTTTTTGAAATTTCCAGCCCTTCGGCCGCAGTTATGCCGCCGGCCTGCGCCTCGTCTGCGGTATAGCGCAGGCCGATGATGAATTCATTGCCCACGCGCGCGCGGATCGCTGCCAGCACATCCAACAGCAGCTGCATGCGGCTATCCAGCGTTTGGCCGCCATAGGGCCCTTGCAGATCATTGGTCAGGGGGGACCAGAATTGATCTAGCAAATGCCCGTAGACCTGCAATTCGATGCCATCCATGCCGCCCTCTTTCATGCGTTCGGTGGCATCGGCAAAATCGGTGATGATGCGGGCGATATCCCAGTCTTCGGCCAGTTTTGGAAAGGCACGATGCGCCGGTTCGCGGTGGCGCGACGACGAGACCGAGGGCAGCCAGTCGCCTTTGTTCCACGCGGTCCGCCGGCCCAGATGCGTCAGCTGGATCATCGCCGCGCAGCCATGTTCGTGCAGCGCGTCGGTAAGACGGCGAATCCACGGCACAACCTCGTCTTTATAGGCCAACACGTTGTTGAACACGGGCGGGCTGTCTTTTGAAACCGTGGCCGAACCTGCCGTCATCGCCAGCGCCACACCCGCCTTGGCGCGCGCCGCATGATAGGCGATGTAGCGCTCTTTTGGCATGCCGTCTTCTGGATAGGCCGGCTCGTGGCTGGTGGTCATGATGCGGTTGCGCAATGTCAGGTGTTTTAGCTGAAAGGGCTGCAAAAGCGGGTCGTTCGACATGGGATGCTCCGGGTTTCTGGGGCGAGTTTTGTGAAAATGTGCATAGCTGTCAATAACAGGTTCATGGATGTATATTTTTCTTGCTGCGGCCCGCGGGTGGCGCATAAAACTGGGCTATGATCGGGCATCAAGACAAATCAGCTGGGTGGCGCGGCTCGCGCGAGGGGTGGTTGGCGGCGGCCCGGCAGGCGCTGTTGGCGGGGGGCGTGGATGCGGTGAAAATTCAGCCGCTGGCCCAGCAACTGCAGATTTCGCGCACCAGTTTTTATTGGTTTTTCAAAGATCGTGACGATCTGCTGAACGCGCTTTTGGCCGCGTGGGAGGCGAAAAACACGGGCGCTTTCGTGCAGGCCTGTGGCGGATATGCCGACAGTATCGCCGAGGCGGTGCTGAGCTTGATTGCGATGTTTTATTCCGAAGAGAAATTCGAACCGCAGCTGGATTTCGCTGTGCGCAGCTGGGCCCATCAAAGCGCGCGTGTCACGGCCCGCGTGCATCAGGCCGACGAGGCCCGGCTGTCCGCAATTTGCAATATGTTTCAGCGGTTTGGCTATGCGCCAGCCTTGGCCGATGTGCGCGCGCGCACGGTTTATTTAACCCAGATCGGGTATATTTCCATGCAGGTCCAAGAAAGCATGGAGTTGCGCCTAAGCCGCGTGCCCGCCTATGTAGAAACCTTCTGTGGCCGCCCCCCAACCAAGGCCGAAATGGCCCGGTTTTACGCGCAATTGCCCTAAAGCAGGGCGCGCGTGGCCCGTGGTTTCCGGGGGGCAGCACAGGGGCGGCTGAATTTATGGTTGTGTCGCGCCACCACATCGCCGGGGCGTGGGCTTGGGCTTTCTTGGCGGTTTCGGCCAAAAATTCAGACCAAACCATCTGCGTGCGAATTGGGTTTTGGCTGCGGGGCCGCGCTATTTCATTGTTTATGTTAACAAAACTTCAGTGATGCTTGGTAGCGGCCGCGCAAGGTAATTTTACTTGAATGTCTGAATTGGTAAGCTAATTTCACCAAAGCGCTGCGGACGGCCGGCTTGCTGCTATTTGCAGTTTGGCCCTTGTCATACAGCTTTGGCGCGTTTTGGGAGGATTATTGATGACTGAGAAACCTAAGATGAACCGCCGTTCATTTCTGAAGCGCACCGCATTGGGTGGTGGCGCGGTTGCTGGCACGCTGGCGGCCCCCGCCGTTTTGGCGCAGGCGCCGATCGTGCTGAAAATGCAAACCTCGTGGGGCGCAGGCAATATTTGGCAGGAAATGGCCCAAGATTATGCCGACCGTGTCGAGCAAATGTCGGGTGGCCGCCTGAAGATTGACGTGCTGCCCGCAGGCGCGGTTGTGGCTGCCTTCCAGGTGCTGGACGCAGTGAACGACGGCGTTCTGGATGCCGCGCATTCGGTGCCGGTGTACTGGTATGGCAAAAACAAAGCAGCCTCGCTGTTTGGCACCGGCCCCGTGTTCGGTGGTTCGGCCACAACGATGCTGTCGTGGTTCTACGAAGGTGGCGGCAAGGCCCTGTACGACGAACTGACCCGCGATATCATGGGCCTTGATGTGGATGGCTACATGGGCTTCCCGATGTTTGCCCAGCCCTTTGGCTGGTTCAAGCAAGAGGTCAACACCGTGGCCGACCTGCAGGGGTTCAAATATCGCACCGTTGGCTTGGCTGCGGACCTGCTGCAAAGCATGGGCATGTCCGTGGCACAGCTGCCCGGCGGCGAGATCGTTCCCGCCATGGAGCGTGGTGTGATCGACGCGTTCGAGTTCAACAACCCCTCGTCGGACAAAGATTTCGGCGCCCATGACGTGGCCAAAAACTACTACCTGTCGTCCTATCACCAGGCGTCGGAAAGCTTCGAGTTCCTGTTCAACCGCCTGACCATGGAAGATCTGCCCGATGATCTGCGCGCCATCCTGAAATACGGCGTCGAGGCGGCATCGACCGCCAACACCGCCAAGGCGATGCGCCGCTATTCGGCAGATTTGAAGTGGCTGCAAGAAGAGGCCGGCGTTTCCGTGCGCCGCACCTCGAAAGAAATTCTGGCCGCCCAGATCGAGGCATGGGATAAACTGATCCCGACGCTGGAAGCAGACCCGTTCATGAAAAAATGCCTGGACAGCCAGCGCGCCTGGGTCGAGCAAGTGACCTATTACGAAATCATGAACGCCCCCGATTATGCCCTGGCCTATGACCACTATTTCCCCGGTCGTCTGAGCCTGTAATCGGATCTCATCTATAGATGGCACTGGCCTCGGCGGTTTTTCCGCCGGGGCCTTCTGGCAACGAAAGGGGAGCACCTTGATCAGGTTTATCCGTTTTGCCGACGCTCTGTCGGCATGGTTTGGCAAGTCCTTCGCTTGGCTGATCGTTTTGATGGCCGCAGGCACGGGCTACGAGGTTTTTGTGCGCTACGTTCTCAACAGCCCAACCGCTTGGGCGCTGGACGTGTCCTTCATCATGTATGGCACTTTGTTCATGATGGGTGGTGCCTATACGCTGTCGCGTGGCGGCCATGTGCGCGGCGATTTCCTGTATCGCCTGTGGCAGCCCAAAACCCAGGCCAAAGTTGATCTGGTGCTGTATATACTTTTCTTCTTTCCCGGTGTTTTGGCGCTGGTCCTGACGGGTTGGAAATACGCCGCCCGCTCGTGGCAATATGGCGAGGTGTCGGTGAACAGCCCCGCTGGCGTGCCCATTTACCAATTCAAAGCGGTGATCGTGGCGGCAGGTATTTTGCTGTTCATTCAAGGTATTGCGCAGGTCTGCCGCTGTGTGTTGGCGATGCGCACGAACGAGTGGCTGGCCGCCGACGAAGACGTTTTGGAAACCGAAGACATCTTGCTGCAAAAGGCCGCGCAAGCTGAAAAGGATGCCCACCCATGACCGACCCCCAAATCGCCCTGATGATGCTGGGGCTGTTCATTATTTTTGTGTTTTTGGGCTTTCCTATTGCCTTTACCCTGATGGCAATGGGCATCGGCTTTGGCTATTACGCCTATTTCGATGCCCGCCGCATGTGGCGCGGATATGACCGGCTGGCCGATGATGCCAGTTGGTGGGACCAAACCAGCCTGTGGATAGAGGGGTTATTTAATAACCGAATATTCGACTTATTCGTGAACCAAACCTTCACGGTGATGTCGAACGAAGTGCTGACCGCGGTGCCGCTGTTCTTGTTCATGGGCTATATCGTGGAACGTGCCAATATCGTGGACCGGCTGTTTTCCACGCTCAACGTGGCCTCGCGCAATATGCCGGGGTCTATGGGGGTGGCAGCCCTGATCACCTGTGCGCTGTTTGCCACCGCCACGGGCATTGTGGGCGCGGTGGTAACGCTGATGGGCTTGCTGGCGCTGCCGGCCATGCTGAAGGCGCGCTACAGCCCGTCTTTTGCATCGGGCATCATCTGCGCGGGTGGCACGCTGGGCATTCTTATTCCGCCCTCGATCATGCTGATCGTTTACGCCGCCGCCTCGAACGTATCGATCGTGCGCCTTTACGCGGCGGCGCTGTTGCCGGGGCTGACGCTGGTGGGCCTGTATCTGGTCTATGTGATTGGGCGCGCCATTTTGCAGCCCTCGGTGGCCCCGCGCCCCAGCAAAGAAGACATACCCGATGTGCCCTTTGCCAAGCTTTTTGGCATGATCGTGACATCGTTCTTGCCGCTGGCATTTTTGATCTTGGCGGTGCTTGGCTCTATCTTGCTGGGCCTTGCCACACCCACCGAGGCGGCATCGATTGGGGCGCTGGGCGGCATTTTGCTGGCCTTCATCTACCGCGCCATGACGTGGCAGCGCATGCGCGAGTCGGTCTACCTGACCGTGCGCACCACCGCGATGGTGTGCTGGCTGTTTGTCGGCTCGTACACATTCTCGGCTGTGTTCTCGTATCTGGGCGGCGAGCACTTGATCTCGGATTTTGTGCAAGGGCTTAGCCTAGAGCCTTGGCAATTTTTGATCTTGGCGCAGCTGATCATCTTCTTGCTGGGCTGGCCGCTGGAATGGTCCGAGATTATTATCATTTTCGTGCCGATTTTCTTGCCGCTCTTGGCGTTCTTCAACATCGATCCGCTGTTTTTTGGCATCTTGGTGGCGTTGAACCTGCAAACCAGCTTCCTCACCCCGCCTATGGCCATGTCTGCCTATTACCTCAAAGGCATTGCGCCGCCGGAAATTAAGCTGACGCAGATTTTTGCAGGCGTCATGCCCTTCCTTGTCTGCGTGATCATCTCGATGGCGTTGATGTATGCCTTCCCGCAGATCGTGTTCTATTTGCCCGAGGCCATGTATGGCAAATAACGCAGATATATTGGCGCTGGACACGTCCGATTTACGGGCGCGTCTGGCGCAAGGCGCGCTTTCCGCGGTTGAGGTGACCGAGGCCTATTTGGCCCAGATCGCCCGGCGCGAGGCAGATGTGGGGGCTTGGGCGTGGATCGACCCAGACTATGCCCGCGCGCAGGCACAACATCTGGATGCGCAGCGCAAGGCAGGCCGCCCCTTGGGGCGGCTGCACGGTTTGCCGGTGGGGCTGAAAGATGTGATCGATACAGCCAAGATCCCCACAGAAAACGGCTGCCCATTGGATGCAGGCCGGGTGCCCAGCCGCGATGCCTATGTGGTAGAGCGCCTGAAAGCCGAGGGCGCGGTGTTGATGGGCAAAACCGTGACCACCGAATTGGCCTTTATGCAGGCCCGTGGCACCCGCAACCCCCACAACCCGGGGCACACGCCGGGGGGCTCGTCTTCGGGCTCGGCGGCGGCGGTGGCCGATTTGCACGTGCCATTGGCCGTGGGCACCCAAACCGGCGGTTCGGTGATCCGCCCCGCCTCGTTTTGCGGGGTGACAGGGTTCAAGCCCAGCTTTGGCGCCATTCCGCGCCGGGGCGTTTTGATGCAGTCGCACAGCCTTGATACGATGGGTGTGTTCGGCCGCAGCCCCAGCGATGCGGCGATGCTGGCCGAGGTGCTTTTTGGCTATGACAGCGCCGATCCTGCCACCCAAACCGCCCCGCAGCCGCAGCTATATGCCACCGCCACCGCCACGCCGCCGGTAAAGCCCGTGTTTGCCATGGTCCAGCCCCCCGGCTGGGACCGGGCAGACCCGCAGCTGCACGCAGCCTTTGCCGAATTGGCCGAAGCGCTGGGCGAGCAGTGCTTTAGCGTTGAATTGCCCAGCATTTTTGATCAGGCGGCCGAAATCCGCGAGCGGATCAACTTTGCGGAAATGGCGCGCTATTACTATCGCTACCGCCGCGATGGCGCCGATGTGTTGGGCCCGCGCACCAACGAGGCGCTGGAAAAGGGCGAAGCGATCTTGGCACGCGACTATCTGGCGGCATTGGACTGGCGCGATGTGTTATACGCCGGGCTGGACGAGATATTCGCGCGCTGCGACGCTATTTTGTGCCCTGCAGCCACTGGCCCCGCTCCGCAAGGGTTGGAGTATACGGGCGATGCCATTTTTAACGGGCTTTGGACATTGCTGGGCACACCGGCTGTGACCGTGCCCGCCTTTACGGCAGAAAATGGCTTGCCCATGGGGCTGCAACTGGTGGGCCCGCGCGGCCAAGACGGGCGCTTGCTGCGCAATGCCAACTGGATTTATCGTTGGCTGGAAACAGCCACGGACGAAGGAAAGGACTAAACGAATGACCAAATTTCTGCCCTTCCTTGCACTTGCTGTGCTGGCGGTTTTCTTGCTGATTTTGGCAGTGAAGGTTGCCACGTTTGATCTGTGGGTCGTGGTGCTGCTGACCCTTGGTTTGGCGGGTTATGATTTCTTCAGCGCCACCCGCAAAAAGGATTAAGCCTATGTCGCGCCCCGTTTTGTGGATACCGCGCCGCGTATCCGATGCCACCTTGGCCCGCGCGCAGCGCGATTACGAGGTGATCACCAAAGACACCGACACCCCCGGCACCGCCGCCGAGATTATCGCGATGAGCGCACAGGCCGATGCCATGCTGCCCTGCCATTCGGAACTGTTTACCGCCGATGTGGTGGCGCAGCTGGATCCACGGTTGAAAATCATTGCCAACCATTCGGTGGGGTATGATCATTGCGACCTGCAGGCGCTGGGGGCGCGCGGTATCGTGGTGACCAACACGCCCGATGTGCTGTCGGATGCCACGGCGGAAATTGCCATGCTGCTGATGCTGGGCGCGGCCCGGCGCGCGGTAGAGGGCGACAGGCTGGTGCGCACGGGGGCATGGGACAGCTGGTCGCCCTCGTTCATGGTGGGCAAGCAGGTCACGGGTGCGCGTATCGGTATTGTGGGCATGGGGCGCGTGGGGCGCGCCTTTGCCACCAAGGCGCGCGGCTTTGGGATGCAGATCCACTATCACAATCGCACCCGCCTGCCCGCAGATCTGGAACAGGGCGCGGTGTTTCACGAAAGCTTGGAAACGCTGTTGCCGCAGGCAGATTTTTTGTCGCTGCATTGCCCGGCCACGCCCGAAACCGTGGATCTGCTGAACGCAAAAACGCTGGCCATGCTGCCAATGGGCGCGGTGGTGGTGAACACCGCCCGCGGGGCATTGGTGGACGAGGCGGCGTTGCTGCAGGCATTGGCCCAAGGCCACGTGGCCGCCGCGGGGCTGGATTGCTTTAAAACCGAACCGGGCGGCAACCCCGCTTTTGCGGCCCATGACAACGTGTTCATGCTGCCCCATATCGGGTCTGCCACACGGGCCACGCGCGATGCGATGGGCTTTCGTGCGCTGGACAATATCGACGCGTTTTTCGCAGGCCAAGCCCCCAAAGACCGGCTGGTTTAAGGCCCGGTTTCAAGGCGCATTGCGCGGCTTAGGGAATAAGCCGCGCGATGATCATATCTGCTGCCTGCTCGGGCGTGGTTTGGGTGGTGTCGATGCGAATTTCGGCCTGTTCGGGCGCCTCGTAGGGGCTGTCGATGCCGGTAAAGTTTTTCAGCACACCCGCCCGCGCCTTGGCATAAAGGCCCTTTACGTCGCGCGCTTCGGCATGTTCCAGCGGGGTATCGACGAATACCTCTAAAAATTCGCCCGGCTGCATCATTGCGCGCACCATGTCACGCTCGCTGCGGAAGGGCGAGATAAAGGCGGTGATCACGATCAGCCCGGCGTCTGTCATCAGCTTGGCCACCTCGCCCACGCGGCGGATATTTTCCACGCGGTCGGCCTCGGTAAAGCCCAGATCCTTGTTCAGCCCGTGGCGCACATTGTCGCCGTCCAACAAGAAAGTATGCCGGTTCATCCGCGCCAATTTGCGTTCCAACACATTGGCAATGGTTGATTTTCCAGACCCAGACAAACCCGTCAGCCACAGCACGCAGGGTTTTTGATTTTTCATCGCGGCATGGTCTTCGCGCGAAATTTCGGTGGCTTGCCAATGAATATTTTGCGCCCGGCGCAGGGCAAAATGGATCATGCCAGCCGCCACCGTACGGTTGGTGATTTTGTCGATCAGGATAAACCCGCCCAGATCGCTGTTTTCGGCATAGGGCGCAAAGGGAATATCGCGGTCGGTGGTGATATTGGCCACGCCAATGGCGTTCAGATCCAGCGTTTTGGTGGCCAGATGTTCCTGTGTGTTGACATTTACTTCGTATTTCGGCGCCTGCACCGTGGCCGATACGGTTTGCGCCCCGATCTTCAGCCAATAGGCGCGCCCGGGCACCATTTCTGTGTCATCCATCCAAACGATGGTGGTTTCAAACTGGTCTGCCACCTCGAGGGGGGATTGCGCGGCCACGATCACCTGCCCGCGCGAGCAATCAATCTCGTCTGTCAGGGTCAGGGTTATGCTTTCGCCCGCTACGGCCATGGCCTTGTCGCCGCCAAGCGCCACGATACGCGCCACCTTCGAGGTTTTGCCCGAGGGCAGCACCCGCACCGCATCGCCGGGGCGCAGCGTGCCGCTGGCCACCAGCCCGGCGAAACCGCGGAAATCTAGGTTGGGGCGGTTTACCCATTGCACGGCCATACGGAAGGGTGCGGTTTGGGCGGCTGTGCTGTTCAAAGGCACCTGTTCCAGATGGGCCAGCAAGGTTGGCCCCTGATACCATGGGGTCTGCAGGCTGGTGCTGGTGATATTGTCGCCCGCCAGCCCCGAAATTGGAATGGCGGTGAAATCGCTGATGCCGATACTGTCGGCAAAGCTGCGATAATCGGCCACGATGGCCTGAAACACCGCCTCGTCATAGCCCACCAAATCCATCTTGTTCACCGCCAAAACCACGTGGCGAATGCCCAAAAGATGTACCAAGTAGCTGTGCCGCCGGGTTTGTGTCAGCACGCCTTTGCGCGCGTCGATCAAGATGACCGCCAAATCGGCGGTCGAGGCACCGGTTACCATGTTGCGGGTGTATTGTTCGTGTCCGGGGGTGTCGGCCACGATGAATTTGCGTTTTTCCGTGGCAAAAAACCGGTAGGCCACGTCGATTGTGATGCCTTGCTCGCGCTCGGCTGCCAAGCCATCGACCAACAGGGCAAAATCGATATTTCCGCCTTGGGTGCCCAGCTTTTTGCTATCGGCCTCTAGCGAGGCCAGCTGATCTTCGAAAATCATCTTGCTGTCATACAACAGCCGCCCGATGAGGGTAGATTTGCCATCATCCACAGACCCGCAGGTGATAAAGCGCAGCATGGTTTTGTGCTGGTGGGCTTGCAAATAGGCGTCGATATCTTCGGCAATCAGGCTGTCGGTGCGGTAGGTTTGGTTGGTCATCACATTATCCGTTTTGGCGCGGCAACTGGCACATTTGGCAGGCACGGGGGCAGGCGGGCAGCGTTTAGAAATAGCCGTCTTGCTTTTTCTTCTCCATCGAGGCGGCTTGGTCGTGGTCGATGGCGCGGCCTTGGCGTTCGGATGTGGTGGTCAGCAGCATTTCCTGTATCACCTGCGGCAAGGTGCTGGCTTGGCTTTCCACGGCCCCCGTCAAGGGATAGCAGCCCAAGGTGCGAAACCGGATCGAGCGCATTTCGGGCACTTCGCCGGGGCGCAAGGGAAAGCGGTCGTCATCCACCATCAACAGCATGCCATCACGGGTAACGGTTGGGCGTGGGGCGGCAAAATACAGCGGCACAATCTGGATGCCCTCTAGATGGATATATTGCCAGATGTCCAGTTCCGTCCAATTCGAGATGGGAAAGACCCGCACGCTTTCGCCCTTGGCCTTTCGGGCATTGTAAAGGCGCCACAATTCTGGGCGCTGGTTTTTTGGGTCCCAGCGGTGGTTGGCCGACCGAAAGGAAAAAACCCGCTCTTTGGCGCGGCTTTTTTCCTCGTCGCGGCGCGCACCGCCAAAAGCCATATCGAAGCCGTGCAAATCCAAGGCCTGTTTCAGACCTTCGGTTTTCCACATGTCGGTGTGCAACGGGCCATGGTCAAAGGGGTTTATGCCCTGCTCCAGCGCCTGCGGGTTTTGGTGCACGATCAGCTGCATGCCCGCATCCGCGGCGGCGCGATCGCGCAGCGCATACATATCTTGGAATTTCCAAGTGGTATCGACATGCAGCAGCGGAAAGGGCGGCGGCGCGGGGTAAAAGGCCTTGCGCGCCAAGTGCAACATCACAGCGCTGTCTTTGCCCACAGAATACAGCATCACGGGGTTTTCTGCCTCGGCCACCACTTCGCGCAGGACGTGGATGCTTTCGGCCTCTAGGCGTTGCAGGTGGGTCAGGGGGGCTTCGGTCATGGGCTACTCGTTGAAAACGGACAGGGTATTTTTTGCGGGCCTATCGCCTCTGCCCACTGGAAAAACCCCCCAAATGGGGGATAAAGTGAAAAAATGGCGTATTTTGATGATAGATCTCAACTTATAAGTGCTTTGTTTGCCGCAGCGGCGGGGGGCGGGGCGGGCGAAGACTGGCCCGCCTTCTTGCAGCTATTGGCGCGCCAAGCGCAGGCCGATGGGGCCGCCTTGCAGATTTTCCTGCCCGAGGGGCTGCAGCCCGCCCCATGGCGCGCGGGGCATCTGAGCCTGCCAAATGCGGTGGCCTTGGCGCCCTTGCGCGCCGATCGTGTTTACGCCCAAGACGAGGTGTCGCCCGCCCATCCCGCGCCGCTGCGCCTGATCAAAGCGCGCCTGCCCAGCCCCGGTGCGGTGCAGGGGCCCGGCCAAGGCGAGGCGGTGCTGGCGTTGGGCCGTGCGCCCCATCGGCAGGATTTTCGCAGCATCGATGCCCAGCATCTTAGCGCGCTGGCCCCGTTTTTGGGGCAGGCCGTTGGGCAGTGGCGCCGCCTGCGCCAAGCCCAAGATCTGCGCGATGCACAGGCCGGTTTGCTGACGGGCCTTGGCGTGGCGTGGCTGATTGTCGATGCGGTGGGCACCATTTTGGCGCAATCTGGCGCCCTTGCGCATTGGGGGCCAGACCTGGGCCCAGCCCCGCGCCTGCGGGCCCGGCTTGAACCCGGGGATGCGCTGTTGGCCCAGCAGCTGCGCCGCGCCATGGCGGCGCTGCTGGGCGATCAGGCGCCGCCCTTTGGCTGTGTGGTGGCCCGCCCCGGCCTGCCTGCCTTGCTGCTGCGCGCCCAACCCTATGGCGGCCAGCGCGCGGTTATTGTGCTGATGCGCCAGCCACCCAAGCTGGCCGATCTTGATATCGTTTGGCTGGCCCACAGCCTTGGGCTTAGCCGCAGCGAGGCCCGGCTGGCGGCTGTGTTGGGCGATGGGGTGCGCCTGAAACAGGCGGCCACCCAGCTGGGCTGGACCGAAGAAACCGCGCGCAGTTGTTCCAAAGCAATCTATGCCAAGCTGGGTGTGCATGGGCAGGCCGGCCTGCTGCGCCATCTGCATGGTGCGGGCCTTTGGCCCCCAGCCGCCGCGGGTGATGCAAGCGATATTGCACAGCCCCCAACATCAGCCTAGGCTGGCGCCAAGGGCCTGCCGGGGGCATTCTGCGGGGGCCGGACACAGGCAAAAAGACACAGGCAAAAAGGGGTCTGCGATGGCAGGGCATGGGTATGAAAGCGGGCGTTTGAACCTGCCTTTTGTGGGGATTTCTACATTTGGCAAACGCCCCTATGTCGAAGATTGGGCCACGATCGATGCCGATGTGGCGATCATGGGCGCACCGTTTGATTTTGGCACGCAGTGGCGCGCAGGCGCGCGGTTTGGCCCGCGTGGGGTGCGCGAAGCCTCGACCCTGTTCAGCTTTGGCCATGCGGGCGCCTATGACCACGAAGACGACACCACTTATCTGCCCAGCGATGTGCGCATTGTCGACATCGGCGATGCCGATATCGTGCATACCGATACCGAAACCAGCCATGCCAATATCGAGGCGGGCGTGCGCGCCATTCTGGCGGCGGGCGCGCTGCCGGTGGTGATTGGGGGCGATCATTCGATCAATATTCCCTGCATCAACGCCTTTGACGACCAAGGCGATATTCACATTCTGCAAATCGACGCCCATCTCGATTTTGTCGACGAGCGCCACGGCGTGCGCTATGGCCACGGCAACCCAATGCGCCGCGCCGCGGAAAAACCCTATGTCACGGGCCTGACCCAAGTGGGCATTCGCAACGTCAGCTCGACCGCGCGCGAGGGCTATGACGATGCCCGCGCCATGGGATCAACGATTTTGTCGGTGCGCCAAGCGCGCGCGCTGGGCCCCGAGGGGGTTATCGCCAATATCCCCACTGGCGCGCGGGTTTATGTGACGATCGATATCGATGCCTTTTGCCCCTCGATCGCGCCGGGCACGGGCACGCCCAGCCATGGTGGGTTTCTATATTATGATGTGCTGGAAATGCTGCAGGTCGTTGCGCGCCGCCACGAGGTTGTGGGCATCGACCTGGTCGAGGTGGCGCCAGATTACGATCCCACCGGGTCTACCAGCATTTTGGCAGCGCAGGTGCTGTTGAACTTTCTGGGCTTCATTTTCGCGGCGCGCAGCTAGCGGGGG
>RFQY01000050.1 GCA_009924775.1 Paracoccaceae bacterium | reverse complement strand
CATCAAAATGGCCGAAGCGCCCTTGGCATTCATCATCTTCATGCCGCCGAAGTGGTGGGCGTGGCCGGGGTCGAGCTGGAATTCGATGACATGCTGCGCGATCCTGCCCGCGAAGGCGCGCCGCTGACCTTGTCGCTGGATGTGTCGGTGCAAGCTGCGGTCGAGCAGGTGCTTTATGGCGGCATGAAGATGATGAATGCCAAGGGCGCTTCGGCCATTTTGATGGATGTGCACAGCGGCGAATTGCTTAGCATTGTCAGCTTACCTGATTTCGACCCAAACGATCGCCCGCGCCCGCCGGTTTCGGGCCGCGCCTCTGACAGCCCGTTGTTCAACCGCGCGCTGCAGGGCGTTTATGAACTTGGCTCGACATTTAAGATATTCACCGTCGCACAGGCGTTGGATTTGAACTTGGTCTCGCCTGAAACCGTGATCGACACGCGCCCCCCCTTCAAAGTGGGTGGCCACCGCATTGGCGAGTTTGAGAACCACAATTATAAAGACATCTCTGTCGAAGAGATCATCGTCAAAAGCTCGAACCGCGGCACCGGCAAAATTGCCCTGATGGTGGGCAAAGAGCGCCAGCAAGAATTCTTGCGCCAGTTGGGCTTTTTCACCCCAGTGCCCATTGAAATGGGCGAAGCTGCGGGCGGGCGCCCCTTGCTGCCCACAAAATGGACCGATCTTTCCGCTGTCACCATTTCTTACGGGCATGGGCTGTCTACCACACCGCTGCATTTGGCGGCGGGCTATGCGGCCATTGCCAATGGCGGCTATCTGGTGAAACCCACGCTGCTGCGTCAAGCGGGGCCAAACTATGGCGCGCGGGTGATCAGCGCCGAGGTGGCCGCCGCCTCGCGCCAGATGCTGCGCAAAGTGGTGACCGAGGGCACCGCCAGCTTTGCCGAGGTGCCGGGCTACCAAGTGGCGGGCAAAACGGGCACGGCAGACAAGCCCATCGAAACCGGCGGGGGCTATTACAAAGATAAGGTGATTGCCACCTTTGCCGCGATGTTTCCAGCCGATGCCCCGCGCTATGTGCTGGTGTTGATGCTGGACGAGCCGGTGGAAACCAGTGGCGACAAACCGCGCCGTTCGGCCGGCTGGACGGCGGTGCCCGTCGCCGCCGAGGTGATCCGCCGCGCCGCGCCGCTTTTGGGCCTGCGCCCGGTTGTTGAACCGCAGGTGCGCGCTGGTATAACGCTGTCATCTTCACGATAGGTGGGCGACACAACCATGACACAGCACGCGCTTCGGCTTTCGCAACTGGGTTTGAACGCGGCTGGCGGGGCAGACCCGGTATTGGCGGGTTTGGCCGTGGACAGCCGGCAGGTGCGCCCGGGCTATCTTTTTGCCGCTTTGCCCGGCACGCAGGCCCATGGTGCGGGGTTCGTGGCCGCCGCGCTGGACAAGGGGGCGGTGGCGGTTTTGACCGATGCCGAAGGCGCGGCACTGGCCGGGCCTGCCATGCAGGGCCGTGGGGTGGCGGTGGTGGTGGCCGAAAACCCCCGCCAAACATTGGCCTATGCGGCGGTCTTGTGGTTTGGTGCCCAGCCCAAAACCATGGTAGCTGTGACCGGCACCAATGGCAAAACATCGGTGGCCACCTTTACCCGCCAGATCTGGATGGCTTTGGGCCTAGAGGCGGTGAACCTTGGCACCACCGGCGTCGAGGGGGCCTATGCCGCCCCCTTGGCCCATACCACCCCCGAGCCGATCACCCTGCAGCGCACGCTGGCCGAGTGCGCCCATGCCGGCATCACCCATGCCGCGATGGAGGCCTCGTCGCATGGCTTGTCGCAATATCGCCTTGATGGCGTGCAATTGCGCGCCGCGGGGTTCACCAATTTCAGCCAAGATCATCTGGATTATCACGCAACATTCGAGGCCTATTTCGAGGCCAAGGCCGGGCTTTTCACCCGCGTTCTGCCCGAAGACGGCTGCGTTGTGGTCAACCTTGATGATCCCATGGGCCCGCGCGTGGCAGATATTGCCCGCGCCCGGGGGCAACTGGTGATCGGTGTGGGCCGTCAGGCAGGCGCTGATTTGCAAATGCAAGCACAGCGGTTTGACAGCACCGGCCAGCACCTGCGTTTTGCATGGCATGGCGAGGTGCATATGGCGCGGTTAAACCTGATTGGCGGCTTTCAGGCGGAAAATGTCTTGGTGGCGGTGGGCTTGGCCATTGCCAGCGGGTCGCAGCCCGAGGCGGTTTTTGCCACGCTGCCGCAGCTGGATACAGTGACCGGGCGCATGCAACTGGCCGCCACCCGCAGCAATGGCGCGGCGGTCTTTGTTGATTATGCCCACACACCCGATGCCGTGGCCACGGCCCTTGCGGCGCTGCGCCCGCATGTGATGGGGCGTTTGGTGGCGGTCATTGGGGCCGGGGGCGACCGCGATGTGGGCAAGCGCCCCTTGATGGGGGCCGCGGCGGCCAAAGCGGCCGATCTGGTTTTCGTGACCGATGATAACCCCCGATCCGAGGATCCGGCCAGTATTCGTGCCGCTGTTATACAGGGCTGTCCAGCAGCCCAAGAGGTGGGCGACCGTGCCGAAGCCATTTTGCGCGCCGTCGATGCCTTGGGGCCGGGGGATGCTTTGCTGATTTGTGGCAAAGGCCACGAAACGGGCCAAACGATTGCGGGCACGGTTTATCCTTTTAACGATGCCGAGCAGGCCAGCCTTGCCGTGGCCGCCTTGGACGGGAGATTGGCATGACGGGCCCAACCACAGCCCCCCTTTGGACCGCAGACGAAGCGCGCGCCGCAACCGGCAGCGCCAGCCCCGGCACATGGCAGGCCTATGGCGTTTCGATCGACACGCGCACCTTGCAGCCCGGCGATATTTTTGTGGCTTTGCAAGCCGCGCGCGATGGCCATGATTTCGTTGCTGATGCTTTGAAAAAGGGCGCCGTGGCGGCGCTGGTCAGCCGCGTGCCACAGGGGCTGGGCCCCGATGCGCCGCTGTTGGTTGTGCCCGATGTCCTGCGCGGGCTTGAAGATCTGGGTCGCGCGGCGCGCGCGCGTTTCAAGGGCCGGGTGGTGGCGGTGACAGGCTCGGTTGGGAAAACCTCGACCAAGGAAATGTTGCGCTGCGTTTTGGGTGGGCAGGGCAAGACCCACGCCGCCGAGGCCAGTTACAACAACCACTGGGGCGTGCCGCTGACGCTGGCGCGCCTGCCACGCGATGCCGATTTCGCGGTGATCGAGATTGGTATGAACCACCCCGGCGAGATTGCCCCGCTCTCGCGCATGGCGCGCCCGCATGTGGCGATGGTCACAACCGTGGCTGCCGCCCATTTAGAGGCGTTCGAGAATATCGAAGGGATCGCCCATGAAAAGGCCGCCATCACCGCAGGGTTGGTGCCGGGCGGCGTGGCGGTGCTGAACGGCGATATTCCCACCACGGATATTTTGCAAAATCTGGCCCGCCAGCATGGCGCCCGGGTGCTAACCTTTGGCGAGGCACCGCGCACCCACCACCGCGCCGCGCAGATCACGCTGCATGACACCACCACGGTGGTGCAAGGGCGGGCATGGCGGCGGCCGCTGCTGTTCAAAGTGCAAGCTGCGGGGCGGCATTTTGCCGTCAACGCCATGGGGGTGATGGCCGTGGTTCATGCCTTGCGGCTGAACCCGGTGATTGCCGCAGGCGATCTGGGGCGCTGGCAGCCACCGGCCGGGCGGGGTGCGCGCGAACGTATCGCGCTGGATTTAACCGACGAGGCGACAGCCTTTGAATTGCTGGATGATGCCTTCAATGCCAACCCCGCCTCGATGCAGGCCGCGCTAGAGGTGCTGGCCAATGCCCAGCCCGCGAATGGCTTGGGCCGCCACAGCCGTGGGCGGCGCATTGCCATTTTGGGCGATATGTTAGAGCTGGGGCCAAATGAAACCGCCATGCATGCGGGCTTGGCCAATTTGCCCAGCTTGGGCCAGATCACCCGCGTGCATTGCGTGGGGCCGCGGATGCATGCGCTGTATCAAGCGCTGCCTCTGTCGTTGCGTGGCGATTGGACGCAAACGGCCGCCGACATGGCGGCGCGTGCCGCGCGTTTGGTGGATGCGGGCGACGTGGTGTTGGTAAAGGGTTCGAAAGGGTCGCACGTCAGCCAAGTAGTTGACGCGCTGCGTAAACTGGGCCATGCCGCCCGGCAATCTGATCACGAGGTGTAAAGCGATGCTCTATTGGTTGACTGAACTTTCCGACGGCGGGGATGTGTTCAACCTGTTCCGCTATATCACCTTTCGTTCGGGTGGGGCGTTTCTGACGGCGCTGGTGTTTGGGTTTTTGTTTGGTCGCCCATTGATCAACGTCTTGCGCCGCAAGCAGGGCAAGGGCCAGCCGATCCGCGCCGATGGGCCCGAGGGGCATTTTGCCAAGGCAGGCACGCCCACCATGGGTGGCTTGTTGATTGTGGGCGCGCTGTTGACCAGCACGCTGCTTTGGGCGCGGCTGGATAACCCGTTCGTTTGGATCGTGCTGTTTGTGACGGTGGGCTATGGGTTGATCGGTTTTGCCGATGATTACGCCAAGGTGGCAAAGCAAAACACCAAAGGCGTTTCTGGCAAACTGCGCTTGGCCTTGGGGTTTTTGATCGCGGGCATTGCCGGGTTTTGGGCGGCGCAATACCACCCCGAACCCTTAAGCAACTATCTGGCGTTTCCGGTGTTCAAAGAGGCGCTGCTGTATTTGGGTTTTCTTTTCGTGCCCTTTGCCATGATCGTTATCGTCGGCTCTGCAAATGCGGTGAACCTGACCGATGGGTTAGATGGGCTGGCGATTATGCCCGTGATGATCGCGGCGGGCGCCTTTGGTATCATCGCCTATGCGGTGGGGCGTGTCGATTTTACCACTTATCTTGACGTGCATTACGTGCCGGGCACGGGGGAATTGCTGGTGTTTGTGGCTGGGCTGATTGGCGGCGGTTTGGGGTTTTTGTGGTATAATGCGCCCCCGGCGGCGGTCTTTATGGGCGACACGGGCAGCTTGGCCTTGGGCGGTGCTTTGGGGGCGATTGCGGTGGCCACCAAGCACGAGATCGTGCTGGCCATCGTGGGTGGGCTTTTTGTGGTCGAGGCGCTTAGCGTGATCATTCAGGTTGCCTATTTCAAACGCACCGGCAAACGGGTGTTTTTGATGGCGCCCATCCACCATCATTACGAGAAAAAAGGCTGGTCCGAGCCGCAGATCGTGATCCGCTTTTGGATTATCGCCCTGATTTTGGCGATGATCGGGCTGGCCACGCTGAAAGTGCGCTAAGCCCGCGACTGGGGCCCAAGGGGGATGCAATGATACCTGTCAGTGGTTTTGCTGGGCAAAATGTGGCGGTTTTGGGCTTGGGGCGGTCGGGCATGGCCACGGCGCGCGCCTTGCAGGCGGGGGGCGCCACGCCGCTGTGCTGGGATGACAACCCCGCCGCGCGCGCGCGTGCCAGCGATCAAGGCTTTGATCTGCGCGATCTGTCCCGCCCCGGCGCCTTTGACGATGTGGCCTGTTTGGTCGTCAGCCCCGGCATTGCCCATCTCTACCCCAGCCCAAACCCGGTGATTGCCGCTGCTTGGGCGGCGGATGTGCCGGTTGACAACGATATTGGGCTGTTTTTCCGCTCGTTTGCGGCGCAGGGGTTTGACCAGTTCGACACCCCCCCAAGGGTGGTGGCCGTAACCGGATCCAACGGCAAATCCACCACCTCGGCGCTGATCCACCACCTGCTGCAAGAGGCCGGCATCGCCAGCCAATTGGCCGGCAATATCGGGCGCGGCGTGCTGGATATTGACCCGCCCGTCGATGGCGGGGTGGTGGTGTTGGAACTGTCAAGCTATCAAACCGAACTGGCGCGGGGCCTGACGCCTGATATCGCGGTGTTCACCAACCTATCCCCCGATCATTTGGATCGCCACGCTGGGATGGGCGGGTATTTTGCGGCAAAGCGGCGGCTTTTTGCAGAAGGCGGGCCAGACCGGGCGATCATTGGCATCGACGAGGTGGAAGGCCAATTCATGGCCAATCAATTGTCGATGGGCTGGGGCGATGACCGGGTCATTCGCATCTCGTCGGGGCAAAAGCTGGCGGGTGCGGGCTGGTCGGTGTTCGCGCGCAAGGGGTTTTTGGCCGAATGGCGCAAAGGCCGGCAAGTGGCAGCCATTGACCTGCGCGAGGTGGTGGGTTTGCCCGGCGCACATAACCACCAAAACGCCTGCGCGGGCTATGCGGTGCTGCGCAGCTTGGGGGTGGCGCCGCGGGTGATCGAGGCGGGGCTGCACAGCTATCCCGGCTTGCCCCACCGCAGCCAGTTGGTGGCCGAGGTTGATGGCGTGCGCTATGTCAACGACAGCAAGGCCACCAATGTCGACAGCGCTGAAAAAGCGCTGCGCGCCTTCACTGCCATTCGGTGGATTTGCGGCGGCTTGGAAAAAGAGGGCGGCGTAGGCCGGCTGGGCGCGGCGGCACAAAGCGTTGTAAAGGCCTATGTCATCGGGCGCGAGGCGGCACAGTTTGCCATGCAGTTGCCCGGGGTTGAGACCGAGATTTGCACCACCATGGATGTTGCCGTGGCCCGCGCCATGGCCGAGGCCCAACCCGGTGAAGTGGTGCTGCTGGCCCCGGCTGCTGCCAGTTTCGACCAATATGATAATTTCGAGCAGCGCGGCGATGCCTTTAGCGCGCTTGTGCGCGCGGGGCTTGGGCTGGCCTGACGCCGGCCAATCCGGCCTTAGGCTTGGGCGCGCGCCGCAATCGCGCGGCCTGCGGCCACGGCGGATGACCACGCCCACTGAAAATTATAACCCCCCAGCCAGCCCGTCACATCGACGCATTCGCCAATGAAATACAGGCCGGGACTGCGCGTGCTTTCCATGGTTTTTGATGAAATCTGGCCTGTATCCACGCCGCCCAATGTTACCTCTGCGGTGCGGTAGCCTTCGGTTGCGGTGGGTTTGAGCTGCCAGTTGCGCAGCGCTTCCACGACTTGGGCCAAACGTGCATCGCTGTGATCAGCCAAGTTGGTGGCCAGCCCCAGATCTGCGGGCAGTTTTTGGGCCAAATGCTGCACCAGCCGCGCGGGCAGGTGCTGGGACAGCGCGTTAGACAGGTGCTTGCGCCCGGCTGCTTGGCGTTCGGCGCGCAGCGCGGCCAGCAATGTGCCCTCTGGGTCCAGATCCAGCGTGATGGTGCAGCCCTCGCGCCAGTACGAGCTGATTTGCAAAATCGCAGGCCCAGACAGGCCGCGATGGGTAAACAGCACCGCCTCGTCGAAACTGGCGCCACCGGCGCTGGCCCGGGCAGGCGTTGCGGTGCCCGAAATCGCGGCAAAGGGCGTGTCGGAAAAGGTAAAGGGCACCAAGGCCGGGCGCGTCTGGGTCAGCGTATGGCCGAATTGCGTGGCAATCTCATAGGCCAGCCCGGTTGCCCCCATTTTGGGAATGGATTTGCCGCCCGCCGCCACCACCAAGGCCCGCGCTGTGACGTTGTGGTGCTGGCCCTGCCGTTCCAGCTGTAGGCGGTAGCGCTGGCCATCATGTGTCAGGCCCCGCAGCGCCGTTTGTAACCACAGCTCGGCGCCCGCTTTGTGCATTTCGGCCTGTAACATCGCCACAATTTGGGTGGCTTTATCGTCGCAAAATAGCTGGCCCAGGGTTTTCTCGTGCCAGGCAATTTTATGCGATTGCACAAGATCCAGAAAATCCCACTGCGTGTAACGGGCAAGGGCGGATTTACAAAAATGCGGGTTTGCCCCCAAAAACGCCTGCGGGTCGCAGTGCATATTGGTAAAGTTGCACCGCCCACCGCCCGAGATGCGAATTTTCTCGCCCGGGGCTTTGGCATGGTCGATCACCAAAACCCGCCGCCCCGCAGGCCCGGCGGCGTGCGGCGCACACATCAGCCCTGCGGCGCCAGCCCCTATGATCACTGTATCAAATTCCATACGCAGGGCTTGCCTTGAGATCGCTCGATTGGCAAGGGGTGGCGCGCGGCAATGGTGGCCTTTGCCCCTAGCCAGCGGGCGCTTTGCGCGCTAAAGTGTAGCCAATGACCCCGAAAGGGGCGCCCAGGCAACGAGCGGTGCTTGCATGACAGAAATGGTGTACGGCGCAGTCCCACAACGGGACGGCGAACCGGTTCTGCCGAAATGGTGGCGGACCGTCGACAAATGGACAATGTCCTGCATTCTGATCCTTTTTGGCATCGGGATCTTGCTGGGGTTGGCGGCCTCGCCGCCGCTGGCCGAAAAAAATGGCTTTGATCCGTTCCACTATGTGCAGCGGCAGGCAGTCTTTGGTGGGCTGGCGCTGGTGGCTATGCTGATCACCTCGATGCTCAGCCCGCTGGTGGTGCGCCGTTTGGCGGTTTTGGGGTTTTTGGCGGCCTTTCTTGCCTTGGTTTTCCTGCCGCTTTTCGGCACCGATTTTGGCAAGGGCGCAACGCGCTGGTACAGTTTGGGCTTTGCCTCGATCCAGCCGTCGGAATTTTTAAAGCCGGTCTTTGTGGTTGTGGCCGCTTGGATGATGGCCGCCGCCCAAGATATTGGCGGCCCCCCGGGGCGGCTTTGGTCTTTTGCATTGATGGTGGCGATTGTTTTGATGCTGGTCATGCAGCCCGATTTTGGCCAAGCCTCCTTGGTGCTTTTTGGGTGGACGGTGATGTATTTTGTCGCCGGTGCGCCCATGCTGTTGCTGGTGGGCTTGGCGGTGGCGGTGGTGCTGGGTGGCACGTTTGCCTATCAAAATTCCGAGCATGTGGCGCGCCGCATTGATGGTTTTCTCAGCCAAGACGTGGACCCAACCACCCAAATTGGCTATGCCACCAATGCCATCCGCGAGGGCGGTTTTTTTGGCGTGGGCGTGGGCGAGGGGCAGGTGAAATGGTCTTTGCCCGATGCGCATACCGATTTCATTATCGCCGTGGCTGCCGAAGAATACGGGCTGGTTTTGGTGCTGGTGATCATCGCGCTTTATGGCAGCGTGGTGCTGCGTTCGCTGTTGCGCCTGATGCACGAGCGCGACCCGTTCATTCGCTTGGGCGGCACGGGGCTGGCCTGTATTTTCGGGGTGCAGGCCATGATCAACATGGGGGTTGCGGTGCGCTTGCTACCCGCCAAGGGCATGACGCTGCCCTTTGTCAGCTATGGCGGGTCATCCTTGATTGCGGGTGGCATTGCCATGGGCATGTTGCTGGCCTTTACCCGCACCCGCCCACAGGGTGAGATTGGCGATTTGCTGCGGGCGCGGCGACGGTAACGTGGCGCCTTGTCGCTGGGCCTTGGGGCTAGGCGTTGCAGGGCGCGTGGCCAGCGGCTAAGCAGCGGCCAAAGGATTTGGAGGGTTGATCATGGGCAACCGCACGCCATTGTTGGTGATCGCCGCCGGGGGAACCGGGGGCCATATGTTTCCGGCACAAGCGCTGGCCGAGGTGATGCTGGCACGGGGCTGGCGGGTGAAACTGTCAACCGACACCCGCGGCGCGCGCTATGCGGGTGGGTTTCCCGATGCGGTCGAGGTGGCCATCAGCGCCAGCGGCACCTTTGCGCGCGGGGGTGTTCTGGCCAAGCTGGGCGTGCCGTTGCGGCTGTTGGCGGGGGGCATGGGCGCGCTTTGGTCGATGCTGCGCCACCGGCCCACGGTGGTGGTGGGCTTTGGCGGCTACCCCTCGATCCCGGCTTTGGCCGCGGCTTGGGTGTTGCGCCTGCCGCGCATGATACACGAACAAAATGGCGTTTTGGGTCGGGTGAACCAGATATTTGCCCGCCATGTAGATCAGGTGGCCTGCGGCACATGGCCCACCACCTTGCCGGCCGGTGTCACGGGGGTGCCAACGGGCAACCCGGTGCGCGCCAGCGTGCGCGAGCGGCTGGGCGCTGGCTATATCGCGCCGGGCGATTACCCAATGTCGGTGTTGGTGATCGGGGGCAGCCAAGGGGCGCGGATTTTGTCTGATATCGTGCCCCCCGCCATTGCCGCCCTGCCGATGGAAACGTTGCGCCACGTGCGCGTGGCCCATCAAGCCCGCGACGAAGATGGCGAACGGGTTGCGCGCTATTACGCCGAGCATGGCATTACCGCCGAGATTGCGCCGTTTTTCGCCGATATCCCCCGCCGCATGAGCGAAGCGCAATTGGTGATCAGCCGCGCCGGCGCCTCAAGCGTGGCGGACCTGACCATCATTGGCCGCCCCTCTATCTTGATCCCCTATGCGGCAGCGGCGGGCGATCATCAAAGCGCCAATGCCCGTGGGCTGGCCGAGGCGGGCGCGGCGATTGTTGTGCCCGAAGCCCGGCTTACGCCCGCAGACTTGGCCGCGCAAATAGAGCTGGTTTTGGCAAACCCCGATGGCGCCACGCAGATGGCCCGCGCGGCGCTGTCGGCCGGGCACCCTGATGCCGCAAATACGCTTGCCGATATGGTGCAGGCCTTGGCCAATAAGAAAGGTTCTTGATCGATGAATGCCGCCGCAACCAAATTGCCCACCGATGTTGGCCCAATCCATTTTGTGGGGATTGGTGGTATTGGCATGTCGGGCATTGCCGAGGTGCTGCTAAACCACGGCTACACCATCCAAGGCTCGGATCTGAAAGCCAGCAAAATCACCGACCGTTTAGGCGCCATGGGGGCCCGCATTTTTGAGGGCCAGCGCGCCGAGAATTTGGAAAATGCCACCGTGGTTGTGATTTCCTCGGCCATCAAACCCGGCAACCCGGAATTAGACGAGGCACGCCGCCGTGGCCTGCCCGTGGTGCGCCGCGCCGAGATGCTGGCCGAGCTGATGCGCCTGAAATCCAATATTGCCGTGGGCGGCACCCATGGCAAAACCACCACCACCACCTTGGTGGCGGAATTGCTGGTTGCGGGGGGGATTGACCCCACGGTCGTGAATGGCGGCATCATCCATGCCTATGGCTCGAACGCGCGGATGGGGCAGGGCGAATGGATGGTGGTCGAGGCCGATGAAAGCGATGGCACCTTTAACCGGTTGCCCGCAACGATTGCGATCGTCACCAATATCGACCCCGAGCATATGGAACATTGGGGCAGTATCGAAAACCTGCGCCAAGGGTTTTACGATTTCGTCTCGAATATTCCCTTTTACGGCATTGCGGTGTGTTGCACCGATCACCCCGAAGTGCAGGCCTTGGTAGGGCGCATTACCGACCGCCGGGTGGTGACCTTTGGCTTTAACGCGCAGGCTGATGTGCGCGCGGTGAACCTGCGCTATCAATCAGGGGTGGCGCATTTTGACATTTGGTTGCAGGGCGAGGATGTGAAAATCGAGGGCTGCACCCTGCCCATGCCGGGCGATCACAACGTCAGCAACGCCTTGGCGGCTGTGGCTGTGGCGCGGCATTTGGGCATGAAGACCGCCGAAATCCGGCAAGCTTTGGCCGCCTTTGGCGGGGTGAACCGGCGCTTTACCAAGGTGGGCGAGGTGGCGGGCGTGACCATCATTGATGATTATGGCCACCATCCGGTGGAAATTGCTGCTGTGTTGCGCGCGGCGCGGCAGGCCACATCTGGGCGGGTGATTGCGGTGCACCAGCCCCACCGTTATTCGCGCCTGTCCAACCTCTTTGAAGATTTCTGCACCTGTTTCAACGATGCCGATGTTGTGGGCATTGCCGAAGTCTATGCCGCAGGCGAGGCGCCCATCGCAGGGGCCAGCCGCGATGATCTGGTGGCCGGGCTGATCCGCCATGGCCACCGCCATGCCCGCGCCGTCACCAGCGAGGACGATCTCGAGCGGCTTGTGCGCGAACAGGCACGCCCCGGTGATATGGTTGTCTGCCTTGGGGCTGGCACGATCAGCGCTTGGGCCAATGGGCTGCCCGCGCGGTTGCAGGGCTAGGCCGGTGCCCGGTTTGCAAACAGGTGCCCCCCGATGACGCGCATGCTGCCCCCGTGCCGCGGCGTGCTGACGCCCAACCGCCCGCTGGCCGATCTGACATGGCTGCGCGTGGGCGGGCCGGCAGATTGGCTGTTTCAGCCCGCAGACGAGGCAGATTTGGTACAGTTTTTGGCCGCTCTGCCGGCGGATATCGCGGTTTTTCCGATGGGCGTTGGATCGAATTTGATCGTGCGCGATGGCGGGCTGCGCGCGGTTGTGGTGCGTTTGGGGCGTGGGTTTAACACGATCACGCCCGAGGCCGGCGGCCTGCGGGTGGGGGCTGCGGCGCTGGATGCGCATGTGGCGCGGCGTGCCGCCGAGATGGGGATGGACCTGACGTTCTTGCGCACCATCCCCGGCAGCATCGGCGGCGCGGTGCGCATGAATGCGGGCTGCTACGGCAGCTATATGGCCGATATTTTCCAAGAGGCGCGGGTGATAGACCGGCACGGCAAGACCCATAGGATTGGCGCCGATGATCTGAATTTTTCATATCGAAACAGCACCTTGGCCGATGACTGGGTGATTGTTTCGGTGCTGCTGAAAGGCCCGGCTGGCGCGCCAGATGCCTTAGCTGCGCGCATGGCAGATCAGCTGGCCAAACGCGATGCCACCCAACCCACCAAAGACCGCAGCGCTGGGTCAACCTTTCGCAACCCGGCCGGGTTTTCCTCGACCGGGCAGGCCGATGACAGCCACGCGCTGAAGGCTTGGAAGGTGATTGACGATGCCGGTTTGCGCGGTGCCACCTTGGGTGGCGCCCAGATGAGCCCAAAACACCCCAACTTCTTAATCAATACCGGCACGGCCACCGCCCAAGATCTGGAAAACCTTGGCGAATTGGTGCGAAAAAAGGTTTACGATTCCAGCGGTATCACGCTAGAATGGGAGATTAAGAGGGTCGGCGAACCGACCCCGGCAGGCAATATTGCGAATACGCCCTAAACTGGCGAACGCACATCAACAAAAAAGGGCCGAAATAGGCCCGTAAGTCAGAGGCACACGGTGGCAATGTCGAGCAGGACAAGCCCCAAAGTGGCGGTGATAATGGGTGGCCTCTCGTCCGAGCGCGAGGTGTCGCTTAGCACAGGGCGCGCATGCGCTGCGGCACTTAGGGAAGAAGGCTTCGCGGTGGTCGAAGTGGATGCGGGGCACGATTTGCCCCTGCAATTGCTGGAAATTGCGCCAGATGTTGTGTTGAACGCCCTGCATGGCCGCTGGGGCGAGGATGGCTGCGTGCAAGGCCTGCTGGAATGGCTGGGCCTGCCCTATTCGCATTCTGGCGTGCTGGCCTCGGCGCTGTGTATCGACAAGCAAAAAACCAAAGACGTCTATCGCGCCCATGGTCTGCCGGTGGTGGATAGTATCTTGGCCAGCAAAGATGCGGTGCAGGCCGGGCACGTGATGGCGCCGCCCTATGTGGTCAAGCCTTATAACGAAGGCTCCAGCGTGGGCGTCTATATTGTGGCCGAAGGGGCGAATGCGCCGGTGATGGCGGCAGACATGCCCGATGTTGTGATGGTCGAGGCCTATGCGCCGGGGCGCGAATTGACCGTTTCGGTGATGGATGACCGGCCTTTGACGGTGACGGAAATCATCACCGATGGCTGGTATGATTACAGCGCCAAATACACGCCCGGCGGCTCGCGCCACGTGGTGCCCGCGCAGGTGCCCGCCGATATTTTCCAGGCCTGCATGGCCCATGCCCTGCGCGCCCACCAACTGCTGGGCTGCCGTGGTGTCAGCCGCACCGATTTTCGCTGGGATGATCGCCGTGGTTTGGACGGGCTGGTGGTGTTGGAAACCAATACCCAGCCCGGCATGACGGCCACCTCGCTGACGCCCGAGCAGGCGCAGGCGGTTGGTATCAGTTTTGGCCAGCTGTGCCGCTGGATGGTCGAGGACGCCTCATGCAACCGGTGATCCGCGCCCCCCGCCGCAGCGCCCAGCCCGCGCCGTCCCCCCGCCGGGCCGATCCGGCGCCCTCGCGCTGGTCGTATCGGCGCCAACGGCTGATGCTGACACCGGCGTTTCGGCTGTTTTTGCGCGCAGGGCTGCCGCTTGTTGTGGTGACAGCGCTAAGCGCGGGCTATCTGGCCAACGAAGAGCGCCGCGATGCGCTGCGCCTGTTTGCCTTGGATCTGCGCGATCAGGTGGTCAACCGCCCCGAATTCATGGTGCAAGCCATGGTGATCGAAGGGGCCAGCGACTCGGTCGATGCCGACATCCGCGAAATCATGCCAGTGGATCTGCCGGTATCTTCGTTCGGGTTGGATTTGCCGCTGATTTTGCAAACCTTGCGCGAATTGCCCGCGATCAAAGAGGCGCGCGTTTTCGTGCGCAATGGCGGGATTTTGCAAATCAGCGTTGTCGAACGCGCGCCCGCCTTGGTGTGGCGCACCCGTGACGGGCTGGAATTGCTAGACGAGACCGGCGCCGTTGTGCGCCCGGCAGAAACACGCGCGGCCCACCCCGAATTGCCCTTGGTGGCGGGCGAGGGTGCCGATCAGGCGGCGGCCGAGGCCTTGGCCCTATTGCGTGCGGCGGGCCCCTTGGGCAGCCGGGTGCGCGGCTTGGTGCGCATCAGTCAGCGCCGCTGGGATCTGGTGCTGGATCGTGGGCAACGCATTCAACTGCCCCAAAAACAGCCCGTTCAAGCGCTGGAACGGGTGCTGTTGATGCACAAGGCACAAGATCTTTTGGAACGTGATTTGGCGCTGGTTGATATGCGCTTGGCCGACCGGCCAACAATTCGAATGAGCGAAGCGGCCGTTGATGAATGGTGGCGGGTTCGCAATGCGGCTTTGGGAGACTAGCAATTATGATCGAGCTATACGAATCCCAGCGCGCCATGCGCAACATGCGCAAGGCGGCCATGCAGCGGGGGGTGGTGGCCATTTTGGATGTGGGCACCTCTAAAATTGGCTGTTTGGTTTTGCGTTTTGATGGCGCAGACAAGTTAGAGGTCGAAGGCGTGGGCCCGATGGCGGGGCAGGCCGGGTTTCGGGTGATTGGTGCCGCAACCACCCGGTCGCGCGGGGTGCGCTTTGGCGAAATTCACGCCATGGCCGAAACCGAACGCGCCATCCGCACAGCGGTGCAGGCGGCCCAGAAAATGGCCAATATCCGTGTCGATCACGTGATCGCCTGCTTTTCAGGCGCCGAGCCGCGCAGCTATGGCGTGGCGGGGCAGCTGGACTTGCAAGGCAATTTGGTCAGCGAGCAAGATATCGGGCGGGTTTTGTCGGCCTGCGACATTCCAGATTTTGGGCAAGGCCGCGAGGTGCTGCATGCCCATCCGGTGAATTTTGCGCTGGATCATCGCAGCGGCTTGGGCGACCCGCGCGGCCAAGTGGGCCAGCAGCTGTCGGTCGATATGCATATGCTGACGGTGGATGAAATCGCCATCCAAAACTTGGCCTATTGCGTGAAGCGGTGCGATTTGGAATTGGCCGGTGTGGCCAGTTCGGCCTATGTCAGTGGCTTGTCGGCGCTGGTCGAGGACGAGTTGGAACTGGGGGCCGCCTGTATCGATATGGGGGGCGGCGCCACCAGCATTTCGGTGTTTATGAAAAAGCACATGATCTTTGCCGACACCGTCACCATGGGTGGCGATCATGTGACCAGCGACATCTCGATGGGGCTGCAGGTGCCCTCGCACGCGGCTGAGCGTATCAAGACATTGTTCGGTGGCGTTGTGGCCACTGGCCGCGATGACAGCGAAATGATCGAAATGCGCAGCGAAACCGGCGATTGGGAGCACGATCGCCGCACCGTCAGCCGCGCCGAGCTGATTGGCATCATGCGCCCGCGTGTAGAAGAAATTTTGGAAGAGGTGCGCGCGCGCCTTGATGCTGCCGGGTTCGAACACTTGCCCAGTCAGCAGATCGTGTTGACGGGCGGGGGCAGCCAAATTCCGGGGCTTGATGGGCTGGCCAGCCGCATCTTGGGCCAACAGGTGCGTTTGGGCCGCCCGTTGCGCGTGCATGGCTTGCCGCAGGCCGCCACTGGCCCGGCCTTCTCGGCCGCTGTGGGGCTGTGCCTGTTTGCGGCCCATCCGCAAGACGAGTGGTGGGATTTTGAAATTCCCGTTGATCGCTACCCCGCCCGTTCGCTGCGGCGCGCGATGAAATGGTTCAAGGATAACTGGTAGGGGCACGCCCCGCCAAACCCGCTGTTTTCGCCCCACCGCGCCCCAATCGGGGCTGCGGCACAGGGCTTTGTCGGCAGAAATCCGCTATATTTGGAAGCGCCAGCAAGATCGGGCAGATTTTCGGCGGAATTTGGCTATATTTTGTGGGGAATTTGCGTTTTTCTCGTGACGATCTGGCCTTCAACGGGTAATACTACGGCAGGTAAAAGTAAAAAACACGCCCGGTCAGGCGGGCTAAAGCACAGGCGGATACACCATGACATTGAACCTTTCGGTGCCCGGACATGACGATCTTAAACCCCGTATCACCGTGTTTGGTGTTGGGGGCGCAGGCGGCAATGCGGTCAACAACATGATCGACAAGCAGCTTTCGGGCTGTGATTTCGTTGTGGCCAACACCGATGCGCAGGCCCTGCAGCAAAGCAAGTCGGGCCATCGCATCCAGCTGGGCGTAAAAGTAACCGAAGGGTTGGGGGCTGGCGCAAAGGCCAGCATCGGGGCCGCCGCGGCTGAAGAGTCGATCGAACAGATCGTCGATCATCTGGCCGGCGCGCATATGTGCTTTATCACTGCGGGCATGGGGGGCGGCACCGGCACGGGTGCAGCGCCGATCATCGCACAGGCGGCGCGTGAATTGGGCGTGTTGACGGTGGGCGTTGTGACCAAGCCGTTCCAATTCGAAGGCCAAAAGCGCATGCGCCAGGCCGAGGAAGGCGTGGAAGCGCTGCAAAAGGTTGTGGATACCCTGATTATCATTCCCAACCAGAACCTGTTCCGCCTTGCCAATGAAAAAACCACCTTCACCGAGGCCTTCAGCATGGCCGATGACGTGCTTTACCAAGGGGTGAAAGGCGTCACCGACCTGATGGTGCGCCCCGGCTTGATCAACCTTGATTTCGCCGATGTGCGCGCCGTGATGGACGAGATGGGCAAAGCCATGATGGGCACCGGCGAGGCCGAGGGCGAAGATCGCGCCATCCAGGCGGCAGAGAAAGCCATCGCCAACCCGCTGCTGGACGAAATCAGCCTGAAAGGCGCCAAAGGGGTGTTGATCAACATCACCGGCGGCCACGATCTGACGCTGTTTGAACTGGACGAGGCCGCCAACCGCATTCGCGAAGAGGTGGACCCGGACGCAAACATCATCGTCGGTTCGACCTTGGATACCGAAATGGAAGGCTTTATGCGCGTCAGCGTTGTAGCCACCGGGATCGACGCGAACGAGGCGCATAACGATATGCCGCTGCCGCGCCGCAAAATGTCCGAACCGCTGACCCAAACCGTTTCGGCCCAGCGCGAGCCGGCACCCGTAGCGCCGCCGCAGCCTGCGGTTGCCGCCCAACACACCGCCGAGCCCAGCCTGTTCGAGCAGATGGATGTGAAGAAGGAT
>RFQY01000485.1 GCA_009924775.1 Paracoccaceae bacterium | reverse complement strand
GTGATCTACGACTTCATCCAGAGCAAGGCGTTTGTGCAGGGCGTGATGGGGCCGGTGGGGTCGGGCAAGTCATATGGCTGCGCGGCCAAGATCATGCTCAAGGCGGTGCAACAAAAGCCCAGCCCGATTGATGGCATCAAGTACTCGCGCTGGGCTGTGGTGCGAAACAGCTACCCCATGCTCAAGACCACCACCATCAAGACCTGGCTGGATCTCTTCCCTGAGAACACCTTTGGCCCCATGCTGTGGACACCGCCCATCACCCACCACATTCGGCTGCCTGCGCGTGGGGATGCCGCGGGGATCGACTGCGAGGTGATCTTCCTGGCCCTTGACCAGCCAAAAGACGTGCGCAAGCTGCTTTCGCTGGAGCTCACGGGTGCCTGGGTCAATGAGGCGCGTGAGCTGCCCAAGGCGGTGATCGACGGGCTGACCCACCGGGTTGGCCGCTACCCCACCAAGCGCGATGGCGGTGCCTCATGGCATGGGATCTGGATGGACACCAACCCCATGGACGACGACCACTGGTGGCACAACATGGCTGAGAAAGAAAAGATGACCGGCAAGTACGCTTGGAAGTTTTGGAAGCAGCCTGGCGGTGTGGTGGCTGTGGACACCGACGACTTGCCTGACATGCCAGAGGCCAACGACCACATTTTCAGCGCCGGCAAGTGGTGGAAGATCAACCCCAAGGCCGAGAATTTGAACAACCTGCCGTCTGGGTACTACCAACAGATGCTGCTTGGCAAGAATTTGGACTGGATCAGGTGCTATGCCGGTGGCGAATACACCTATGTGCAAGAGGGCAGACCCGTCTGGCCAGAATATGACGACTCGACCATGTCTGGCGACACTGTTGTTGACCCGACCGTGCCGATTCAGATCGGTCTTGACTTCGGTTTGACGCCTGCGGCCACCATTGGCCAGCGCATGCCCAATGGCCAGTGGCAAATTCACCAGGAAATTGTGACATTTGACATGGGCCTTGAGCGTTTTGGCATGCAACTG
>RFQY01000484.1 GCA_009924775.1 Paracoccaceae bacterium | reverse complement strand
GCGATCCGCTGCGCATCCTCGAAGGCTTGGATGCCGCTGAATACCGAGCCCGCGGGCTGGGTGGTGGTGATGGCTGATTGTGCGTCCATTTAATAGGTCTCGATTTCGGTTGTGGCCTGCTGCTGGCTGGTGGCGGCCGTCATCCAACTCGGCAGGCTGATGGTTTCGATCTGGTCGCTGTAGCTCGGCCAGCTATCAGCAGCGCGGCAGGTGGCCAGCGTGCCTAGATCTTTCATGGCCTGTTCATAGCCGCGCTCGATCATCTCGGCATCGGCGGCGTACACAGCAACCGCGTAAGGCGCTGTCGTTTCAACGCAGATAAAGATGAACTGATCGGGGCGCTTGCCGGTGGCAGCTTGGACCCCGTGCATGTACCAGCCAGCTTGCACGTGGTAGCGGTAATCGCCAATGCTTCGCCTGAAACCACGCGGGCTGGCGTCGCGGGTGGTTTTGAGATCAACCATGATGCTGCCGTCATCCGTGAGCCAGTCAGGACGACACTTGCAGTCGACCCCATAAGTGGCGTCTGTCCACATGTGCGTGGTTTCAGCCTTGCCGGTGAGTCCCAGCAGCATTGCTGCACCGGGATGGCGCATGATGCTACGGCCCATCGCCATCACAACCTCGGCATCGTCGGCGGTGATCACGGTTTTGCGTTTGGCATCGGCCTCAAAAACAGCCCATTGCTCGCGGCCTTCCTTGGTGCGACGGTTAATGTCGCCAGGCGCCACCGCGATCTGCTTGTCCCATTGATCCAGCTCAAGCACATGGGTGTGAAGGGCTGTGCCAAGGCGCATAGCAGCCGTGGGCTCTGGCCAGACGCGGTTTGGATCGAGATAGCGAGCCCAATAGTGGAGAGGGCTTTTGGCGATCTGATCCAGGCCGGACTTACTGACCGCATAGTGTCGGTGATAGTCGGCGTTTTGCATGGTCTCCTGCGGGTTGCCACCAAATGCTAGCACTTGCGGCCAGATGCTGCTAGGTTTGGCTGGCCACGGCAAAGCCCATGCG
>RFQY01000483.1 GCA_009924775.1 Paracoccaceae bacterium | reverse complement strand
CTCTGCAGTTGCAGTGTTAAATTTTGGAGCAGATAAAACAGCTACTTCAGGAACTTTCACTATTCAATTCCCAGCTTTTACAAGTTCAGCAGCTATTATCAGAATCTCTTAATAGGAGGTTTAAATGGCTTCTAATTGGGGAGAAAAAGGTTGGAGCATAGGTGAATTCGGAACAGGTAATGAAAACATTACTCTAACACTTGATGGACAATCTTTAACATCTTTTTTAAGTTCTGTATCAATTACTGCAGAAGTTAATGATGGATGGGGAGCATACACTTGGGGATTAACTGGTTGGGGAACCAATACAGCAAGTCCAACAGTAGAAGTAACTGGTCAAAGTTTAACAACATCTTTAAATTCAGTATCTTTTTCAATTGATGGTTCTGTTATATTAACAGGAGAAAGTTTATCTACAGTTTTAAATTCTTTATCAATTACAGGAGATGCAAATCTTTCTTTAACTGGAGAATTAGGAAATTTAACTTTAAATAGTGTTGGAGGAATACCAGGAATAGATGTTCCTGTAACCGCTCCTGGAACAGCTACAACTTGGGGATCAAATGGTTGGGGCCAACTTGGTTGGGGTGAAAACATTGGATTAAGCACATTTGAAGGAAGTACTACAGTTGATTTAAATACTCCAGTAGCATTAACAGGTGAACAATTAACAACAGTTTTAAATTCAGTATCTATATCAGGAGATGCAAATCTTAACTTAACAGGCGAACAGTTAACTGTTTCTCTAAATTCAATATCTACTACAGCAGATGCAAATATTCCTTTAACAGGTGAATTTTTAACAACGGCATTAGGAGATGTTGATCCAGGACCAGATGCTAACGTAACTGGTCAACAATTAACTTTAATATTAAATAATATAAATATTGATATATCAACAGATGTAGCTGTAACTGGACAAATATTATCAACTGCAATAAATTCTGTAACAATAGATTTGAATACCCCTGTAAATGTAACAGGTCAAAATTTAACTACTACATTAAATTCTGTCACAG
>RFQY01000482.1 GCA_009924775.1 Paracoccaceae bacterium | reverse complement strand
GACCGCCAGCGTCATACAAGTCATTTATTGCCATGGACATTGCTGAGTGCATCGCCAGTGGCAGGCCGTGGCTTGGCAAAGAGATCAATGGCACTGGGCCAGTTTTGTACATCGCAGGCGAAGGCCACGGCGGCATCGGGGCCAGGATTGCCGCGATCAGGCAGCACCACAACACGCCAGATGGGGCAGAAATCTACGTCATCAGGTCGCAGATCAACCTGAGATCCAGTGTGGATGACTTCACGGCCCTGATCGTTGCAATTGATGAGCTGGTCGAAACCCTGGGCAAAGATCTCAGAATGATCGTGATCGATACCCTGGCCCGGGCGTTTGGCGGTGGAAATGAGAACAGCAGTGATGACATGGGGGCATTCATTCAGGCTACTGGGAAGATTCAGAACAGGTACAGGTGCAGCCTGATGGTGCTGCACCACGCTGGCAAGGACACCACAAAAGGGCTGCGTGGGCACTCAAGTCTGCTGGGTGCAGTTGACACCCAGATGGAGATCATGCGGTTCCCTGAGACCATGAAGGGTTTGATCTTGATGTCCAAGCAGAAGGACGGTCAGGACGGCCAGCGGTATGGGTTTGAGGCCGTCAGTGTGGACATCGACAGGTCAGATCTGGGCCTGGAAAACGGCAGCAGTCTGGTGATTGAGGCCAGGGAAACGGCAGAAAACGAGGCCCAGGGGGAGCAGAAAAAGCAGCCTCCAGATCGTGAAGGGAAGGGTCTTTTGCAGAAATATCTGGACCAGGCGCTGTACCAGGCCATGGTCAAAGCACCTCAAGATTTGATGGTCGGCGGGTCCATGGTGGTCGCCACGAGCAATGAAAACTGGAAAAGTCAGGTCGCAATCCTGGCCGCGATGGATGGAATTGAGGCAACCCCGAAGCAGTTGACCGACCTGATTTATGGTGGAAAACGGCGTTTGCAGAAGCGCGATTTGGGTGGTTTCACCGACAAAATGGCATGGTTTCACGGCAAGGAATTGCTTAAATTTAAGGCACTTTCGGTCAAT
>RFQY01000481.1 GCA_009924775.1 Paracoccaceae bacterium | reverse complement strand
CGGTCGAGCCGCCGGTGACCTGCGCAGCCAACAGCTTGCCAAACTGGCCCATATAGGCGCCCAAGGCGTGCAGGGTGTCGCCGGTGTTGTAGCCGCGGGTTGGCAGTGCCTCGGCCAGCAGGGCGGCATTGAAATAGGCGCGGGCGGCAGGGCCATGATCGATGCGGATATCTTGCCAATCCAGATCCAGTTCTTCGGCCAAAAGCGCGGCCAGCGTGGTTTGCGTGCCTTGGCCCATTTCTGCGCGCGGGGTGATTAAGGTGACGCCCTCGTTGGTGATCAACACGAATGGGGTTAGCGCAGCCCCCTGCGCGGGGGGGCGCAGCGGGTTATCGGCGGGCCGTGCCACCAGCCAAGCACCAAAGGCTGTGCCGCCCAAAATTGCGGCCGACCCCACCAAGAAACTGCGCCGCGCGATTTTGCCAATCTGTGCCATGTTTAGCCCTGTGTGCTGTTGGCCGCGTCCAAAATGGCGGCACGAATTTTGGGGTAGGTGGCGCAGCGGCACAGATTGCCCTGCATCGCGGTGTTGATCTGCTCGGCGCTGGGTTGCGGTTGTTCGGCCAAAAGCGCCGCGGCCTGCATGATTTGGCCCGACTGGCAGTAGCCGCATTGCGCCACTTGGTTTTTGATCCAGGCGGCCTGCACAGGGTGGGGGGCCTCGGGGGTGCCAAGCCCCTCGATCGTTGTGACAGGGCCCCAAACATCGGCCAGCGCCACTTCGCAGGCGCGCACGGCTTGGCCTTCGATATGGACGGTGCAGGCGCCGCAACTGCCAATGCCGCAGCCATATTTGGTGCCGGTTTTGCCAAGGTCATCGCGTAAGACCCACAACAGCGGCATTTGATCTGGCAGATCCAGCTGATGGGTTTCCCCGTTGATCACGATCGTGCTTGGCATCAGGGCCCCCGGTTTATGGCTTTGGGGGAAATGTGGGGGGTCGCGCGCATTGTCAATGCGCAAACACCTGGGCAGGCGGGGTCGCTTTGGGGTTTCGCTGCACGATGCAGATGCTAACA
>RFQY01000049.1 GCA_009924775.1 Paracoccaceae bacterium | reverse complement strand
TAATTTGCCTTGGGTCAGGGCCACTTGGGCATCCATGAAATGTTTTACCGATTTGCCCCAAAATTCGACCTGATGTTCGAAAATGCGGCCTGAATGCTCAGGCGCTGCGCACCGCCGTGGCCGATATCGACGATCTGGATGGTGTGGAAAAGCGCCGGCTGCAATATTTCTCGGATCAGATCATTGATATGATGGCGCCCACCAATTTCTTGGGCACCAACCCCGACGCGCTGGAACGCGCCGTGCAAACCGATGGCGAAAGTCTGGTGCGCGGGTTAGAGAACCTTGTTGCCGATCTAGAGGCGAATAACGGCGAGATGCTGGTGCGTTTGGCCGATTCCGAGGCATTTAAACTGGGCGAAAACATTGCCGCCACCAAAGGCTCGGTGGTGTATCGCAACCATATGTTCGAGCTGCTGCAATATGCCCCAACCACGAAAGAGGTGCATGCCACACCGCTGATCATTTTCCCGCCGTGGATTAACAAGTTCTACATCTTGGATCTAAAGCCCGAAAACAGCCTGATCAAATGGATCACCGATCAGGGCTATACGCTGTTTGTGGTGTCTTGGGTCAACCCCGATGCCAGCTATGCCCAGATTGGCATGTCCGATTACATTGAAGATGGCTATCTGGCGGCCTTCCGCGAAGTGAAGGCGATAACCGGGCAAGAGCAGGTGAACGCCGTAGGCTACTGCATTGCGGGTACGACGCTGAACATGACCTTGGCGCTGATGAAACATCGCGGCGATACATCGGTGAAATCGGCCACGTTTTTTACCACCTTGACCGATTTCAGCGAGCAGGGGGAATTTACCCCGTTTTTGCAAAATGATTTCATCGACGGCATCGAAGACGAGGTGCAAGAGCAAGGCGTGCTGCGCAGCTTTATCATGGCGCGCACATTTAGCTTTTTACGGTCGAACGATCTGATTTATGGGCCGGCGATCCGTTCTTATATGTTGGGCGAAACGCCGCCCGCGTTTGACCTGCTGCATTGGAACGGCGATGGCACCAACCTGCCTGCGAAAATGGCGATGGAATATCTGCGCGGCCTTTGCCAAGACAATAAATTCGCCGATGGCGGGATCGAGCTGTGCAATGACCGTTTGGGGATCGAAGATGTCGATGTGCCGGTGTTTTTCGTGGCATGCGAAACCGATCACATCGCCGCGTGGAAAGACAGCTACCGCGGGGCGCAGAAATTGGGGGCAGGCGATAAAACCTTTATCGTCTCGCAATCGGGCCATGTGGCGGGCATTGTGAACCCGCCGTCGAAAAAGAAATATGGCCATTACCACAACCCCGATTTGGGTCTTGATGCGGCGGGCTGGATGCAGGGCGCCAGTTTTACCGAAGGGTCATGGTGGCCGCGCTGGCAGGCATGGTTGGCCGCCCGGTCTGGCGAGATGGTAAAGGCCCGCAAGCCCGGTGATTCGGGCCATCCTGTGCTTTGCCCGGCGCCGGGCACTTATGTCAGCAGCTCAAAAAGCCTGTAGAATTCGCGGGATAGCAGATTTTTTCTGCAGCGCAGCAAAAACACTTGATTTGCTGCGCTGCAGCATGCATATTGTTTGCAGACGCAGAAAGCTGGGGTGGGCCTAGCTGAGCGCAAGCAAGGAATAGCAAAATGGCTAAAGCCCAAGATTTCACCGCGATGTTCAAAGACGTCATGGGCGCCTTCCCGGTAGACACCAAAGCCATGGAAGACGCGTTCAAAACGCAGGCAGCCTTCAGCGAAAAGCTGACCGCCGTTGCCTTGGAAGCGGCCGAGAAATCCTCGGAAGTGTCGGCAAAATGGACCAAAGAAACCCTGGCCAAGCTGACCGAAGTTTCGAAATCGAAAGCCGAGCCTGCAGATTACGCCAAAGCCATGACCGATTTCGCATCGGCCACCGCTGAAGTTGCCGCTGAAAACATGGCCGCTTTCGCCGAAATCGCCAAAAAAGTTCAGATGGACACCGTTGAACTGCTGATGGCTGCCGGCAAAGATATGACCGACGAGGCATCTGCCGCAGTGCAAAAAGCTGCCAAAGAAGCCACTGCAGTTGCTAAGAAAGCCGCTGCTGCCAAGTAAGGCAAAGAAATATCTGCATCCCCTCCCTCCTCCCTTTAGGATGCAGACATTTGGGCGGGCGCAAGCCCGCCCTTTCTTTTTTGTTTCGGCTGTCCTAGTGTTTTTCTGCACTGCTGCATTGGGGAGGGCTGATTGTGGCCGAAGACAAAAAAACGCTGTTGATAAAACGCTATGCAAGCCGACGCCTCTATAATACCGAAACCAGTGATTACGTAACGCTTGAAGATATTGCTGGCTTTATCCGCGAAGGCCGCGATGTTCAGATCGTTGATCTGAAATCTGGCGATGATCTGACACGCCAATATTTGCTACAAATCATCGCCGAACACGAAAGCCGCGGCGAAACCATGCTGCCGGTGGGCGTGCTGACCGATCTGGTGCGCAGCTATACCACCAGCGCGGGCGCGATGATGCCGCAGTTTTTGCAAATGTCGTTCGACATGCTGCGCGACGGTCAATCGAAGATGATGGAAAACATGGTGCGTGTCAGCCCCTTGGCGAAAATGCCGGGGTTCGAGGCGATGCAGGCGCAGCAAGAGGCGTTCATCAAGGCGATGACCGGCGGCAAATGGCCCGCTGGCACCCAGCCTGCACCGGCGGAAGAGGGCAAAGACGAAGACCTGACCGAAATTCGCCGACAGCTGGCAGATCTGCAAAACAAACTGTCGCGCATGGGCAAATAAACCCATGGTCGACAGCCCCGGCAAGATCACGCTTTGGGGGGTCGAGGTGTTTGTGGCGACTGCCGAAGAAGGCTCTATCTCTGCCGCGGCGCGGCGTTTGGGGGCCAGCCCTTCGGCTGTCAGCCAGCAATTGACCAATCTGGAAGGTGCCATCGGCACCACGTTGCTGCAACGCAACACAAGGCCCGTTGTGCTTACCCCCGCAGGCGAGATTTTCCGCCGCCGCGCCAGCGCCATTTTAAACGAGGCGGCATTGGCGCGGGCCGAATTGGCCATGGCAGATCTGTCGCGGTTAACCCGGTTTCGGCTGGGCATGGTGGAAGATTTTGAAATCGATGTTACCCCCGGCCTGCTTGCGGGTTTGGCAAAACAGCTCAAAGGCTGCCAATTTTTGCTAGAAACCGGGGCCAGCCATCATCTGCATGATTTGCTTGATGCCCGCGCCTTAGATGTGATCGTGGCCGCCGAAATGGGGGCCGAGGCGGATTGGATGGAACTGCACCCTGTGTTGACCGAGGGTTTTGTGGTGGCTGCACCGCGCGGCATATGCACCCCGGGCCGCGACCCATTGCGCCAGCTTAAGGGGCTGCCGCTGATCCAATACACCACCCGCCACTACATGGGCCGCCTGATTGCCGCGCATTTGGCCCGCCAGAACCTAAGGTTGGCCCAGCAATTCGAACTGGATAGTTACCACGCCATTTTGGCGATGGTCGGGCAGGGGGCTGGCTGGACGATATTGCCCCCCCTTGCCTTGATGCGCGCGCGCCGCTTTGCCAGCCAGTTGGATGTCATGCCGCTGCCCTTTCAACCGCTGTCGCGCCGTATCAGCCTGATTGCCCGGCGTGGCATCTTGCAAGATATGCCTGCGCGGGTGGCAGAAACGCTGCGCCCGCTGGTGCAACGCGCGGTGCTGGAACCGGCGGTGGCTGCTTACCCGTTTATGGCCGATGTTGTGCAGCTGCATCCGGCGGAACCGGGCTAAAACCCCAGCCTGTCGCGCAGGGCAAACCAGCTCATCGCCAAGGCCAGCAGCGGTTGGCGCAGGCCCGGCCCGCCGGGAAATTTTGAAACGGGCAGGCGGGCCATCACATCAAACCCCGCCGCTTGGCCCATGATCGCTTTGGCAATCAATTGCCCGGCATGGGTGGCGGTGCCCACGCCATGGCCCGAATAGCCGCTGGCCGACCACATATTTGGAGCCAGCCGCGCAAGATAGGGCAGGCGCTTTGTCGTGATGGCCAGCGTGCCGCCCCAAGCGTAATCGATGGGCACATCGGCCAGATGTGGAAAGATGTGCAGCATCGGTTTGCGCACGGTGGCGGCAATATCGCTTGGGAAACGATCCCCATAGCTTTCGCCGCCGCCAAACAGCAGCCGCCCGTCATGGCTAAGGCGGAAATAATTCACCACAAATTTTGTATCGGCCACCGCCACATCACGCGTCAGCACCTGGGCTGCGCGCGGGCCCAGCGGGGCGGTGGCGATGATAAAGTTGTTGATGGGCATAACGCGGCTGGCCACCTGCCGGTTCAACCCACCCAAATAGCCATTGGCGGCCAGAATAACCTGATCGGCCAGAATATGGCCTTGGCCAGTGTCAACGCGCGCGGGTGTGCCGGGCGTCACACCGGTGACGGCGGTATTTTCAAAAATGCGCACCCCCGCCTGTTGCGCCGCGCGGGCCAACCCAAGGGCAAAGTTCAGCGGGTGCAAATGGCCCGCGCCCATATCCAGAATGCCGCCATGATAGGCCGGCGACGGGCACAGCGCCTGCGCGGCTTGCGCGTCAAGCGGCTGGATCTGATCATAGCTGTAGCTGCGCGCCAATGTCTCGGCATAGGCGTGCATCTTGGCGGTTTCGCCCGCACCAAACCCCAGCCACGCCACACCGGGCCGATAGGCGCAATCGATCTGGTGTTGCGCAATCAGGCCGCGCACCAATGCCTTGGCCTCTTCGCCCAGATCCCATAAAAGCTGCGCCTCGGCGTGGCCCAGCATGTTGCGCAAACTGTCTTGGTCTTGGCGCTGCCCGCTGCCCAACTGCCCGCCATTGCGCCCCGAGGCACCAAACCCCACGCGATGGGCATCTACCAAAACCACGTCCAGCCCCTCTTGGGCCAGATGCAAGGCGGCAGACAGGCCGGTAAAGCCCGCACCCACCACCACCGCATCGGCACGCGTGGCGCCCTGCAATGGGGGGTAAGAGGGGCTGTCATGGGCGGTGGCCGCATACCAGCTGGGCGGCCATTGGCCTTGGGTGTCGTTGCAGTAAAGCAGGCTCATCAGACGTTCAGCAACAGGTGCTTGCGTTCCCATGGGCTGATGACTTGTAGGAATTCTTCGTATTCGGTGCGTTTGACAATGGCATAGACGCGGGCAAATTCTTCGCCCATCACATCGTGAAGGGCGGTTGCGCCTTCGAATAAATCCAGCGCGTCGCCCATCACGCGGGGGATTTCGCCCTCGCCCTCGTAGGCATCGCCCTTGAATTGCTTGTCGGGCCATTCTTCGTTCATCAAACCCAGATAGCCACAGGCCAAGCTGGCCGCGATGCCCAAGTAGGGGTTGCAATCCATGCCGGCAATGCGGTTTTCGATGCGCCGGCTTTCTGGGCGCGACAGCGGCACGCGGATGCCCGTGGTGCGGTTGTCGCGGCCCCATTCCAGATTGATGGGGGCTGCGTGATCTTTGACATAGCGCCGGTAGCTGTTCACATAAGGTGCCATCACCGCGATGACCGAGGGTAGATATTTCTGCATGCCGCCCAAAAAGTTAAAAAACGCGTCGGTTTCCCCGCCTTGCGGCCCCGAGAAAATATTCTGCCCCGTCTGTTCGTCGATCACCGAGTGGTGAATGTGCATGGCGCTGCCCGGCTCGTTTTCAATGGGTTTGGCCATGAAGGTGGCAAAGCAATTGTGGCGCAAAGCGGCCTCGCGGATCAGGCGCTTGAAGTAAAACACCTCGTCGGCCAGTTTCACCGGGTCGCCGTGGCGTAGGTTGATCTCTAGCTGGCCCGCGCCGCCCTCTTGGGTGATCCCATCGATTTCAAGGCCCTGTGCCTCGGCAAAATCGTAGATATCGTCAATCACGGGGCCAAATTCGTCGACGGCCGACATCGAATAGGCCTGCCGGGCAGCCGCGGGGCGGCCCGAGCGGCCCATCATCGGCTCGATCTCTTTGGCGGGGTCCAAATTCCGTGCCACCAGATAGAATTCCATTTCGGGCGCCACAACCGGCTTCCATCCTTGGGCTTTGTATAACGCGACCACCCGTTTCAGCACGTTGCGCGGCGCATAGGGAATGGCATTTCCCTTGCGGTCAAAGGCATCGTGAATAACCTGCAGCGTCCAGTCGGCGGTCCATGGGGCGGCAGAGGCGGTCGAGTAATCGGGGCGCAAAATCATATCGCGTTCGATAAATCCCTCTTGCTCGTCCGCGGCCTCGCCCCAATCGCCGGTGATCGTTTGGTAAAAGATCGAATCTGGTAGGTGAAAATATTCCTGCTTGGCAAATTTCGAGGCCGGCATGGCCTTGCCCCGCGCGATGCCGGGCAGATCGGCGATCACGCATTCCACCTCGTCCAAGCGGCGGCCTTCGATGAATTCGCGCGCGGCTTGGGGGATTTTTTCTATCCAATCGCTCATTGCGTGGCCCCTTTCAGATGCTGGGCAATGCGCAGCCCCATGGCTGGCCCATCGCTGGCCTGACCCAAAGCCGCCTGTGCGCTGGCGACCAGCGCTTCGGGCACCACGCCGGGGGCGCGGTGGGTGGCCAAAATATCGATCATTTCGTCATCAAATTCAGGGTGGGGCTGGAATGTCAGCACATTCGGCCCAATGGCCAGCGCGGCGTATTTGCAAAAATCGTTCCCTGCCAACACGGTGGCGCCGGGGGGCGGGGTGATGACCTGATCTTGGTGCCAGGCGTTCAGGCGCAGGGTTTGGGCGCCCATCTGGTAGGTTTGTGCGCCCACCGCCCAGCCGCCCGAAAATTTCTCGACATGCCCGCCCAAGGCCTGCGCGATGACCTGATGGCCAAAACAAACCCCCACCAAGGGCAGGCCAGCGGCGTGGATGTCGCGGATCAGCTGCTCCAGCGGTGGCAGCCAAGCGTGGGGTTCATAGACCCCATGACGCGAGCCGGTAATCAGCCACGCCGCCGCGTCCGTGGGGCCAGCGGGGAACTGGCCATCCACCACGTTAAAGGTTTCAAACGTAAACCCATGCCCACCCAGAAGGCGGTGGAACATGGCATCATAATCGCCCAAGCGCGCCCGGGCTTCATCGGGGGCGTGGCCGGTCTGCAAGATACCGATTTTCATGAAACACCTGATTTGGATTGCCCAATGGATACCGCAGCACGTGGCGCGCAGCAAGGCTAGATCGCAGCCCGCCCGCGCCCAACCGGGGCGGGCTAGACTGTATCTAGGTAGATTTCCACCTGCTCTTGTGGGGTGACATCGGACATGTAAAACACCTCTTGGCGCTTGGTCAGAACAAGGTTGCGCATAAGATCTTGGTGGAAAATGCGCTGCATCACAGGGCTTTTTTCAAACGCGTCTATGGCTGTTGACCAGGTGCTGGGCACCTGTGGCAGATCCAGCGCATAGGCATTGCCGGTGACAGGTTGGGGCGGTTCTGACCGGTCTTCCAGCCCGCTAAGCGCCGCGCCCAAGACGGCGGCCAGATGCAGATAGGGGTTTACATCGCCGCCCGCCACGCGGTGCTCGATCCGGCGGGCGCCCGGCGCACCCGATGGAATGCGAATGGCGGCTGTGCGGTTTTCATAGGCCCAGCAAATGCCTGTCGGCGCATGGTTTCCAGGCACCAAACGGTCATAGCTGTTGGCGTGGGGGGCAAAGATGAGCATGCTGTCATGCATCGCGTCCAAGCAGCCCGCCACCGCATGGCGCAACGCATCGCTGCCGCGCGGGCCGCCATCGTTGAAAATATTGCGCCCGTCGCTGTCGAGCACGGAAAAATGCACATGCAAGCCGCTGCCGGGGTAATCTTCATAGGGTTTGGCCATGAAAGAGGCGGCAAAGCCATGCCGGCGCGCCAGCCCTTTGACCAGCATTTTAAACAGCCACGCGTCATCGGCGGCGCGCAGCGCATCGTCTTGATGCACAAGATTGATTTCAAACTGGCCCAGCCCCGCCTCGGAAATGGCGGTATCGGCGGGAATATCCATGGCTTCGCAGGCATCGTAAAGATCGGTGAAAAACTGATCGAACGCATCCAGCGCCCGGATCGACATTACCTCGGCTGCTTTGCGCCGCTTGCCCGAGCGGGGGCTGATGGGCACCTCTAGGGTTTTGCCGCTGTCGTCGATCAGGAAAAATTCCAGCTCCATGGCTGCCACGGGTGTCAGGCCGCGGGCGCGGTAGCGTTCCAGGACCCGGCGCAGGGCATGGCGCGGGTCGCCCTCGAAGGGGCGGCCATCGTCGTGAAACATCCAAATGGGCAGCAATGCGGTGGGGGCGCTAAGCCACGGCATGGGCAAAAAGCCCCGCTCGGTTGGGCGCAACACGCCATCGGCATCGCCGGTGTCAAACACCAGTGGGCTGTCGTCGATATCTTCGCCCCAAATATCAAGGTTCAACACCGACAGGGGAAACCGGGTTCCATCATCGACCACCTTATCGGCAAAACGGGTGGGCACGCGTTTGCCGCGCGGCTGGCCGTTCAGATCAGAGGCGGCAATGCGGATGGTGCGCACTTGGGGGTTTTTGCGCAGCCATGATTTGGCTGAATTCAGGGACATAGAGCACCAGCAAAGCTAATTTGATCAAATTATCTTAGAGGCAGCGCCAAGCGGGTTGCAAGCCAAAAGCGACGCGCCCAAGGCGCAGGCCCTGCAGCTGGTTCGCGTTTGTGCACAGGCCCCACGCTTAGCGCAGAACGGGCATGCGCATCTGCATCCGGCTGCGGCGTTCTTGTGGCAGGTGGCGGTTTAAGCGGCGGTTGATCAGGCCAAACAGGCCAATGATCACCAGCGTCAGCAAGATGAAATAGCCCGCCAAAACGGGATAGGGCACAAAGGGGTTAAAGGTTTTATCGGCAAAATAATTGGCATAATACAGCGCATCGCCCCGTTGGCTTTGGGCGGGAAAGCCGCTGAAAAACACCAGCGTTGTTGCGTGAAACAGAAAAATCGCCTCGTTCGTATAGGCAGGCCATGCAAGGCGCAGCATGGTTGGCCATGTGATCTTTCTAAACTTTTTCCAGCCACCAAACCCATAGGCATCTGCCGCCTCGGCCTCGCCCTTGGGCACCGATTGCAGCGCGCCGTAGAAAATTTCGCCTGAATAGGCGGCGGTGTTCAAAAACAGCACCACCAAGGCCCCGGCCCATGCGCTGGTGAGCACGGTAAAAAATGGCACCGCGTTTTTCAGCGAAAGAAACAGGAAATAGGCAAAGAAAAACTGAATAAACAGCGGCGATCCACGAAAGATAAAAATGAACCATGCGCTGATTTTGGCAATCACCGGGTTGCGGGCGGCCTTGCCCATGGCCACTGCCGTGGCCATGACAAAACCCGCAATCAAGGCCAGCGTTCCAAAATAGATGTTCCACAGCATCCCCGAGCCGATCAGAACCACCTGCTGGCAAAGGGTAAAATCGCTGCGCGGCAACAGCCGCTCGCCGTAGCCAAGGCTGCGCAGGCCATAATCCGCGATGGTGTCCCAACAGCTCATGCCGCAGCCTTTCGTTGGGCTTCGCCCGCCAGCGTGGCTTGGCCCCGCGTCAGCCGCAGCATCACGCGATCAAACACCATCTCGGACAGTTTGGTGAAGGCCAAATAAAACAGCAAAAGCGCCCCAAAATACCACATCCGCCAATCGCCATGGGGATAGTCGGTAAAGCGCGCGGTTTTGGTGCCGCCCAATTCGCGCGCCCAATACACGATATCTTCGACCCCAAGCAAAAAGAGCAGCGGCGTGGCCTTGATCAGCACCATCCACAGGTTGCCAAGGCCGGGTAGGGCATAGACCCACATCTGCGGCACAAGGATGCGCCAGAACGTCTGGCGCGGGGTCATGCCATAGGCGGCGGCGGTTTCAAGCTGGGGCTGGGGCACGGCGCGCATGGCCCCAAACAGCACATTCGCTGCGAAGGCGCCAAAGACGATGGCAAAGGTCAGCACCGCCAAGAAAAACCCGTAGATTTCATGCCAGACCTGCGGCGAGGTGGACAGCGGCAGCTTGGCCGCAGGGCAGACCAGAAAATCATTGCCCTGCCGGATCGGTTGATCCCAGTCGGGGCAGAACACCTGATGGCGCAGGTATTCAAAGCCCTGATCCAAGGCAATGACAAAAAACAAGAAAAACGCAATGTCAGGCACGCCGCGGACCACGGCGATATAGGCTTTTCCAAACCAGCGCACAGGTGCCAGCTGCGCACGTGCTGCGGTGGCGCCGCCAAAGCCAAACACCAAGGCCAAGGGCGCGGTGATGGCCAGCAATACCAAAACCGTGCCAAATGACCAATAAAACGCCATATGCTTGGGCGTGCTCAGATAGCAGGCCATCCAGCTGGCGCGCTCTAGCGTGTCTGGGCTTGCGCAAAATTCGAAAATGGCGGGCCTCTTACAAATGTGGCAGGGGGGCAGCGCCCCCCATGCCTTTGGTGTATCCGGGCGTGGCGCTTAGAAGGTTTCGCCGATTTCCCATTTCACGATCAGCGCGTTCAGCGTGCCGTCGTCTTTCATCGATTGGATGGCTGCGTCGAATTTTGCGCGCAATTCCCCATCGCTTTCGCGCAGGCCCATGCCCACGCCGCCGCCGATCAGTTCTTCACGTGCCAGCAGCATCAGCTCGGCGTCTTCCTCGGCAATGGGTTTGAGGAAGGATTTATCTGCCAACAGCGCATCGGCCTCGCCATTGCGCACGGCAGCCACGGTTTCCTCGGGCGTGGCAAATTCCAGCAGTGTCCAGCCTTGCTGCGCAACGAACGCGGCCTGAATGGTGCCGGTTTGTGCCGCCAATACGCCGCCCGCCAGATCGACATCTGCCGATTTGGCCAAATAGGCCGATGGGTCTGGCTGGGTGTAGTTTTGGGTGAAATCGATCACCTCGTCACGCTCGGCGGTGATGCTCATGCCTGCGATGATGGTGTCGTAGTTGCCAGACACGAGGTTGGGGATGATGCTGTCCCATTCGTTGGTCACCCATTCACAGGTCAGCTGCGCGCGCTTGCACAGCTCGTCGCCCAATTCGCGCTCGAACCCGTCAACTTCGCCTTTATCGTTGATGAAGTTATACGGAGGGTAGGCGCCCTCGGTGCCCATGCGTACGGTTTTGCCGTGGCCGCCCGCAAAGGCCATGCTGGCCGATAGGGCCAGCGCGGTTGTGGTCAGGATAAGCTTTTTCATGTTGTGCTCCCTTGGTTGAACAGTATGTGGCGCGCTCAAAATGGTGCGCCCGTTTAAGTTTGCAATGTCGCCGATAAAAAACCGCGCAACCGCTCTGTGGCGGGATTGCCGAAAATTTCATCGGGTGTGCCTTGCTCTTCTATTCGGCCCTGATGCAAGAAGACCACCTGATCGGAAATATCCGCAGCCATGCGCATATCATGCGTGACCACCAGCATGGTTCGGCCCTCTTCAGCCAAAGATTTTATAACTTTTACAACCTCTTGCTCTAGCTCGGGGTCAAGGGCGCTGGTGGGTTCGTCAAAAAGCAGCGCCTGCGGTTCCATGCACAGCGCGCGCGCAATTGCGGCGCGTTGTTGTTGGCCACCCGACAGCTGGGCGGGGTAGGCATCGCATTTGTCGCCAATGCCCACCTTTTCCAGATAGCCACGCGCGGCCGCCTCTACTTCGTGACGGGGGCGGCCCAATACGGTTACGGGGGCCTCCATGACATTTTGCAAAATGCTCATGTGCGACCACAGATTGAACTGCTGAAACACCATCGACAGGTTGGTGCGGATGCGCAGCACCTGTGCCGGATCGGCGGGTTGGCGGTGGCGCCCTTGGCCCTGCCAGCGCACCGCCTCGCCCTTGAACAAAATCTCGCCTTGTTGGCTGTCTTCCAGCAAATTGGCACAGCGCAAAATGGTGGATTTGCCCGAACCGGACGAGCCGATCAACGACACAACATCGCCGCGCCGCGCCGAGATGCTGACGCCCTTGATGACCTCTAGATCACCATAGGCTTTGTGCAAATTTGTAATTTGAATGACAGGGGTAGGCGGGTTCACGTGATTCTCTGTTGTATATTTGATCAAATCTTAGGACAGGATATTCCGCGCAACAACACCCATACACCAACAATGGTTGCGAAATAATTCCAGGATCATTAGGGATGTTCAAATAAATTGCAAGGCGAACTTGAGGTAAGCACGGCAAGATAGTCCTGTTTCGCGATTTTGATAATACTGCGTATCCCAAGGGTTTCAAAGTCTGAGAGTGGCAATGCGTTCAGGGCATTTTGCACTGCATGAAAAATAGCCTGCGCATCAAAACGCGTTGCACAAATATACGGCAAAGCTGGGGTTGGGGATGTCCAGTGGACAACGCGCAAACTGCGGGTGAGATCGGTTTGATATCTGCACATCAGCGCCCAAGTATGCGCATCAATGGCGGCAAAATCAGCCAGTTTTTTCGAAACAGCCTGCGCCGAATTGATATGGGCATGTGTTAGCAACCCGCTGCTTGGGCGCATGTCTGCGTATTCCATTTCGGCGATGATCGCGGCCCAACCTGATTGCGATAAGGCTTCATTATACGCAATTCGTTTTTCGGCCAGGTCACCAAATTCGCCTATTTCGCTATCCGCATGGACGATCACGGCGCTTCGATAATAACCTGGGGGACATCCCTCTAATCCATAATCGGGTGTGCCCACCAACTGTACGCGATCATGAAGGAATGTGCGATAGGGCATGCCGCATGTCTGCCCAAATAGCAAATCATCAGATTGCCAAAACGATGCCATGTCAGTGGGGCTGCTCAGACTTTCTGGACCAAATCCCAAATTCGCACGAAGTGCGGCCCAAAGCCGATTATGCGCGTCCCGTAATTCGGGGCGATCATACATCGGCAGGCCTGCAATCAAATCAGTCAACCTTTTGACGCGCTTTGGCGCTGTCCACGTCTGTAATGCCCAGCAGACTTGCAACCAGTCGGATCAATGCATCTTCTTCTGCATCCCGCTCTCCGTCGGCAAGCGCAATTTTCCACAGCGCTTCAATTACTGCCAGACGCTCTTCATAAGCCACGCATTCTTTGATCGCGCGGGTGAAACGCACGGTGTCGGGCGCTTCGGCCTCTAAAGATTCGCCTTCTTTGCGTAATGCGTCTGCATCAGCATCGGCAAGGGCGTAGCGTGTCGCCAGGACGCGATCAATGTTGGCAATCTCGACACTTGCATAATCTCCATCGGATCGGGCCACGCGCACCAGTAGGGCGGCGATCGCCAAACGCGCGTCCGTATCACTGAGTGGTTCTGGTGCGGGCGAAAGAAGACGGTTTAAAAAATCACCAATCATTCGCCGCCATACCCTTCGACAATGACCATATCGCCTGCAGAAACCTTGGCGCGGATTTCGAATGCCGCGCGATACTCGGGGCTTTCGTAACAAGCGCGCGCTGTTTGGATATCGTCAAACTCAAGGACGACAGTGCGGGGACGCACGGTACCTTCTTCTACGGTTTGTTCGCCGCCGCGCACCAAAAACCGCGCCCCAAATTTTTCAAACGCTACTGCGTTTGCTTTTCTATATTCTTCGTACACCACGGGGTCCTCGACAGTGACGTGGCCAATCCAATATCCCTTTGGCATTGCGTTTCCTTTCAAGTCAGTTTGCCGAAGATATCAGCAATACGGTTCAACTCATCTGATAAACCAAATGGGGGGTTCACAATGAAAAGTCCAGAACCCACCATTCTGTGCCCTTCACGCGCAGGTGGAAAAGTCACCTCGGCACGCAGCCCATCAGGATGATTTTTGATCAATGCTGTTAACATGGGGTCATGCACCCCAGATGTTAAAACAGGGTACCACAGCATGATAATCCCCACGTTCCACTTTTTGTGCAGTTTCGCGATCAGCGGCGGGATCGTGGCATAATCACTTTTGATTTCGTAGCTCGGGTCAATCAACAGCAGTCCACGTCGAGGGGTCGGGGGGCACAAACTTTGCGCAAGTTGATAGCCGTCTTGTTGGTACACTTTGGCCTTCTTGCCTATCGCGTCCCGTAGGGCGCTGGCTTCTTGCGGGTGCAGTTCTGCCAAATGCATATGATCCGTGTTTCGCAGTAAATCGCCTGCGATCCAGGGTGAACCAGGGTAATGGCGCGGTCCAAATGCGTCGCGCACCCTATTCAACGCTCGCAAATAGGGATGATCCGATCCCAATCCTGCTTGGATCAGTTCATTTTCGATACCCTTCGCAGCCTCGCCCGTTTTTTGCGCCGCATCAGAGGCAAGATCATAAAGCGCGCGCCCCGAATGCGTTTCGATGTAGCTGATCGGTTTATCCTTGACTGTTAAATAGGCCAACACCCACGCAAGGGCCGCATGTTTTTGCACATCGGCCAAATTGCCCGCGTGAAAGATATGTTGATAGGACAGCATCCCTAAGATGTGCCAGCGATTAGCGCATTAAACAAGTCGGCTGGTATCTTTGGCAGCGCGGACAAAATCCGCGAATAAGGGATGTGGTTCAAATGGTTTGGATTTCAGCTCTGGATGGAACTGAACGCCAATGAACCAAGGATGATCTTTCCATTCAACAATTTCTGGCAGGCGACCATCTGGGGACATGCCTGAAAATTTCAGGCCTGCTTTTTCCAACTGTTCACGGTAGCGGATGTCAACTTCGTATCTGTGGCGATGGCGTTCCTCGATTGAGGTTGTGCCATAGACCTCTGCAACCTTTGTTCCTTCGCCCAATGACGCGGAGTAGGCACCCAAACGCATTGTGCCGCCTTTATCATCGGTGACCTTGCGGGCCACTGTGCGATTTCCTTGGACCCATTCTTTCAGATGGTAAACCACAGGTTCAAACCGTTTTTCGCCCGCTTCGTGATCAAATTCTTCTGATCCCGCATCTTTTAGTCCCGCAACATTCCGCGCCGCTTCGATCACGGCCATCTGCATGCCCAAACAAATCCCAAGGTATGGAATTTTATGTTCGCGCGCAAATGTAGCAGCTTTGATTTTGCCTTCGGTGCCGCGTTCGCCAAATCCGCCTGGTACCAAAATCGCATGGAACCCTTGCAGGTAGGGTGCTGGATCTTCTTTATCGAAAATCTCTGCATCTACCCATTCCACATTCACCTTCACACGGTTTGCCATGCCGCCGTGCGTCAAGGCCTCGGCAATGGATTTATACGCATCCTCAAGCTGTGTATATTTCCCAACAATGGCAACTTTGACTTCACCTTCTGGGTTGTAAATGCGGTCTGCCACGTCGTTCCAGCGCACCAAATCGGGTTTTGGGGCAGGAGCAATACCAAAGGCGTCCAAGACGGCCTGATCTAAACCTTCACGGTGATAGGCTAGCGGCGCCTCGTAAATAGATTTCAGGTCCTGCGCTGCAATCACGCTGTCTTTGCGCACATTACAGAATAGCGCCAATTTTTCGCGTTCTTTTTCAGGAATTGGTCCCTCCGAACGACAAACCAGAATATCTGGTGCCAAGCCGATTGATCGGAGTTCTTTGACCGAGTGCTGTGTTGGTTTTGTTTTCAACTCGCCTGATGCGTTGATAAACGGCAACAGGGTAAGGTGCATGAAAATACACTGACCGCGCGGTTTATCTTGTGAAAACTGGCGGATCGCTTCGAAAAATGGCAATCCTTCGATGTCACCAACTGTGCCGCCAATTTCACATAACATGAAATCCACTTCGTCTTCACCTATTGAGATGAAGTCTTTGATCTCATTCGTAACGTGTGGGATCACCTGAATGGTTTTTCCCAAATAATCACCACGACGTTCCTTTTCCAATACGTTGGAATAGATACGCCCGGATGAGATCGAGTCGGTGTTACGCGCGGCTACTCCTGTGAAGCGCTCATAGTGGCCAAGGTCCAAATCTGTTTCCGCACCATCGTCGGTTACGAAAACTTCGCCGTGTTCAAACGGGCTCATCGTTCCTGGATCAACGTTTAGATAGGGGTCCAATTTGCGAAGACGTACGCTGTACCCACGCGCTTGTAACAATGCACCAAGGGCCGCAGAGGCAAGGCCCTTTCCAAGCGAAGACACCACACCACCAGTGATAAAAACAAAACGCGCCATATATTGAAACTCTCCCGTAGTGTTGGGCATGGATGCCATCATGAAGCGGTCCCATCGGCGCGAAGTGTGCCATGTACCACGGGACTTAAGATATAAAGGATTCGCAAAATTTTGCAAGCGAACCGCAACATTATGTTGCGGTTATATTCCTACCCCCAAGGGATAGTATTAATCAGCACTTGGTAGAAGTGGGGCCGTTCCATCGCTGCTGGGCGGCAATAATTCATCTACGTTCAGGTCAGGTACACCACCTTCTTGTTCCGCAGGGGCAACGCCCAAACGGTCCAATACGGATCCGTCGGATGAATTCTGTGCGGCAATGATCGTCAGTGTGATCGACGTAATGATGAACGCAATCGCCAAGATCCATGTCGCCTTAGACATTGCGGTGGCTGCACCACGGCTTGACATAACATTGTCCCCACCACTGCCCATTCCAAGGCCACCGCCCTCTGAACGCTGAAGCAAAACAATTCCTACCAGCCCCAAGGCTAGCAACAGATGGATGGTGAGTACGACGTTTTCCATTCTACCCCGCAGGTTTTCGACTTGCAGGCGTAGATAGTCATGTTTTGCCCCATGAGCAAGGGGAGAATGTGCCAGAAGTGCGAAGTGAATCATATGACTTTTGCCACCTGCGGCAATTTCGTGGTTTCCATGAACAGATTCCCTCTGTATATCAGCGCGGGTTTGATAGCGCATGAGAAAGGCGAGACATGGCAAACGTTGTGGTTGTGGGTGCTCAGTGGGGCGATGAAGGCAAGGGCAAAATTGTTGATTGGCTAAGTGAGCGCGCAGATGTGATCGCGCGTTTCCAAGGGGGCCATAATGCGGGCCACACATTGGTTGTTGATGGCGTGACCTATAAACTGCATGCGTTGCCCAGTGGGGTTGTCCGTGGCGGCAAATTGTCGGTCATTGGGAATGGCGTTGTTTTGGATCCATGGCATTTGGTCAAAGAGATTGAAACAGTGCGTGCTCAGGGCGTTGAAATCAGCCCAGCGACATTGATGATTGCGGAAAATACGCCGCTAATCCTGCCCGTTCATGGCGAATTGGATCGCGCACGAGAGGCCCAGATTAGCGTTGCAAAAATCGGAACAACAGGCCGTGGCATTGGCCCAGCTTATGAAGATAAAGTTGGCCGTCGTGCTATTCGCGTGGCGGATTTGGCAGATCCTGCAACGCTTGAGGCGCGTGTTGATCGCCTGCTGCTGCACCACAACACATTGCGCCGTGGCTTGGGCATGGAAGAAGTGGACCGTGCGGGTTTGATCGCAAAGCTGCAGGAAATTGCACCGGAAATTTTGAAATACGCAGCGCCTGTTTGGAAAGTGCTGAACGAAAAACGCAAAGCTGGAAAACGTATTCTGTTCGAAGGGGCGCAAGGCGCACTTTTGGATATTGATTTTGGTACTTACCCGTTTGTGACCTCGTCCAATGTATTGGCAGGTCAGGCCTCGGCCGGGACAGGCATTGGGCCAAACTCAATTGATTTCGTACTTGGGATCGTTAAGGCCTACACAACCCGCGTAGGCGAGGGGCCGTTCCCGAC
>RFQY01000480.1 GCA_009924775.1 Paracoccaceae bacterium | reverse complement strand
TTTTTAATAGCTTCAGTATATTCTTTATTTTTCTTTAAAACTTCAGGATTTATAACGTTTTCAATTGTAGGTACTTTTATATTTTTAAATCCTGCAATTGCATCATTAATAAATCCTCTTGTTACAACTTGATTTTCTAAATCTAATTGTTGTTGTTTAAGCTCTTTTTGTATTTTAGCTTGTTCCTTTAAATTTCTTAAGAAATTATCAAATTGAGCACCTCCGGATGGAGCTGCCATTGGAACTTCAAATTCTATTAATTGCTTTTTTTGTTCTAATAATTTATATTGATCTTTTATTAGTTGTTTATTATTAGCAATCTCTAATTTTTTATCTTTATCAGCTTTCTTTTGAGCTTCTTGTTCTTTTTTATATTGTTCTAATCTTGCATCAACAACAGTCTTTAATTGAATTTCCTTATTAATGCTATCACCAATATCGTTGTTTAATTCATTTCTTGTTTTTCTTAATTGGTTGACAACAATATTTTGTGCATCATAGGCTTTTTGTGCTGCAACAATATCCCTTGTATCTACTTGTGATGCAGCACCTACAATCTTTACAGGTGCTCTTTTTGCAGCGTCTAATTGCTCTTTTAATTTATTAAGTAATCTTTCTTGTTTACTTAATTCTACATTAACATTTCCTATTTCAGTTTCAAAGCCTTTAGTAACTGCCGATTGAATTATGCTTGCAGTATAATTGTCAACTGCTCCTTTTAAATCCTCAAATTTAGTTTTTTCTAAATCTAAAGAACCAAAATAATCTTTATTAATATCTTTTAATTCATTAAGAGCAGAATTTCTTTTCTGATATGAACTTGTTTGATCAAGTACTATTTTAGATAATGCTTGTACTTTTTGTACTTGTCCTAAAACTGATGCACCTTCTTGTCCACTAATTTCTTGAGAAGTCCTTAGTTCTTTATTATATTTTTCGTAAGAATCTTTTGCCTTTATTATTTCGGCAGTTAATTTACTATTTTTAGTAAATATTGCATCAATAGCATTACCTAATGA
>RFQY01000479.1 GCA_009924775.1 Paracoccaceae bacterium | reverse complement strand
TCGCTGACAAACTCTAAGCGCCGTACCACGCCCGCTTGATCAGCGCCCACCGATCCCGCCAGCGTAGCCGGGGCGGGGCGGGCGCTGGCAGGACGGGCGGGGGCGATAGGCTGGCGATGCTCTCGATGTTGAGCAGCGTCAGGCACAGCTCGGCCAGCCCCCGCGCCGTGCGTTTGCCCTCCGGCGTTATCGCCCGCGCCTCATCCTCGGTCGCATCGGCGGCGATCCGGCGCAGGTTGTCCCGGCTCCTCTCGATCTGCGAGGCCAGCGACCACAACACTTCCGGCGAGGGGCGCGGCGGGGGCCGGGTCGGCTCAGTGGAGAGGTGCGTGTGGTCGGGCTGCGGCATGGCCCTATTGTAGCGCCCCTGACGCAAAAAGCCCGCACAGGGCGGGCTGGAGGTGGTTGCGGTGGGTTGCGTCAGTGGGTAGTACGTACCTTTTTGCGATGGGCATGGAACCCGCAGAGGCCCGACCGGAACGCGATCCGGCGGCACCCCTCCTCCGCACACACCCTCGCCTCTGACCGGGCAGGGAGGAGGTAGCCAGATTTGAGGAGCTGGTGGAGATGCTGCGCGCACCCGCCCCGCTTCACTACAGACGCCTCACACCCCTGGATCTGACACCGGCCAGGATCAGGCGTGGGGATCAGGTCGAGATCCACGATCCGGCGCCCCGGAAGCTCCCCCTCGCGCCCCTCGCGCACCATCCGGCGGTAGTGGCTGTCACAGCAGCCCCGCGAGCGCCCGTCACGCTCGCAGCCCTCGGCGCGGCACAGACCCCGGACAGGGACGGCGCGCAGCACCAGGGGGGCGGGCAGTTCGTTCAGCGCATAGCGGCGCGGGGCGGGCAGTTCATCGGCGCGGCCCTCTCGGCGCAGCCGGCGGTAATGCGGCTCGCAGGCGTGGCGCTGGTACACCTCGCGCTCACAGCCAACCACGACACACACCCCCTCGACGGGCGCGCCGATGAGGATGGCGTGGGGAGGGCGCCCGCGTCCGCGCTTGACCTCGACGGGCGC
>RFQY01000478.1 GCA_009924775.1 Paracoccaceae bacterium | reverse complement strand
ACCTATTGAAGCCGCGAAGAGTGGCAACGGTTGCCACTCTTACGGGGTCGAGGAGGATTTCCACGCCGACGAGGTCGCCGACATCGAGCCACTAGGAGACGATCTGGAGCCTTCCGACTCCGAGGCTCCCGTAGGGGCACCCGTCACGCTCGACGAGCGCATCGCGCACGCACGCGCGCGGATCGGGGTGCTGCTGAAGGGACTGGAGCGGTGGCGCGCCGAGGCCGACCGCATCGCCGCCGAAGAGGCGGGATCCGGGATCCACATCGGGACGATGGATCAGTACTGGCGAGACCTCCGGCTCTCGATCGACCGCGCGCGGCCGGCGGGGCCGTGCCCCAAGTGCAAGGGCGGCGGATGCCCTGCCTGCGGCGACCTCGGATGGATCTCCAAAATGCGCGCCCAGGTGCTTCGCGGGATCGGAGGTTGACCGATGGAACTCCGACCCTACCAGAGCGAGGCGATCGCCTCGGCGATGTCGGCATGGCATCGGCATAGGTCGCTCCTGATGGTGATGGCGACGGGCCTTGGTAAGACCGTGACCTTCGCCCACATCGCCAAGGCCGTGATCGAGCGCAAGCGTCGAGTCCTCGTGGTGGCTCACACGCAGGAACTCGTGAAGCAGGCGGTGCGCGCGTTGGAGCGCGTGTGCGCGTGCGAGGTCGGTGTCGAGATGGCCGAGGAGGCCAGTCCCGAGCACTCGCTCGTGATGCTCCCGCCTCCGATCGTGGTCGGCACGGTGCAGACGCTCACGGCCAAGCGCGGCAAGGGACTGCGCGTGCACAAGTTCAAGCCGGAGGACTTCGGCCTCGTGATCTTCGACGAGGCGCACCATTCCGTAGCCGCGTCGTGGCGCAAGGTCGCGGCATGGTTCGACCAGAGCGACCGCGTGAAGCGGCTCGGTGTGACCGCCACGCCCGACCGCACGGACGGGAGCGCGCTCGGTGCGCTGTACGACGAGTGCGTGTTCGACTACGGGATCCGCGACGGCGTGCTCGACGGGTGGCTCTGCCCCGTTCG
>RFQY01000477.1 GCA_009924775.1 Paracoccaceae bacterium | reverse complement strand
TCAACTGGCGACTGAGAAGTTCTCTACCGACAGTATTGCCTTAGAACATCAGGTGGCATACATCATTGAGGGGCAGGTCAGGAATGGCATTACCTTTGAGTTCATGGAGGCCTTAAACCTCAGGGACACCTTGGAGAATCGCATGAGGGCTATCGAGGCTCAGATGCAACAGGTGTTCCCCCCGATCATCACCGAGAGGTACTCGGAGAAGACTGGGAAGCGGCTGAAGGACTTGGTGGAGGAATTCAACCCCGGTAGCAGGCAACAAGTAGCTTTCAGGCTACAGCAGCTAGGTGTGGTGTTTCCCGAGACTACGGAGACAGGGTTACCCAAGGTAGATGAAGACACACTGGCTAAGGCCAATACACCAGAGTCTACCTTGATCTCGGAGTATCTGATGCTACAGAAGCGGCTGGGGCTGGTAGCAGCATGGATCAAGGCTTGTGGTAATGATGGCAAGATCAGGGGCAGGGTAATCACTAACGGAGCCGTCACAGGCCGTATGACGCACTACAGCCCTAACCTAGCTCAGATACCTGCGGTTGGTGCCCCCTACGGTAAGGAATGCCGTAGTCTGTTTGTGCCTAGCTTTGGTAAGGTCATGGTTGGTATTGATGCCAGCGCCTTAGAGCTATGTATGTTGGCTCATTACATGAAGGACGATGACTTCACCAAGTCAGTAGTCGAGGGGAAGAAGGAAGACAAGACTGACGTACACAGCAGGAACCAAGCCGCTGCTGGACTACCGACAAGGGATCAGGCCAAGACATTCATCTATGCCCTGCTGTATGGTGCTGGCCCTGGTAAGATCGGAGCCATCGTCGGCGGAGGCGCTAGAGAGGGAATGGTATTGATTGATACCTTCATGGAGAATATGCCTAAGCTGGCGAGGCTCAAGCACAATGTCGAGAAGGCTGCCGAGGTCACTGACGCTACGCTGAAGGGCTTGGACAAGCGTAGGCTCAGGATCAGGTCAGCCCACAGCAGCCTGAACACCTTGCTACAGTCAGCAGGGGCTAT
>RFQY01000476.1 GCA_009924775.1 Paracoccaceae bacterium | reverse complement strand
GTATGAGGGCTACATGGCTGATCTGGCTGAGTTGCAGTCAAAGGCGACTCTGCTGGGTGCTTGGATTGCGGCAGAGCAAATCAAGAGGAAATTCAAATGAGTGACGATGATTGGCACAGTCTTGGCGAGTCTGATGGCGACTGGTACTACATGAAGGTTACTGGTTTCGAGTTTGAAGATGGTGTTGCCATCTGTGACTTTGAAATCTATAAGAACGATGATGACACGCCAGTCCTGGTGGTCAAGCAACAGTTGCTCGGCAAGAGCAAAGAGCTGCCAGCCAACATCATCAAAGACATTGAGAAAGTGATCGCATCTCTGAAGGAAGAACATGACTCACAATTCAGCGAACCCGATTACGAAGGACATAAGCAACGAGAAGCTGACAGACGAAGAGATGCTCAGGAGGCTTGGTTGTTTAGAAACTCAATTAAATGACTTTGCAATCATGTTGGGTCAACACAACAAACAGATTTATCGGATGTCAATCATCATCTCTGATCTGATGAAAAGACTTGAGTCAAAAGACAATCAGAATTTATAATCAATCTTCAATCAACAGGAGTTCACAATGTCAATTGAGAAATTACTTTCAAAGAATGTTAACGAGCATATAGAGAAGAAAAACAATCTCTCTTATCTCTCTTGGGCTTGGGCCTGGGCAGAAGCACTCAAAGCAGACTCAGCAGCCACATACAAAGTGGAGATGTTTGAAGGCAAGCCCTTTGTAGACATCAATGGCACAGCAATGGTGTTTGTCACAGTCACCATGTTTGGCAAACCAATGACTTGCCAATTGCCCGTGATGGACTTCCGCAACAAAGCCATCCCCAAACCAGATGCATTTGCAGTCAACACCGCCATCATGCGTTGCATGACAAAGGCACTCAGTCTGCATGGCTTGGGCTTGTATATCTATGCTGGCGAAGACTTGCCAGAAGATGCCCCACGAATCTCACCAACAAAAGGTGCTGTGGTTAGCGAAGACCGCACATCTCTTCTGACTGATGTCGCAATCGC
>RFQY01000475.1 GCA_009924775.1 Paracoccaceae bacterium | reverse complement strand
GTAAGCTGATCGGCTTGGTTGCGAATAATTTCCAGAACCCCGTCTTTCTCGAGATTTTCGATCAGTTCACCCGTGGCTTGCAGCAGATGGGATTGCGGCCACTTTTGGTTAATCTCAGCGATGTGAGCGATATTGAACAAGCCGCAGCAATGCTGCGGCAATATTCGGTCGATGGGGTGGTGGTGGCCTCATCCACCTTGCCCGCTGGTTTGGTCGAGCAATTCTATGAAGAGGGCGTTCCTGTGGTTCACGCCTTTGGTCGCCATGATCCGCAGGCGCGGGTCAATGTTGTGGGCATTGATAACCACGCTGCAGGCCGTTTGGCGGGCGAGACATTAATCGCACGCGGCTATCGCGAGATCGGGTTTCTGGGTGGGCCAGAAGGGGCCACCTCAACCCAAGATCGTTTGGCGGGTTTCCGCGCGGCCCTTGCAGAGGCAAGGCTTAGCTGCCGCGCGTGCTTTGTGCCCGCCTATCGGTTCGAGGCGGGGCAGGCGGCGATGTCCGCCGAACTGTCAGTGGGGCCTGCCGAGGTTTATTTTTGTGGCGATGATATTCTATCCATAGGCGCCATGGCCGCGATTGGCGCGGCAGGTCTAGGCTGCCCTGATGATATTGGCATATTGGGGCTGAATGATATGGCAATGGCCGCGTGGCCTAATATTCGCCTCACTACGATTGCGCAGCCGATTGAGGCGATTGTGGGGGCGGCGTTGTCGCTTGTCGTGCGCCTGAGTGAATACCCCAGCCCGCAGGCTGAGGCACAGATGTTTCCTTGTCATTTGGTCGAACGCGCCAGTTTGCGTGCGCTTAACCCCTGAACATGGGCGGGCGGGCCTCCTGCCACGCGCCGTGATCCTTGGCTGAGGCCACCGCCGCATAAACAGCCGCCAGCGAGCGACATCCATCTTCTGCCGTTGGCAACCCATCACGGGCCTGACCGCGAATGGCATCGGCCAGATCGCAGTAAATATTGGCCACAGCCAAGGGAAACCCTTCGGGATGTGCAATGGCGACACG
>RFQY01000474.1 GCA_009924775.1 Paracoccaceae bacterium | reverse complement strand
TCTAGATCTTGATCCTTGAACTCGAGACTAGAAACATCGCTGTCCAAGTCTTGGTCTTTAAATTCGAGACTTGAAACGTCACTGTCTAGGTCTTGATCCTTAAACTCGAGGCTTGAAACGTCACTGTCGAGATCTTGATCTTTAAACTCAAGGCTTGAAACGTCGCTGTCTAAATCTTGATCCTTGAACTCGAGACTGGAAATGTCGCTGTCTAAATCCTTGTCTTTAAACTCGAGGCTAGAAACATCGCTGTCCAAGTCTTGGTCTTTAAACTCGAGGCTTGAAACGTCACTGTCTAGATCCTGATCCTTGAACTCGAGACTGGAAATGTCACTGTCAAGATCCTGATTCTTGAACTCGAGGCTTGAAACATCGCTGTCCAAATCTTGATTCTTGAAATCAAGACTAGAAACGTCGCTGTACAGATTGATGTTACGAACAACAACAAACCCTTGTTGATGATTGAACTGTAGCGGAGTCTCTAATTTTATTAAGTCTCCACAGGCATCATCTGGATTATCGCAAAAATCTACGATTACATTGTATTCGCGATCGTTGTGGCCCGCATCAATCAAAATAGAATCTCCTACAGAAAAACCTTCTGTAGTTGCAACAGATATTTCTTGGTCTCCAATAGTTGCCGCTGTGTCTCCAGTGGTTCTTGCTCCGTATATCAAGTTTGCAAAATGATATAGGCTTGAAACGTCACTATCAAGGTCTTGATCCTTAAACTCGAGGCTTGAAACATCACTATCAAGATCCTGATCCTTAAACTCAAGACTAGAAACATCGCTATCAAGATCCTGATCCTTGAACTCAAGACTAGAAACGTCACTGTCTAGATCCTGATCCTTAAACTCGAGGCTTGAAATGTCACTGTCTAGATCTTGATCCTTGAACTCAAGGCTTGAAACGTCACTGTCTAGATCTTGATCCTTGAACTCGAGACTAGAAACATCGCTGTCCAAGTCTTGGTCTTTAAATTCGAGACTTGAAACGTCACTGTCTAGGTCTTGATCC
>RFQY01000473.1 GCA_009924775.1 Paracoccaceae bacterium | reverse complement strand
GGCTGTTTGGGGGTGGCTCGTGATTCTCTGCGAGCCCTTTGCTGGCATGGTCGGCATCTCTTTCGGCACAATGGGCTGTAAGCCGCCTATCTCCTGGATGGGGAACAAAGCAGGCTACTACACCGCAATCGCCAGCCTCCTCGGCCTCTCCCGCCTCAACCCGCCCGCCGCGTATGTGTGGGGGGACGTGGGTCCGAACATCGCGGCGCTGGCTACGCTTTTCGGGGCGGCGGGGAGTGCGGAGGAGGTGGGGAGGTGGCTTCATGCAAATGCGCTGTGTATGGTGAAGGACGGCAGCGCAAGTAGTTATTCTCGCGTATGTGGTGAGGGCACCGACTTTACCGACCGCCACGGCGCTCACGGCCACTGGCACGCAAACACGACCGAGGTGAGCGCAAAACGCATCGAGAAAACCGGCCCCCGCGCCCCCGAAGTCGCCGCCATCATCCGAGGTTGGCGCGACGAAGAGCCCCGCGCGCTTTGGACGCGGCTCAAGGCGGCGGGGTGGCCGTCGTTGTTGTTGCCGAAGGACTCGCCGGGGCGGTGGCTTGGCCCTCAAAGTGTTGATGAAGTGGCGAACCTGCTTTTTGTTGCTATGCGCAGCTGGTCTAACTACGAGATTGGGCACGTCTATAAAGACTACGAAAAACACGCCAACAACGGGACAAGAGGCGAACCACTGCCGCCCATTCCGGTGTTAGCCGACCGTGTTGCAACCCTCCCCGCCAAGCCCCCGATGGTCGCCTGTTGGCAGGGGCGGGCGGAGGATATGCGGCTTCCCGAGCGGTTGGATGGGTGGATTATGTACATGGATCCACCTTACGAGAACACAACCGGCTATAAACATGGCGGTTGCCCTCGGGAGACGGTGCTCAGGCTGGCCCTGGACTGGTCGGCACGCGGGGCCGTGGTGGCTATCAGTGAGGCGGTGCGGCTGGACGATGCGCTTCCGGGGTGGCACGCTGTGCAGATTGACGGGGAAAGGGTAGGACAGAAGCGTACTTTCTCGAAACAGCAGCA